>NZ_CP049905.1:3815286-4142929 GCF_011305535.1 Diaphorobacter sp. HDW4B
CTTCACACTGGCCGATGCCAAGGTGCTGAGCCTGTTCAAGCCCGGCATTCCCACGCTGCTGATCGCCAACAAGCTCGACACCGTGCACCGCCGCGCCGAAATCGCGCCGTGGCTGCGTGACATGCAGGAGCGCCATCCGTTCGCGGAGTTCGTGCCCATGTCGGCCAAGAACAAAGGCGACATCGATCGACTGTTCGACATCGTCGGAAAATACCTGCCCGAGCAGCCTTGGTGGTACTCGGAAGACGAGCTCACCGATCGCAGCGAGAAGTTCCTCGCTTCCGAGACCGTGCGCGAAAAGCTGTTTCGCTTCACCGGCGACGAGCTGCCCTACACCTCGACGGTCGTCATCGACAAGTTCGAAGAGGAAAAGAGCAAGCAGCACAAGCGTTTCATGAAGATCGCCGTGACCATCGTGGTCGAGCGCGATGGCCACAAGGCCATGGTGATCGGCGAGGGTGGCGAGCGCCTGAAGCGCATCAGCACCGAAGCCCGTCAGGAACTGGAAAAGCTCATGGACGCCAAGGTCTTCCTCGAAGTCTGGGTGAAGGTGCGCTCCGGCTGGGCCGACGACGAAGCCCGTGTGCGCTCGTTCGGCTACGAATGATGTTTCTCGCGGGCTGGCGGCATTTCCTGTCGCGGCTCGCCTAGCTTTCCATGGCCACCAAGCGCATCAGCGATGAACCGGCGTTCATCCTCCATCAATATGACTGGAGCGAGTCGAGCCTGATTCTGGAAGTGTTCACGCGGCACTATGGCCGCGTGGCGCTGGTCGCCAAGGGCGCGAAAAAGCCCACCTCCAACTTCCGCTCCGTGCTGCTTGCGCTGCAGCCGCTGCGCGTCACCTACACGATCTCCGGCGAAGGGCATGGCGACATCCATGCACTCAAGGGCGCTGAATGGGCCGGTGGCCACATCATGCCCTCGGGCGATGCGCTGCTCTCGGGCATGTATCTCAACGAGCTGCTGATGCGACTGCTTGCGCGCGAAGACACGCATGCGCCGCTCTTCGATACCTATGCGGGCGTGGTGCGCGTGCTCGCCAGCCAGCATGGTGATGCGCTGGAGCCGGTGCTTCGCAGCTTCGAGCTGGTATTGCTGCGCGAGATCGGCCTGCTGCCTGACCTGCACGTCGAGACCTCCACACTGACCAGTCTGGATGCCGAACGGCGCTACACCCTGATCGCCGATGGCGGCCTGCGTGCGGCGGTGACGGCGGACCGCTCCGCACTTGCCGGATCGAATTGGCAGAGCCTGCAGACGGCTCTGTGCGACGACAACAATTATCTGGCGACCTTTCGGGCGCTGGTGGGCGATGGCGCGCAAATCGCCAGCGACCTCAAACCCCAACTGCGCGCGCTTCTGCAATACCATTGCGGAAGCCCGATGCTGCGCACCCGCCAGCTCATGATGGATCTGCAATCGTTATGACGACAACTCTTTCTCCCCGGACCGCGCTGTCGGTCAACGTCAACAAGGTCGCGCTGGTGCGCAACACGCGCCATCTGGGCATTCCCAGCGTGACGCGTGCATCGCAGCTGTGCCTCGAAGCGGGCGCCCAGGGCATCACGATCCACCCGCGTCCCGACGAGCGCCATATCCGCGCGAGCGATGTGTATGAACTCGCCGAACTCATGAAGCAATGGCCGAAGGCCGAGTTCAACATCGAAGGCAATCCCACGCAGAACCTGATGGAGTTCATCCGCCAGACGCGCCCGCATCAGGCCACCTTTGTGCCCGACAGCGAAGACCAGTTCACGAGCGACCATGGCTGGACTTTCCCGCAGGATGCTGAACGCCTCAAGCCGCTGATCGCGGAGTGCAGATCGCTGGGTGTGCGCGTGAGCCTGTTCATGGACCCCGTGCCCGAGCAAATGGCTGCGGCCAAGGCTGTCGGCGCGGATCGCGTGGAGCTTTACACCGAACCCTATGCTGCTGGTTGGGGCACGGCGGACAAGGAAGCGCAGTTGCAGATCTACGCACAAGCCGCGCAGGCCGCGCTCGACGCGGGTTTGGGCATCAATGCTGGCCACGATTTGAACCGCGACAACCTGCCCGAATTCGTCACTCGCGTTCCCGGGCTGCTCGAAGTCTCCATCGGCCACGCGCTGATCGCCGATGCGCTGGAAATGGGCTACGCGGAAACCGTGCGCGCGTATCAGCGCAGCATCGACGTCGGCATGGCGGCCAAGCGATGATCTACGGCATCGGTACCGACATCTGCGATGTTCGCCGCATTCGTGCGAGCCTCGAACGCCATGGCGATCGCTTCGCCGAGAAGGTGCTGTCGCAGGCCGAACTCGCCACCTGGCGCGCGCGCAGCAAGCGCTGGCCCGAGCGCGGCATTCGCTATCTCGCCACCCGTTTTTCCGCCAAGGAAGCCTTCAGCAAAGCGGTCGGCATGGGCATGCGCATGCCGATGACGTGGCGCAGTTGCGAAATCTCCAAGTTGCCCAGCGGTCAGCCGGTGATCGTGCTGCACGGCGAACTCAAGACCTGGTTTGAAGCCAAGGGCCTCAAGGCCCACATCACCGTGACGGACGAAACCGACTACGCCGCGAGCTTCTGCGTGGTCGAATACGAAGACCCATCGCGAACCCACTAGAGCAAGACCGAACACATTCATCATGAACTCTCCCGCCATGCACGCTCCCCTGATCATCGACGTCGCCGGAAAGCAGCTCACCGATGTGGACCGCCAACGCCTTGCGCATCCGCTGGTCGGCGGTATGATTCTGTTCACCCGCAACTGGGAAAACCGCGATCAGTTGCTGCAACTGTGTGCCGACATCAAGGCCGTGCGCGCCGATCTGCTGATCAGCGTGGACCACGAAGGCGGTCGCGTGCAGCGCTTCAAGACCGACGGCTTCACGCACATTCCCTCGATGCGCGCATTCGGCGAGATGTGGATGGACGACGGCAAGGGCAGCAAGCATCGCGAAGGCTCGGGCGCCATGCGAGCCATGGACGCGGCCACTGCCGCAGGCTATGTGCTGGGCAGCGAACTGCGTTCGTGCGGCGTCGATTTCAGCTTCACGCCCGTGCTCGACCTGGACTGGGGCGAGAGCGGCGTGATCGGTGACCGCAGCTTCCATCGCGACCCGCGCGTGGTTGCAACGCTCGCGCGCAGTCTCATGCATGGCCTGCTGCAAGCGGGCATGGCCAACTGCGGCAAGCACTTTCCCGGTCACGGTTTCGTGAAGGCCGATTCGCATGTCGACATCCCCGTGGACAAGCGTGCGCTCAAGGCAATTCTGGCCGACGACGCAGCGCCATACCCGTGGCTTTCCAGCGTGCTCACCGCCGTGATGCCAGCGCACGTCATCTATTCCAAGGTCGATGCCAAGCCTGCGGGTTTCTCCATCAAATGGCTGCAGGACATTCTGCGTGGCGACCTGCGTTATGACGGCGCGATCTTCAGTGACGACCTGAGCATGGAAGCTGCACGCCGCATCAACGGCTCGGTGCTGAGCTACGCCGAGGCCGCATGCGCAGCGCTCAATGCCGGTTGCGACATGGTGCTGCTGTGCAACCAGAGCGTGGGCGATGGCAAGATCGTCGATGACTTTCTGGCCGACATGGACAAGGCGCTGGCGAAAGGCCAATGGAAGTCGGATGAAAACAGCGAAGCACGCCGCGTGGCGCTGCTGCCTGAAACGCTGCCCCAGCCGTGGGATGAGTTGATGA
Organism: Diaphorobacter sp. HDW4B; assembly: GCF_011305535.1. GTDB lineage: Bacteria > Pseudomonadota > Gammaproteobacteria > Burkholderiales > Burkholderiaceae_C > Diaphorobacter_A. The sequence continues at coordinate 3,818,974 of NZ_CP049905.1, forward strand.
TTCAGCCTGCTTACATGCACGCGCTGGATTTGCTGCCCTGATCGGCCTCCTGCTTGATCCACTCGATGAAGCGGGTGAGCGCTGCGTTGGATGCGGCGTCGCTCGTGTCCTTGGCGCGTACGTCGGCAAAGTTCACTAGCCAGTAGCTGAACGGGCTGAGACGCGCGTCCGGCTCGCCGATGGCTTCAAGCCGTCCGTCCTGCAGCATCGGCTCGATGAGCTCACGGCGTCCAATGGCAACGCCTTGGCCGGCAATCGCGGCTTGAATCACCTGATCGTATTGGTTGTAGTGCTGCGTGCGCTGATTGCGCGGCAGCTCGACGCCGTGTGCCGCACACCAACCGTGCCAGTGCAGCCATTGGCGACCGGGCAGATCGAACTCCAGCAGCACCTGCTTGGCAAAATGTCTTTGCGTATTCAGCCGCTGCACCTTGAGCGATGGGTGGGCCACCGGCACCAGCGTCTCGCCAAACAGGCGCAGCGCACCCTTGGGCACATCGCGCGGAGCACCGTAGCGGATGGCCAGATCGATGCCCGGCGTGTTCACGCTCAGCATCTTGGTGTCGGCCGCCACGCGCACATCCACGTCGGGGCATTGCTGCTGAAAGCGGATCAGGCGCGGCAGCAACCACAGTGCAGTGAAGCCAATGCTGGCCGTGATCGTGACCGTCTTGCGCTGCTGCTGCACGTCCAGCACTTCGAGCACGTCCTGCAGCTGCCGGAGGCTGCTGTCGGCGCTCTGGAACAGTCGCTCGCCCGCCGCAGTGAACTGAATGCTGCGATGACCGCGCACGAGCAAGGGCGTGCCGATGGCTTCTTCGAGTCCACGAATCTGGCGACTGACCGCGGACTGTGTCACGAACAGATCTTCTGCCGCCAGTGTGATGCTCATGCGCCTGCCGACAGCCACAAAGCTGCGGATCAGATCGAGCGATGGAATTTTCGAGAGCGGTTTTGACATTCCTGTAGCGCATGTGAATGCGGCGAAAAGATCGTTTGAGCATCTGGCCAGTACTCAGTGTAATCACCTCATGCAGAGCCCGAAAAGTGCTGAAGAAAAGGAGCAGAGCAGCATGAGAAAACACAGCAATGCCGATGGGCCGCACGAGATTCACATTCCCACGGGGGATGGCCATGTGCTGAAAGGCCATTGGTGGCGGCATGCGGAAAGCACCGACCGCACCATGGATGTGCCAGTGGTGGTGATCAATCCCGCGACCTCGGTGGCGGCGCGTTACTACTACCGCTTTGCCGCGTATCTCCAGCACCATGGCATGGATGTGCTGACTTACGACTATCGCGGTATCGGCCTGTCGCGGCCCGAGGAACTGCGAGGTTTCGAGGCGGGTTGGCTCATCTGGGGTGAACGCGATTTCGAAGCCGTTCTGCAGTGGTTGAGCGCGAATCGTCCGGGACGTTCGGTGGACGTCGTTGCGCACAGTGTGGGCGGTTTCGTGACGGGATTGGCCGCATCCGCGCACCGCGTTCGTCGCGTGTGCATGGTCGCTGCGCAACTGGGTTATTGGCGAGATTTCCATCCCGCTCACCGCACGCGCATGTGGTGGAAGTGGCAGTTCGTGATGCCGCTGCTTGCGACGCTCTTGGGCTACTTTCCGGGCCAGCGACTGGGCTGGCTGGAAGACACGCCCAAGGGCGTGGTGTGCGATTGGACGCAGAAGATGCGTCGTCTCGAAGACGCCTGGGGTTGCTCCGGACCCGAGCGCTTGCTGGCCGAGCGCAAGCAACTGGTGGAGCGCTGCGCGAACATGCGGGCACCGATTCTGTCGATTGGCATCGAAGATGATGCGTTCGGCACCAGGTCGGCTCTCGAACGCCTGCTGGGCTACTTCCCTTTCACGGAGCGAGTCCATGTTCGCGTTGCGCCCGAGTCGGTCGGCGCATCCCGCATCGGACATTTTGCGTTCTTTCATGACCGCTTCGAGCACAGCCTCTGGCCGCTGGCGCTCGGTTGGCTGCAGTCGGGCGAGTTGACGGCGGCGATGCAACAGGCCGCGCCGCACCACGTTGTGCCTGCTTTGCGTTGTCCGTCGCTGGAAGCGTATTGAAAGAAAGCGGTTTAAGCTTCGCCTCAGACTACCGCGCCATGCTGGGTGCCGGGCCAGAATCAGCACAACAAGGAAAGCCATGAGTCTGAAACAGAAGCTGCGCAACGCCGCACATGTCACGCGTCAGGCGTTCGATCTGGCGCGTCCTTATTTTGTGTCGGAGGAAAAAGGCAAGGCATGGGGGCTGCTCATCGCCATCATTGCCTTGAACCTCGGCACGGTCTACATGCTGGTGCAGCTCAACGAGTGGAATCGCGTGTTTTACGACGCGCTGGAGAACAAACAGGCCGATGTGTTCTGGCAGCAGTTGTGGAAGTTCTGCTGGCTCGCGGCGATCTATATTGTGATCGCTGTCTACAAGTTCTATCTCACGCAACTCCTTCAATTGAATTGGCGGCGTTGGCTGACCGACCGGATGCTTTCGCGCTGGCTGGCGGCCAAGGCGTTCTATCGGCTGGAGCTGACGCGCTTTGGCGGCGGCAATGTGCCGGATAACCCCGATCAGCGCATTCAGGAAGACCTGAACCTGTTCACCACTTACACCGTCTCGCTCGCCATGGGGCTGCTCAACGCGGTGGTCACGTTCGTGAGCTTTGTGGGCATTCTCTGGGGCTTGAGTGGGGTGATGGACGTGGCCGCGCCCGAGGCGCTTGGTGGAGGCACGTGGCAAGTCACCGGCTCCATGGTGTGGATGGCGGTGCTGTATTGCATCGTCGGCACGGCCATCACGTTCTGGGTGGGCGCGCCGCAGGTGTTGCTCAACAACCGGCAGCAGCAGTTCGAGGCCAACTTTCGCCACTACATGATCCGCGTGCGCGAGCATGCCGAGGCGATTGCGCTGGATGGTGGCGAACGCGTGGAAGGCGAACGTCTGAGCCTGCGTTTCGGCGATGTGCTGAGCAACTATCTGGTGCTGATCCGCAAGCAGAAAAATCTGATTTGGTTCACCACCTTTTTTGGTCAGGCGGCGGTGGTGTTCCCGTTCATCATTGCCGCGCCGCGATTCTTCAGTGGCGCGATTCAGCTCGGGCAACTGATGCAGATTTCATCGGCGTTTGGACAGGTGTCGGATTCGCTGAGCTGGATCGTGACCAACTATCAAGACCTGGCGGCATGGCGCGCGACCACGCAGCGTCTGGCCGGTTTCGACGAGAGCCTGAAACAGCAGGGTGAACATGCGCGGGACGGTGCCGAGTGGACGACCGGCGACCATGTGCAGACGACGTCACTTGAAGTCGATCTGCCCAACGGCGAGGTGATTGTGGCGAATGCCGCGTTGCGTGTCGGCCCCGGTGAACGCGTGCTGATCAGCGGCGCATCGGGCAGCGGAAAATCCACGCTGATGCGCGTCTTTGCAGGCATCTGGCCTTTCGCAAAGGGACGGGTGGAACGACCGCAGGATGCGATGTTCATTCCGCAGCGGCCGTATTTCCCGGAAGGCTCTTTGCGTGATGCGCTGGCCTATCCGGAACCGGCTTCGCACTACTCCGATGAGCAGTTTGCGCAGGTATTGGAGAACGCCAAATTGCCCAAGCTGCGCGCGCGGCTCGACGAAAACAATGTCTGGAATGCGGTGCTTTCAGGCGGCGAGCAACAGCGACTGGCGATTGCGCGCGTGCTGCTCAAGCGACCCGCTTGGGTGTTTGCCGACGAGGCCACCAGCGCCATGGACAACCCGACGGAGGCGCATGTTTATCAGCAATTGGTTCGACTGGTGGACGAGCAAAAGGGCGGGTTGGTTTCGATTGCGCACCGCGACAGCGTGCATGCATTCCACAACCAGCGCTGGACGCTCGATCCGGAGCACAAGCGCATCGACGCGACGGCCGTTTGAGTCGTGGGATGATGCACTCATTTGTTTGAATGAACCATGGAGAGCATCGCGATGCGCGTTGGGGTTTTGACGGGTGGTGGAGATTGTCCGGGGCTGAATGCGGTGATCCGCGCGGTGACCAAGTCGCTGATCGGCCAGGGGCAGTGCGAGGTGCTTGGCATCGAGGATGGCTTTCAGGGCCTGATGGAAGCAACGCCGCGCGTGCAGGCGCTTTCGTGGGATCAGGTCTCGGGCATTCTGCATCGCGGCGGCACGATTCTGGGCACCAGCAACAGCGCCAATCCACTGCGTGACGCGGCCACCAAGGAGCTGGTCGCGCGCAACGTGAAGGCACTGGGTCTCGATGTGCTGGTCGTCATCGGCGGCGACGGCACCATGTCGCTTGCGCATGGCCTGGAGAGCGTGGGCCTGCAATGCGTGGGCGTGCCCAAGACCATCGACAACGACATCGCACATTGCGAGCGCAGCTTTGGTTTCGACACGGCGGTGGCGACGGTGACGGATGCGCTGCATCGCATCGAAAGCACGGCCTTCAGCCACCACCGCGTGATGATCGTCGAGACCATGGGGCGGCATGCCGGATGGATTGCATTGGAGGCGGGCATCGCAGGCGCTGCCGACATCATTGTGCTGCCCGAGATCGACTACGACCTGCAAGCCATCGTCGACCGCTGCCGCGAGCGCGAGCAGCGTCAGCGCTACACCATCATCTGCATTGGCGAAGGGGCGAAGGAAAGCGGTGCCAGCCTCACGGTGCGCGAGCACGTGGAGGGCAGTCCCGACCCCGTGCGTCTGGGCGGCGTGGCGCATGTGCTGCGCGAGCGCTTGCAACCGCATCTGAAAAGCGAAGTGCGTGCCACGGTGCTCGGCCACTTGCAGCGCGGCGGAGATCCGACTCCGTTCGATCGCGTGCTTGCCACCCGCTTTGGTCACCGCGCCGCGCAACTGGTGCTGGCGCGCGAGTGGGGGCGCATGGTCACCTTGCAGCACGGCGAGATCGGCAGCGTGGCGCTGGGCGATGTGGCCAACACGCAGCGCACGGTGCCGCTGGATCACGACCTTGTCACCACGGCGCGCGACATCGGCATCTGCTTCGGTGATCGTTGAGCGAAGCTTGTCGCATTCGACCTGAATTTGCGAGTGCGGATAACATGCGCTTCATCACGACAACGGGAAGCGTTCATGCATCGCAGAGTGGCAATCCTTCGAGGTGGAAAGTGGTTGGGCGCTTCGGCATTGGCGCATCTGGTGCCACCAGCGGCTTGGGCGGCGGATGCGGTTTCTCCCGCGCCCAACGTTGCGCTTGAAGGCGCCGGTTGGGTGGCAATCCATCCATGGTTGGACAAGGGCGATGAACTTGAGGCGAGCTTTCTTGCCGATGGCAAACCGCTTGGAAAGCTCCAGTTTCGTGACTCGCCCGGTATCATGCGGCGCGATCCTGCCTTGAAGTTCCAATGGCCCAAAGGTGCGACCAAGCTGGCGTTCGAGGCGCGATTGACATCGGCAAAAGGCAAGAGCCGCACGTTCAAGCGCACCATGAGCGTCTTCGATGTGGGTGCATTCACCAGCGGGCTGTATGACGAGTCGCTGGAGTTCGATCAACGCCTTGACAAGCTGATTGCGCAAATGGATCAGTTGATCAAGCAGACGGGCGGCATGGACTACAAAGGCGCGGACCTGATCAAGATGAAGCCGCAACCCGCGAGCGCTGCTGCACAGATTGCGGCCTTCGAGAGCAAGAACAAACTCAAGCTGCCGCAGCCCGTGCATGCGCTGCTGCGAAATACGGTCACCTTGGGGGACTGCTATTTCACGACTCCCAAGAATCTGGGCATGCTGAGTGAAGATATCAAGCAGTGGGGCGACCCGTTCGACAAGTTGTCCAAGCGCGTGCAGGAGCGTTACTCGCGCAGCGTGGCGGTGTTTTTCGAAGTGGGTGATGGCATGGGCGCGCTGGCGTGGGACCCTCAAGGCGTGACGGCGGGTGAGCCCGGCAATGGGCGACTGGATACCAACGAGGTTCGCGCGCAGCCGGGCAAACCGGGCGAGGGCGTCTGGTTCTGGATGCATGAGGAAAAGCTGTTCGAGCCGGAGTTGCTCCTCAACAGCCGCATGCAGCCCGCCAGTGCATCGCAGGCGCTGGTCAATGCCGTGCAGTGCTACGCGCTGGATTCGCTGGCAGACGATGTGCGTGAGAACCGCAAACCGGCACCGGACATCATCTTCGACAGCAGCAACCCGTTGCTGCATTTGCAGATGTTCGTGGAAAACACTTCACGCATGACGCTGTGGCAGCGCAGTTATGAAGGGCATGGACCGCTCAACCGGTTGCCAGCATGAGGGTTCACTGACACCTTCAGGGAAATGTTGCCGCTTTGGGCGCAGGCGTAGGTTCCGAACCGTTGGCTGACGCAGCGGGCGCAGGCGGCTGGTGCAGCTTGTTCTGCGGCAGCGGCTTGCCTTCAGGCCAGCGGCGCACCACGCGCTGAAAGATCAACGCATTGGGAATCTGCAGCAGCGTGCCGGGCTCGGGCGCGGTGGAGTCTTCGAGCGTGGTGTAGAGCAGGTTGATGTCCACCACCTTGCCGACCGCACCGAGCTTTTCGGCGGTGTCCAGTACCTCGATGTGATCGCCCACGCGGAACGGGCCGACCACGAAGATCAGAAACGCGCAGAACAGATTCGAGAGCACGCTCCACGCCGCAAAGAACGCGACCGCGCCCACGGTGGCAAAGCCGGTGAACGCCGTCCAGAGCACGGAGGCCGACACGCCCAGACGCTCCAGCACGAACAGCAATGCGCTGATGATGATGAGCCAGCGCACCACCACGGTGACCGGCATCGTCAGCTCGTGCGGGAACTGGTAGTGCTCGCCCGCACGCTTCATGACCCGCTTGAACATGGTGTGCAGGAGGACGGCTCCTGCAATGATCAGGATGATTTGAAAGCCGGGGATGATCAGATCCAGCGAGTCCTGCGTCCAGTCGGGCAGGTAAGTTCTCCAGCGAAGGGCCATGTCAGGTACTAAGTCTCAAAGCAAATTCAAAACCGGACCATACCATTTTTGTGTGTGATTTCTTCTGGGGGGTACGAAGCCTTGCGGCTTCGATTGGTACTTCTTTTGAAGACGCCGATATAGCCCTTCTGACTTTGTTGCGCGGCCTTGCCGTATGAACATACTGTCTGCGCCCGCGCGTCGCGTCATAAGGGCTGTCTCGTCGTTGTGGTGGTGGAGTAGATACCCCTAATTTTGCTTAAGCCCGCTCCAAGAATTCCGGAATTCAAACATCAAGCTACGCAGCGTGCAGAGTGTTTGAACCGTCAACCCCAATGACGAGATAGGCCCTCAGGCGCGACGCAAAGCCGCAGACAGTATGGTCATACGGCAAGGCTTTGCAACAAAGCATGAGGGCCTATATCGTCACCCCAAAACGAAAACTCTCAAAACAAGCGAAGTCGCCAATTCGTCACGCGACTGAAGCAACCCGAACAACGAAAGCTCAGCGCTTTCGCTGCTCAATGGTGTCCATCTGCATTTCGAAGCTGAAGAAACGATCTCGGCCTTGGGCTTTGGCGGCGTAGAGGGCTTCGTCGGCCCGCATCACCATCGTGATCGCGCTCGTGGTGTCGTCCGGCACGCAGGTCGTGATGCCGCCCGACAGGGTCAATACTGGCCCGATGGGCGAGTCGGGGTGCGCAATGTCGCGCGCCTTGAGCAGCCCGCCGAGCGCGCGGGCAAAGGTCATCGCTCCGGCTCTGGGGGTGTTGGGCAGGATGAGCGCAAATTCTTCGCCGCCGTAGCGCGATGCCACGTCGCGCGGGCGCACGCAGACTTCGCGCAGCACGCGGGCGACTTCGCGCAGGGCGGCATCGCCTTTGACGTGGCCTGCGGTGTCGTTGTAGCGCTTGAAGTGGTCCAGATCGCACAGCATCAGCGTGAGCGGTGCGTGGTCGCGGCGGGCGGCCGTGATCTCGGTGTGCAGGATGCGGTCGAAACCGCGCCGGTTGACCAGACCCGTGAGCGGGTCCATCTCCACCATTTCGTTCAGGCGCTGATTGGCCACGTGCAGTTCGTCGGTCAGCGTGACGAGGCGGCGGCGCATTTCGTGCAGGCGGCGCATGGCGCGCAGCTTGGCGGCCAGAACAATCGGTTTGACGGGTTTGACGAGGTAGTCGTCGCCGCCCGACTCGATGCCGCGCCAGACGTCGAGATCGCCATCGAGGCCCGAGAGAAAGATGATCGGTGTCCAGCCGCCGGGCTCCAGCTCGCGCATGCGCTGGGCAACCCAGTAGCCGTCATGCGCGCCGGGCAGGCGGATGTCGAGCAGCACCATGTCCGGGCGGCGCAGCTTGAACAGCCGCAGGGCGGGTTCGGCGTCGGAGGCTTCGAGCACTTCGGAGACGCCCGCTCGGCGCAGCTCGTTCGCCAGTTGGGCGCGAACGGACGCAAGGTCCTCCACCAACAGCACCGAGAAGGGGCGATCGGCAGAGGAAGACGACTGGGCTGTGCTCAAACTGGGTTCGTTGAGTAGCTGGCTCATGGGTTCTCGCGGCGGGATTCGCGCAGGCGTTGGCATGGCACCGAGGCTGCGTTGCCCCATGGGGGGCGTGGCAGTCATCGGCGATGTGAACGTTTGCGAACGTCGGAGAACCAGTGTAACCGGCTCTGCCCAGTTTTGTTACTGGTTGCTTTACGGTGGTTTTACTGTTCGCGGCGCAGGGCGGGGAACAGGATGATGTCGCGGATGCTGGGGCTGTCGGTCAGCAGCATCATCAGGCGGTCGATGCCGATGCCGCAGCCGCCGGTGGGAGGCATGCCGTATTCGAGCGCACGCACGAAGTCGTGGTCGAAGTACATGGCTTCGTCGTCGCCGCTGTCCTTGGCATCGACCTGTGCGTTGAAGCGCGCGGCCTGGTCTTCGGCGTCGTTCAGCTCCGAGAAGCCGTTGCCGAACTCGCGGCCGGTGATGTAGAGCTCGAAGCGCTCGGTCACCTCGGGGCGATCATCGTTGGCGCGGGCCAGCGGCGAGATTTCGGTCGGGTGTTCCATGATGAAGGTCGGCTGCCAGAGCTTTTCTTCCACCACTTCTTCAAAGTACAGCACCTGCAGACCGGCGAGGGTGCGGGTGGACAGCTTGTTCTTTTCCTCGTTCAGACCGAGCTTCTTGAGCGCGTTGATCAGCCAGTCCTTGCTGGTCACGTTGTCACCGGCATCGGTGAATTTGACGATGGCTTCGGGGATGGTCAGGCGCTCGAAGGGCTTGGACAGATCGACTGGCTTGCCGCCGTATTCGAACGTCAGCGAGCCGCGTGCGTTCTGGGCCGCATCGCGCACGATGGCTTCGGTGTAGTCCATGATGTCCTGGTAGTTCCAGTACGCCGCGTAGAACTCCATCATCGTGAATTCGGGGTTGTGGCGAACCGAAATGCCTTCGTTGCGGAAGTTGCGGTTGATCTCGAACACGCGCTCGAAACCGCCGACGATCAGGCGCTTGAGGTACAGCTCGGGCGCGATGCGCAGGTACATCTCTTGGTCGAGCGCGTTGTGGTGCGTGACGAACGGCTTGGCGTTCGCGCCGCCGGGAATCGGGTGCAGCATCGGCGTCTCGACTTCGAGGAAGCCGTTCTTGACCATGAAGTTGCGGAGGCCGGAGACCGCATTGCTGCGCGCGATGAAGCGCTTGCGTGCGTCCTCGTCGGTCATCAGATCGACGTAACGCTGGCGGTACTTCACTTCCTGATCGGCCACGCCGTGGAACTTGTCGGGCATGGGGCGCAGGCTCTTGGTGAGCATGCGGATCTTGGTGACCTTCACGGACAGCTCGCCCGCCTTGGTCTTCATGAGCGTGCCTTCGGCGCCGATGATGTCGCCCAGATCCCACTTCTTGAAGTCGGCGTAGAGTTCTTCGCCCACGGCGTCGCGCGTCACGTAGAGCTGGATGCGGCCGGTGGCGTCCTGCACGGTGGCGAAGCTGGCCTTGCCCATCACGCGCTTGAGCATCATGCGGCCGCCCACGCTGACGGTGATGTTTTGCGCTTCGAGCGCTTCGGCCTCGGTTTCGCCGTAGGTGGCGGCCAGAGCGCCTGCTCGGTGGGATGGCTTGAAGTCGTTGGGGAATGCCACGCCTTTGCCAGCCGCCTGCGCTTCACGCAGCACCTTGAGTTTTTCACGGCGCTCTGCGACGAGCTTGTTCTCGTCAACGGGTACTGCAGGAGTGTTCGTAGGCTGATCGGATGACATAAAGAATTCGGTGGTTGCCCGGAAGGGTGACAATAGCGGCAGTCAAAGCTCCGTTGCCGGGGCGACGTGCGCTGGAAAACCCTCAATTTTAAGTCCAAGCGCGCAAAACGGGCTGGCAAGGGCTTTCGACTTCCATTGTTGCGAGCAGAAGTTTATGAAAATCACCATTGTTGGCGCGGGCTACGTAGGCCTCGTGTCGGCGGCATGCTTTGCGGAACTGGGCAATCAGGTACTCTGCGTGGAGCGTGATACGGCGCGTGTCGAGCGCCTGAAAAATGCCGAAGTCCCGATCTTCGAGCCGGGTCTGTCCGAGCTGATTGCCAAGAATCTGGCGGCCGGGCGTCTGGTCTTCACCACCGAGATGAAGGCTGGAGTTCGCCATGCGGATGCCCTTTTCATCGCCGTGGGCACGCCGCCCAAGGGCGATTCGAGCGCCGACACCAGCCAGGTGCTGGCCGTGGCCGAGCAGATCGGCGCGCATCTGTCGCGCTTTCTGGTGGTGGTGGACAAATCCACCGTGCCTGTGGGTACGGCCGACAAGGTACGGGAAACCATTGCGCGAGCGCTGAAAAAGCGCACCGATCTGGCCAAGAAAGCGCCGGACTTCGCCGTGGTCTCCAATCCCGAATTCTTGAAGGAAGGCGCGGCTGTCGAAGACTTCATGCGCCCGGACCGTGTGGTGATCGGCGTGAGCGACGACGCGGCGGGCCGCAAGGCCGAGACGCTGCTGCGCCAGGCCTACGCGCCGTTCAACCGCAATCGCGAGCGCCTGATCGTCATGGACGTGAAAAGCGCAGAACTGACCAAGTACGCGGCCAACGCGCTGCTGGCCACCAAGATCAGTTTCATGAACGACATGGCGAATCTGGCCGATGCGCTGGGTGCCGACATCGAACAGGTGCGCAAGGGCATTGGCTCGGATCGCCGCATCGGCTACGACTTCATCTACGCGGGGCTGGGCTACGGCGGATCGTGTTTTCCCAAGGACGTGGCCGCCATCTGCCACACCGCCCGCGAGGCCGGTGAGCGCATGCGCGTGGTCGAGGCGGTGCGCGCCGTCAACGAAGGGCAGAAGGAGCGCTTTGTCGATCGTGTGATCGCGCATTTCGGCGGCTCGCTCAAGGGCCGCACGATTGCGGTCTGGGGATTGACCTTCAAGCCCGCGACCGACGACGTGCGTGAAGCGCCCAGCCGCCACATCGTGCGCAAACTGATCGCGGCTGGTGCCAAGGTGCAGGCGCATGATCCACAAGTGCAGTCGCTCGCGCAGCTCATGCCTGGCGAAAACGTGGCGCGGTTGCAGGCGGACATCGCGTTCGTCACGAACCCGATGGAAGCGGCCAAGGGCGCGGATGCGCTGCTGATTGCGACCGAATGGAAGGTCTATCGCAGTCCGGACTTTGCGGCGCTGAAGAAGCTGCTCAAGAAGCCGGTGATCTTCGATGGCCGCAATCTGTTCGAGCCCGCAGACATGAAGCGCCTTGGCTTTCAATACCAGGGCGTGGGCCGACGCACGGCCTGAACGCGATGGCGAGCGCTCCGGCCGACTCCGCGAATCATGCTGCCAGCCCGCATTGGGCACGCAGCGTGGGCGGGGCCGCGCTCTGGACGCTGGCGCAGCACGGCTCGTTTTTCGCATGCGCCTGGTGGGTGTCGTGGTGGGCTGGGGCAGAGCGTTTTGGCGCGTTCGGGCAGGGACTGGCGCTGTCGGCCATGCTGTCGGCGGCGATCACTTTTCGGCTGGAGTACGCTGGGCAGCTTGAGCGCAGGCAGCGACGCGCGGCTTCGCTTTTTGCATTGGCGCAGCGCAGCGCGTGGGTGATCTGCGCGTTGCTGCTGGTGGCGCTGGCGGTGGTGCATCAATGGGTGCCCGTGCCGCTCTGGCTGTGGGCCAGCACGCTGGCGCTTGGGCCGCAGGCGGGCACGCTGGTGCTGGCGTCCGGCATGGCACGCAGCGGTGATGTGGTGCGCGCGGCGGCGCTGCGCAGTGGCCCGGCCATCATCATGGTGGTGGTTCTGCTGCTGGCTTGGGCGCTGGGTTGGCAGGACGGCATCGAATGGTCTATTCCGCTGGCCGCGTGGATGGGCTGGATGGCGGCACGGCTTTTGGCTTTGGCGAACAATTCAGGGGTGGCCGTGCGAAAGACGGACACGCAAAAGCTCGCCGCTTTTCATCTGCCGTTTGTGCGGGCCGAACTGCCGGGTTTTCTGCTGAACGTGAGTGCCAATCACGGACAGGTGCTGTTGATTGGCGCGTTGGGCGGAGATGCCGCTGCGGGCACGGCCGCGCTGGCGCTGCGCATTGCGATGCTGCCGACCAGCCTGTTCGGTCTGGCGCTCGCGGATCGATTGCGTTCGCGCGTGGTGGCGTTGAGCTCGAATGCTGATTTGATGGGCCTGCTGCGGCAGGCGATCAGGCGCATGGCGGGGCTGTCGTTGGCAGCGCATGCGTTGGCCGCGGTGTGCGTGCCTTTGCTGCTGCCGCTGGTGTTTCCGTCGCAGGGTGCGGTGCTGGTGCAGATGGTGATGTGGCTGCTGCCGCTAGGCGTGATTCGGCTGGTGGCGAGTCCGCTTGCGTTCATGCTGCCGTGGCGCGGATGGCTGGGTTGGAGCCTCGTCGGCCAATGCCTGCTGTTTGCGTGTGCGCTGCTGTCGGTATTGTTGGTTTTTCCCATCAGCGGATTGATCGGTGTGGCCGTTGCCTACGCGATCAGCGCCGCTGGGGTGTATCTGGGCTATCTCGTTATGGCATGGGCTGCGGCGCGAGCGGATACTTGAGGTTTGTTGAAACGGGACTTTATGAGCAGACAAGGCAAGGTGGGCGCGCAGCGTGAAGCGACGCTTTCGCGTTCGCACTACACGGACGACAGCAACTTCACGCCCGAGCATCTGTACTCCATGTCGTACCAGATCCGGCAGATTCGCAGTTTCCGTCCGCAACGCGTGCTGGAGATCGGCATCGGCAACGGCTTTGTCTCGACCTTTCTGCGTCAGTCCGGCATCGAAGTGGTGACGGCCGACATCAACCCCGAACTCAAGCCCGATGTGTGTGCGCCGCTGCATGAATTGCCGCAGCATCTGAAAGGCGAGCAGTTCGATGTGGTCTCCTGCTGCGAGGTGCTGGAGCACATGCCGTTCGATCAGTTCGGCCCGAATCTCGACACCATCCGCAGCCTTGCACCCGAGGCCTTCATCTCGCTGCCGGGGCATTTCCCGTGGGCGGGTTTCATGGGCCGCTTCGGCATTCACAACCGCTTCATCGATCTGTCGCTGGGCATTCGCATTCCCTGCCGTCGGCGTTTGACGGACGGACATTTCTGGGAAATCGCATCCGAATGGCAAACGCGCCGCTCGGCGCTGGTCGGTCATATGCGCGAGCGTTTTGCCAAGGTGGACAGCGGCGTGTTTCCCATGCATCGCTACCACTACTATTTCCGCTGCTCCGACAAGAAGGAGGGCGCGTGAAGCTGCAGCCCACTGTTGCCCAACTGCTGTCGGTGATCGCGCCGTGCCGCAATGAGCGCGAGCACATCGTCGCCTTCTGCAGCAACGTGGCGGCCATGCAGTTGCCCGAGGGCTGGCAGATCGAGGTGCTGATTGCCGATGGCGCAAGCGATGACGGCACGCGCGAGTTGCTGGGCGACTTCTGTGCGAAGGATGCGCGCTTTCGCTGGATCGACAATCCGCTGCGCATCGTCTCACCGGGACTCAATCGCTGCATTGAGCAGTCGCGTGGCGAGATCATCGTGCGGCTCGACATCCACAGCGAATACGCGAGCGACTACTTCGTGCAATGCGTGAACACGCTGGCGCGCACGGGTGCGGACAACGTGGGCGGAGCCTGGCATGCGCAAGGCCGCACCTTGATGCAGAAGGCCGTGGCAGCCGCGTTCCAGTCGCCTTGGGTGGCGGGCGGTGCGCTGTCGCGCAATCTCGAATATGAAGGCGAAGTGGACACGGTCTACCTCGGCTGCTGGCCGCGCGCGACTTTTGAAAAAGTGGGTGGCTTTGACGAGCAACTGGTGCGCAATCAGGACGATGAGCACAACCTGCGCTTGAAGAAAAACGGTTGCCGCATCTGGCAGAGCAAGACGATCCGCTCGACCTACTTTCCGCGCGGCAAGCTGTCACAGGTGTTCAAGCAGTATTCGCAATACGGTTACTGGAAGCCGTTCGTGATGAAAAAGCATGGGCAGGCTGCGGCGCTGCGGCATCTGGTGCCAGCGGCGTTCGTGATCGCACTCATGATTGCGCTGGTGCTGGCGTTCACCGTTTCTGCGTGGCCTCTGGGTTTGTTGGTGGCGGCCTATGCATGTTTGCTGGCGCTGGCGTTGTCGGGCATGCGCGCGCAGTTGGAGCCGGGTATGGCAACACGCGTGGTGGGCGTGATTGCGGCGTATCACTTTGGCTACGGTTGGGGCTCGCTGTGCGGTTGGCGCGATGTGTTGCTCGGTCGTGGCCCACAGCCGCAGTGGGGAGCGCTCACGCGATGAAGGACACTTCCTCTTCATCTTCGTCCTCCTCCAATCGCGAAGCCGCGAACGTGCGCGATCGCTATGCGCGCCGTGATGTGGGGCGCGACGCCAATCGCTACAGCCTGAGCGATCCGTATGCGCTGGCTGCGTGGCAGGAGCGTCAACGCAAGATGTTGTCGATGCTGGCCGATGCGAAGCTCAACGATTTCAGCGCGCTTGATGTGCTGGATGTGGGCTGTGGAAGCGGTGGCAATCTGCTCGATCTGCTGCGGCTTGGTGTGGACCCTGAACGCCTCCAAGGCATTGAGCTTTTGCCAGAACGTGCGGAAGCTGCGCGCGCTGTTTTGCCCGCGATTTGCCGTATCTGGAACGAGGATGCGCTGGCTCTGCAGATTCCTGCCGCGAGCCAGGATGTGATCGTGCTGTTCACCGTGTTCTCGTCGATTCTCTCCGATGCTGTGCAGCAGCAATTGGCCGCGCAGGTCTGGCATTGGCTCAAGC
The DNA here is from genome assembly GCF_011305535.1 of Diaphorobacter sp. HDW4B. Taxonomy (GTDB): domain Bacteria; phylum Pseudomonadota; class Gammaproteobacteria; order Burkholderiales; family Burkholderiaceae_C; genus Diaphorobacter_A. Next base: position 3,834,091 of record NZ_CP049905.1, read on the forward strand.
CCGGCGGAGCGGTGCTCTGGCACGATTTTGTCTACGACAATCCGCGCAATCCCGATGTGCGTGCCGTGCCGCTCCAACGTGTGCGCGAGCTGTTTCCCGAAGCGCACATGCGCAAGCAGCGCGTCACGTTGGCGCCGCCGCTGGGACGCGCCGCTTGCCGAGTGAGCCCTGCGCTGTATCCGTTGCTCAATGCCGTTCCGCTGCTGCGCACGCATGTGCTGTGCACGTTGGCCAAACCCTTGTGATGAAAAGAATTCTGCGATGACCGAACCACAGACCCTGTTGCCGTTTGCCTTGCCCGATGTGGGCGAGGAGGAGATCGCCGAAGTCGTCGACACGCTGCGCTCGGGCTGGCTCACGACGGGCCCCAAGACCAAGCGTTTCGAGCAGGCGTTTGCGGAGTTTCTGGGCGATGCAACGCTTGAAGCCGTGGCGGTGAATTCGGCGACCGCAGGTCTGCATCTGGCGCTTGAAGCTGCAGGCATCGGACCCGGCGATGAGGTGATCACCACCACGCACACCTTCACCGCAAGCGCCGAGGTGATCCGTTATCTGGGTGCCGATCCGGTGCTGGTGGACATCGAGGAACACAGCCTGTGCATCGACCCACGCGAGATCGAAAAACACATCACTGCGCGCACCAAGGCGATCATTCCGGTGCACTTTGGCGGGCGCAGTGCGGACATGACTTCCATTCTCGCCATCGCCAAGCGCCATGGTCTCAAGGTGATCGAGGATGCGGCCCACGCGCTGCCCTGCACGCATCGCGGCGAGATGATCGGCACGCTTGCGAGCGACGCGACGGTGTTCAGCTTCTACGCCAACAAGACCATGACGACGGGCGAGGGCGGCATGCTGGTCACGCGCGATGCGGCGCTGGCCAAGCGGGCGCGCACCATGCGCCTGCATGGCATAGACCGCGATGCGTTTGCGCGCTTCAATTCCAAGGTGCCTGCGTGGCGTTACGACATCGTCGCGCCGGGCTTCAAATACAACATGACGGACATTGCCGCGGCGATTGGACTGGTGCAGCTCAAACGCGTGCGCGACATGCAGCAGCGGCGCGCCGAGATCGCGCGGCAGTTCGATGCGGCGTTTGCATCGATGAATGTCGGTCGTCCTCCGCAGGCGGAAAACGGCGATGTGCATTCGTGGCATCTGTATCCGATTCTGGTGCCGCAAGGAGTGGACCGTGATCGCTTCATCGACCGCATGTTCGAGCAGGGCATCGGCATGAGCGTGCACTACATTCCGCTTCACCAGCAAAGCTACTGGCGCGAGTCGTGCAAGCTCGATGCCAAGGACTTTCCGGTGAGTCAGTCGGTCTACGAACGTACGGCCTCGCTGCCGATCTACACGCGCATGAGCGATGCGGATGTGGCGCGCGTGGTGGCGGCGGTGCGCAACGCGCTGGAGACTGCGTGAGCGCCAAACGCATCATGGATCTGCTGGGCGCGTCGCTCGGGCTGCTGGTGTTTTCGCCGGTGCTGCTCGCGTGCGCGGTGGCGGTCAAGCTGAGCTCTCCGGGGCCGGTGTTTTTCCGGCAGGAACGCGTGGGGCTGCATGGCAAGCCGTTTCGCATCCGCAAGTTCCGCACGATGCGGGTGACGGATGGTTCGGACCTGCAGGTCACGGCAGCGGGTGATGCGCGCATCACCGCTGTAGGACGACTGCTCAGGCGCAGCAAGCTCGACGAGCTGCCGCAATTGATCGACGTGTTGGTGGGTAACATGAGCATCGTGGGGCCAAGGCCCGAGGTGCCGCGCTATATGGCGCAGTATCCGCAGGTGGCGCGCGAGCGGATTCTGTCGGTGCGCCCCGGCATCACCGACAACGCGGCGATTGCGTTCCGTGACGAGGAGCGCATGCTGGCGGCAAGCAGCGATGTCGAGCGCACCTATGTCGAGGAGATCATGCCGATCAAGCAGCGCTACTACCTCGACTATGTGGCGCATCAGAGCGTGGCAGGTGATCTGGCGATCATCGCCCGTACGGTTTGGACAATTGTGGGTCCGCAGAGGCGGCAATCATGAGTGTGAATGGAATTCATTGGAGTCGCGACAAGGTGTTGTTCGCGCTGGCAGACATCGTCATGGTGGCGCTGGCATGGGGCATTGCGTTCTGGCTGCGTTTCAATTTTGAGCTGCCGGTCGAGTACCGCTCGATGGCGCTGGACACCATGCCATGGGCCGTCGGCTGCATGGTCGTCGGTTTGGCCGTGGCGCGCGTGCAGCGTCAGGCGTGGCGTTATGTGAGTCTGGCCGATCTGCGGCAACTGGCGTGGGGCGTGCTGCTTGGCGTGCTGGCCACCGTGGCCTGCGTGATGGTGCTGCGTTATCCGGGGTTTGCGCGGTCGGTGTTCCCGATCTTTGGTCTGCTGGTGCTGGCGATGCTCTCGGGCGCGCGTGCCACTTGGCGCTCGATTGCCGAGCAGCGACACGCGCGCGGTGGTGCGGGCGGACAGTCGTCGCTCATCATCGCGGGCACGCTGGAAGAGGCCGATCAGGCGCTGCGCACCCTCAAGGGATCGCACGACTGGCAGGTCGTCGGCATCGTGTCGCCGCGCGAGCAGGACGTCAAGCAGAGCCTGCAGAACGTGAGCGTGCTGGGCACGATCAATCAGTTGGGCCATCTGGCCGAAGCGCATGGCGTGCATTCCGTGCTGCTGGCCAGCGCACCCGGCTCGGCGCTGCGCCGCGAGGTGCTGCTGCGCTGGTCGGGCTCGCAACTGAATCTGCTGACCATGCCGACGGCGGACCACTGGCTCAACACGCCCGCCACCGATCTGCGGCAGGTCGATCTGGAGGATCTGCTGGGCCGCACGCCTGTGGTGCTCGATGCGGGCGATCTGGCGGAATGGCTGTCGGGGCAGACCGTGATGATCACCGGTGCGGGTGGCTCCATCGGTTCGGAGCTGTGCCGTCAGGTGGCGCGTTTTGGCGTGTCGCGGCTGGTGTGCGTGGACGTGTCGGAGGCGGCCATCTACACGCTGGAGCAGGAGCTGCGCATCGCGCATCCCGAGATGCTGGGCAACTACTACACGGCCAATGTGCGCGAGTATGAGCGCCTGCTGGCGATCGCACAGAAGCACCATCCGGTGGTGATCTTCCACGCGGCGGCTTACAAGCATGTGCCGCTCATGGAGGAGAGCAACGAGGTCGAGGCGCTGCGCACCAACGTGCTTGGCACGCTGAACGTGGCGCGCGTGGCGGGCGAGTGCGGAGCGCAGCGCTTCGTGCTGGTCTCCACCGACAAGGCCGTGAATCCCACGAGCATCATGGGCGCGAGCAAGCGGCTTGCCGAGCGCGTGGTGCAGGCCATGGCGGATCGTTATCCGTCAACCGAATACGTGGCGGTGCGCTTCGGAAACGTGCTGGGTTCGAGCGGTTCCGTCGTGCCGTTGTTCACGTCGCAGATTGCACGCGGCGGGCCGGTGACGGTGACGCATCCGGACATCGTGCGCTACTTCATGACGATTCCCGAAGCCGCGCAGCTTGTGGTGCAGGCGGGGCGTCTGGGGCAGTCGGGGCGTCTGGGGCAGTCGGGGCAGATCTATGTGCTCGACATGGGCGAGCCGGTGAAGATCGTCGAACTCGCGCGCCTGCTGATTCGCCTGTCGGGCCGCACCGAGACGGAAGTGCCCATCGTCTTCACGGGCTTGCGCCCCGGCGAAAAGCTGTTCGAGGAATGGCTGGCGAACGACGAAACGACTTCGGCCACCAGCCATCCACAACTGCGTGTGGTGCATCAGACGGCGGTGGTGCTGTCGCTGTACGAGCTGGAGCGTCTGCAGGGCTGGGTGGAAGACCTTGGCCCAGCACCCTCACCGAATGTGCTGCGCACGGGCTTGCATGGTTATGTGCAGGAGTACCGCGTGCGCGGGGCTTGATGGTGGCGTGAACGAATGAGAAACCGGAATCAGCGCGAGATTCCGGTCTTCTCGAGAATGTCGCTGACCAGCTCCAGACGCGCGAGCGGATTGTCGAGCGACATCATGCGCTGCTTGAGCTCCAGCGGCATCGGCAGCAGTTCGCACCAACGGTTGGACACCCAGGCGCAGTCGTTCAATTGCGCAGCGGTCGGCGTGGTTTGAATCACAGACGAATCGGGCGCGCGCTCACGCAGCGATTGCAGTGCGTTGGCCAGCAGGTCGGCGCAGCTTTGCAGCTCGTCGGGAACGGCGACGATCTGGTCGGCAGGCATCATGGTCACATCGGCTACCCAGAGGCCATGGCCGAGCAGGCGCTGGCTGGCGATGTGAAAGCGTTCGCTGCCTTTGCAGCGCACCGTCAGCAGTCCCGCCTGCGGGGTTTGCAGCTCTTCGATGTTGGCGAGCGTGCCGACGTTGTGGAGCTGCTCCTGCGGCGCACCGGCCTTGCGCACTTCCGTGCCGCTTTCAAGCGCCACGACACCGAAGGGCGCGCCCGCCTGATGGCACTTGCGCACCATGTCGAGATAGCGCACTTCGAACACGCGCAGGGAGAGTTCGCCGTCGGGAAAAAGAACCGTGCCGAGCGGGAACAAGGGCAGGGAAGACAGTGTCAGTTGTTGGGACATGAGGGGTAGATGCGATCTGCATCGCTATCATCCCACGTTGCGTGAGCCCATTGGGGCCGTCACGCGGAATTAGTTTGGATCACCATGCTCTTAGATATTGTTTCCCTGCTGCTGGACGTCGTCTGCGGACTGTTCTCTGGCGCTTGCCTGCTCAGGCTGTACATGCAGATGCAGCGCATTCCGTTCGCCAATCCGATTGGTCAGCTTGTGTTTGTGTTGACGGACTGGCTGGTGATTCCGCTGCGCAAGATCCTGCCATCGGCGGGGCGTTGGGATCTGTCCTGCCTGATCGGTGCATTCCTGGGGCAACTGGTTCAGCACCTGATTCTGGCGCTGCTCATGGGCTTCCTGTCCTTGATCGTGTTTGCGCCGCTGGAAGCTGTTTTCGGCATGGTGCGCGTTGCTCTGTCGGGGATGATGATGATGCTCCTCGTGAGCGTGGTTCTGTCATGGGTGCAGGCCGATTCGTCCATTGGCAGCGCGCTGAACCGACTATGCGAGCCGGTGCTCAGGCCCATCCGTCGGGTTGTGCCGATCATGGGCGGATTCGATTTCTCGCCGCTGGTGGCCATGGTGATTTTGCAGGTGCTGCTGATCGTGCTGAAACATCTGCGCACGACGGTGCTGAGCATCGCCATCGCCTGAGTTCACGTCTTTTTTCAGCCATGAAAAAACCGCCAGATCCTTGCGGAGACTGGCGGTTTTTTTGTGAGCACTGAAAACTGAGTTTCAGATCACCTGATCAGGCAACGGAATCGGCTGGCAAGCGTTGCAGCATGGCCAGCGATTGCGCGATGGTCTGGCGCAGTTCGCGGCGGTCGCAGATGAAGTCGACGGCACCCTTGGTCTGCAGGAACTCGGCGCGCTGGAAACCTTCGGGCAGCTTCACGCGCACGGTGGATTCGATCACGCGAGGGCCGGCAAAGCCGATCAGGGCCTTGGGTTCGGCGATCACGATGTCGCCCACGAACGCAAAGCCAGCCGAGACGCCACCCATGGTCGGGTCGGTCAGCACGCTGATGTAGGGCAGGCCCTTCTTCGCCAGACGCGTGAGCGCTGCGTTGGTCTTGGCCATCTGCATGAGCGACAGCAGGCCTTCCTGCATGCGCGCACCGCCGGTGGCGGTGAAGCAGATGAAAGGCACCTTCTGCTCGATGGCGGTTTCGACGCCGCGCACAAAGCGCTCGCCGACCACGGAGCCCATGGAGCCGCCCATGAATTCGAACTCGAAACAGGCAGCGACCACGTTGATGCTCTTGACGGCACCGCCCATGACGATCAGCGCATCGGTCTCGCCGGTGTGCTCCAGCGCTTCCTTCAGACGCTCTGGGTACTTGCGGCTGTCCTTGAACTTGAGCGGATCGACCGGCAGGACTTCCTGACCGATCTCGTAGCGGCCTTCCGGATCGAGGAACGCGTCCAGACGGGCGCGCGCGCCGATGCGGTGATGGTGACCGCAGGTCGGGCAGACCATCTGGTTGTGCTCCAGATCGTTCTTGTAGAGCACGGATTCGCAGCTGGGGCACTTGATCCAAAGGCCCTCGGGCATTTGGCGGCGTTCAGCGGGGTCGGTCTGCTGAATCTTGGAAGGCAGCAGTTTTTCGAGCCAGGACATAGGTTTCCTTTCCAATACGCAAGCGCCGCGGCTCATTTCATTTTGAGAAAAGCGAGCCGGGCGTGATGGCGGGATTATGCGTCCATTGCCTTGCGCACGCCGCGCAGGAAATCGACGGTCAGGGGAATGATCTTTTCGTGGGGCTGATCTTCGAGCAACTGGATGATCTTGCTGCCGATGATGACCGCGTCGGAGAACTTGGCGATCGTGGCCGCAGTCTGCGCATCACGAATGCCGAAGCCCACGCCCACGGGGATCTTCACGTGCTCGCGGATCTTGGGCAGCATGGCTTCGACGGCTGCGGTGTCGAGCGCGCCGGAGCCGGTCACGCCCTTGAGCGACACGTAGTACACGTAGCCGCTGGCCACATCCGCCACCTGCTGCATGCGCGCAGGCGTGCTGGTGGGGGCGAGCAGGAAGATCAGATCGATGTTCTTCGCGCGCAGCTTGGCGGCGAACTCGGTCACTTCTTCGGGCGGGTAGTCGACGATCAGCACGCCATCGACGCCAGCTTCCGCAGCATCGTTGACGAAGGCGTCGACGCCGTGGCTCTGGTCGTAGCGTTCCACCGGGTTGGCGTAGCCCATCAGCACCACGGGCGTGGTCTGGTTGCGCTGGCGGAACTCGCGCACATAGGCGAGCACCTGCTTGAGGTTCACGCCGTTGGCGATTGCGCGGTCACCGGCTTTCTGGATCACGGGGCCGTCGGCCATCGGGTCGGAGAACGGCACGCCGAGTTCGATCACGTCGGCACCGGCCTCGACCATGCCGTGCATGAGCGAAGGCGTGATCGCAGCGAACGGGTAGCCTGCGGTGATGTACGGAATCAGGGCCGAGCGGCCTTCGGATTTGAGTTTTTCGAATGTGGTGTCGATGCGGCTCATGCTGCAGGACCTCCCTTGACGGTATGACCGCGCATGCTGGGGCGGTCGTAGTAATCGCTGCCGGAGAGATCGGCCACGGTGCCGATGTCCTTGTCGCCGCGGCCGGACAGGCACACGAGAATGGACTCGTCCTTGCGCATTTCCTTGGCGAGTTTCATCGCGTAGGCAAAGGCGTGGCTCGATTCGAGCGCGGGGATGATGCCTTCGGTGCGGCACAGGTAGTGGAATGCGTCGAGCGCTTCCTTGTCGGTGATGCCGACGTATTGCGCGCGTTTGATTTCCTGCAACCAGGCGTGCTCGGGGCCGACGCCCGGATAGTCCAGACCCGCGCTGATGCTGTGCGTTTCGGTGATCTGGCCGTCTTCGTCCTGAAGAATGTAGGTGCGGTTGCCGTGCAGCACGCCCGAGGAGCCGCGCTGCAGCGAAGCGGAATGCTTGCCGCTCTCGAGGCCTTCGCCCGCCGCTTCCACGCCGATCAGACGCGTTTCTTCATGCGGGATGTAGGGGTAGAAAATGCCCATGGCATTGCTGCCGCCGCCCACGCAGGCGACGACGGCGTCGGGCTGCTCGGCGGCGCTCTTCTGGTCCTTGAGCATCTCGGGCATCTGCGTGAGGCATTCATTGCCGATCACGCTCTGGAAGTCGCGCACCATCATCGGATAGGGGTGCGGACCGGCCACGGTGCCGATGATGTAGAACGTGTTGTCCACGTTCGCCACCCAGTCGCGCATGGCTTCGTTGAGCGCGTCCTTGAGCGTCTTGCTGCCCGACTCGACAGGCACGACGGTCGCGCCCAGCAGCTTCATGCGGTAGACGTTGGGGCTTTGGCGTTTGACGTCTTCGGCACCCATGTAGACCACGCATTCGAGGCCGTAGCGCGCGCAGATCGTCGCCGTGGCAACGCCGTGCTGACCTGCGCCGGTTTCGGCGATGATGCGCGGTTTGCCCATGCGCTTGGCGAGCATGGCCTGGCCGATCACGTTGTTGATCTTGTGCGCGCCCGTGTGGTTCAGGTCTTCGCGCTTCAGATAGATCTGCGCGCCGCCCATTTCCTCGCTGGTGCGGGCAGCGTGGTAGACGGGTGAGGGACGGCCCACGAAGTGCGCCAGTTCGTAGCGGAATTCACGCAGGAACTCCGGGTCGTTCTGGTACTTGGCATAGGCCTTACGCAGTTCGTTGATCGCGTGGGTCAGCGTTTCGCTGGCGAAGGTGCCGCCATAGGGCCCGAAGTGGCCCAGGGCATCTGGGTAGTTGTATGGGGTCATGGTCTAAAGAATTCTTCAATCAAGCGGTTGCTGCATCGGCGGCGCGAACGGCGGCGATGAAGCGATGGATTTTGTCGGCGTCCTTGATGCCCTTGAGCGTTCCGCCCCCGGGTGCATCGGCTTCGACGCCGGAGCTCACATCAACGGCCAGCGTCAGGCAACGCGGCTTCACCTGCAAAATGCCATCGGTCACGTTTGCAGGCGTGAGTCCACCAGACAAAACGAGATGAGAGGCTACGCTTGGTGGAAGGAGTGACCAATTGAATGTTTTGCCGCCGCCACCGAATCCGTCGACATGAGCGTCAAGGAGGATGGCCCGGGCTTGAGAGTGATCTTCCGCGTATTTTACGAGGTTGAAGGAAGCCGCACCATCACCCAATGGAATTCTGGCTGCGCGCAGGTAGGGGCGATGGCCCTGGCCGCTCGCCAGCCAGCAGGCTTCGGGCGTTTCATCGCCGTGAAATTGCAGCATGGAGCCGGGAATCCGGTCGCTGGCGGCAATGACTTCTTCAGCCGGAGCATTCACGAACAGCAACACGGGCGTGACGAAAGGCGGCAGGCGGCGTGCCAGCTCGGCCGCTCGTTCGACCGAAACGGCACGCGGGCTCTTGGCGTAGAGCACAAAACCGATAGCGTCAGCGCCAGCGAAGACGGCGGCATCAACGTCCTGCTCGCGCGTGAGTCCGCAGATCTTGATGCGGGTGCGGGCGGCAACGTTGGTGGAAACGGAGGAATTCGAACTCATGGGAGCCAATCATACGCAGCCGTGCGGGTGGGAAGTCCCCATTTCTCGTCATAGACCGGGCCCAAAAAGTAAAGACCTGCCGGAGAAAAAGTGGGGGCTGCCGCATCACGCGACCGGGCGGCCAGCACGTCCAGCATCCATTCCGGCTCTTGATTTCCTTGGCCGACCGCGATCAGGCAGCCCATGATGTTGCGGATCATGTGATGCAAAAACGCATTGGCTTCGAACTCGAAGCGCCAGTAGCAGGGCGTGAAATGGTGCAGGTCGCTGCGTTCGTCTTCATGCAATGGCGCGGCTGGGCCACGGCGCGTGATGGCGATGCGCTGCATGGTTTTGATCGGTGATTTGGCCTGACAGGCCGAGGCGCGAAACGAGGTGAAGTCGTGTTCACCCAGAAGGTAAGAGGCGGCGCGCTCCATTGCTCCGCCATTCATGGGGTAGAACACCCAGCCCACGCGGCCTGCATCCACGCTGGGGCGCACAGGGGACTGCAGCAGCACATAGGCGTAGCGGCGTGCCGTGGCGCTGAAGCGTGAGTGAAATTCCTCGGGCACGGGCTGCGCCCATTGCACGGCAATGTCGGGTGGCAAAAATGCGTTGGTACCACGCACCCATGAAGAGGGTGTGCGCTGCAGTTCGGTGTCGAAGTGCACCACTTGCATGAGTCCGTGCACGCCAGCATCGGTGCGGCCTGCACAGGTCGTTGCTACCTTATGAGTAGCAAAGCGGCCCAGGGCCGCTTCGAGATGATCCTGTACGGTGTTGCCGGACAACTGGCTTTGCCAGCCGCTGTAGGCCTGACCGTTGTAACTTACGCCCAATGCGATCCGCATCGAAATCTCCTTGTGAGGAGCGATTGGATCACATCGGGCCCACTCGCCGGAGCAGGGTTCAAAATCAACCCAGCTTGGTGAGCAGTTGCTGAGCGCGCAGCTTCAGGTCGCCAGAGGCTTCGGCGATGACTTCTTCGACGAGGGTGCGGGCACCTTCGCTGTCGCCGATGGCGTTGAATTCCTCGGCCAGCGCCAGCTTGGTGCTCAGCGGGTCTTCAGGAATCGGAGCGCCGCTGGCCATGCCCATGGGGGCTGGCGCCGTGGTTTCCGTCAGGCTGCCGGCACGCGTTGGCGTGTGCAGGTCAAGCGACAGCGCATTCAGATCGAATTCCAGCGGCTGGCGAGCCGTGGTTTCCACGTAAGGCGATGGAGACTCGGCTTCGGCTGCAGGCGCTGCTGCTGGCTTGGTGAACGACAGGTCATCCAGCTGGAAGTCCAGACCGTTCGACGCTGCTGCTGGCGCAGGTGCGGTTGGCGGTGTGAACGGAGCAGGTGCCGTAGGCGTATCCAGAGACAGCGATGGCAGCTCGAAATCGGGCAGCTTGGCAACGGGCTCAGGCGCTGTTGCCGAAGGAGCGATGGGCGGTGTCCACTGATGGTTCTGCGGTGCAGGCTCGGGGGCCAACGAGCCGCCGAGATTCAGATCCAAGTCCAGATCATCCAGCGCCGCTGCGGGAGCAGGCGTTGGAGCGGGAGAGTGGAACTGCACGGGCAGGGTGCTTGGAGCATCCAGATCCAGATGTTCGGATCGCGAGACCACAGCTGCTGCAGCGACACCTGCGGCAGCCACACCGGCAGCGCCAGCGGCACGCGCCGCGGACTGCTGGTAGAACGGATTCTCTGGATCGTTGACGCGGCCGAGATCGGCCACGCGGGCCCAGTCGGCGCCTTGGCCTTGTGTCAGCGTGAACAGCTCGCGCGCTTGCGCTTCCAGCGCCTTGCGATCCTGGCGCTTGGCGTAGATTTCGGCCAGCTTCACGTGGATGGAGCCACGCTCTGGATTGACGCGGACGGCTTCGCGCAGAATTTCTTCGGCCTGCAGATCGCGGCCGTAGGCGAGGTACACGTCGGCCTCGGCCACCGGATCGACTTCACCGGCATCGAGCTGGCTTGGCGAATAGGCGAGCGAGGAAGAGCCGGTGGACAGGCCGCTGTTGGCGGTGTCCACACGCTGACCACCGCTCGCGCCGAAGAACGAATCGGGGGCCAGGCTGCTGTCCATGATCGAGCTGTCGGATGGAGCCAGTGCGGCGGCCTTGCGGCGCTGTGCGAGCTTGTAGCCGCCCAGACCCAGCAGGGCCAGCAGCACGGCACCAATGCCGCCGAGCACCATCGGGTCTTCGGTGAGCGACTCGAAGAAGGTGGGCTCTGGTGGCGGTGGTGGAGGCGCGACAACGCGCTTCTTCTTGGTCGGAGCGGAGGCGGCATCCGAAGCCGCAACAGCGGCGGCGCTGGCGGCATCCACAGCCGAGCTGGCTGCCGTCACCGCAGCAGAGGCTGCATCGGCAGCGGCAGATGCGGCAGCCGTGGTTGCGGCCGCGGCTGGAGCTTCACTGGATGCAGCAGGTGCTGGAACTGGCGCGGTTGGTGCCGGCGCTGGCGACGTGCCAGGTACGGTTGCGGGCACGGTGGCAACCGCTGGAACGTCGGCAGGCTTGCTTGCACCGCCAGCGGCTGCAGGCGTGCCTGCGGCAGCGCCGACCTTGTTCAGTTCCGAGATGTTCTTGGACAGCTCGGCCATGCGCTCGGCGTTCTGGTTGGACTGGCGGTCCTGCGCGAGCTTTTCGTCCTTCTTGGCCGCCTGAACACCACCCTTGGACAGCGTGAGCTTGTCGGAGGAGGCGGTGGCGGGCTTCTGGTCATCCACCTGGGATTGCACGGAACCCTTGGCCGCGCGTTGTGGCGTTGCCACTTCGACGGATGGCGCGTTGGTGGCCAGGCGGCGACGGAATTCGTTGAAATCGCGGCTTTGGGCGTTGATGATTTTCTTGGCTTCGCCTGCGGTCACCGCCTGGGCCTGTGCCTCGGTTGGCATCTGCAGCACGGTGCCAGCGCGCAGACGGTTCACGTTGCCATTGATGAAGGCATCCGGATTGGCGCGCATCATGGCGACCAGCATCTGGTCGAGCGACACGCCAGCAGGGCGATGTGCACCTGCGATGCGGCCAGCGGTTTCACCCGTGCGCACGCGCACTTCGTCGCCACCACCTGCGGATTCGGCAACAGGCGCTGGTGCGACGCGCTGAGTTGGAGCGGGTGTACGACGTTCCTGCGCTTGCGGCAGGTTGCGTGGTGCGGGCGCAGGTGCTGGAGCGATGGCCGAAGGAGCCTGCTCCGAACGCTCCGCAAAGCGGTTGTCCTGCGATGTGATCTGAGGTGCCGTGGTCTGAGGCGCGGCCGGGCGGCGCATCTCTGGTGGATCCAGCAGCATGGTGTAGCTGCGCACGATGTGACCCGAGGCCCATGTGGCGTCGATCACCAGATCGATGAACGGATCGTTGATCGCCTTGGAGCTGCTCAGGCGCAGAACGCCTGTGCCGTCAGGACGACGTTGAAACTGTACGCGGATGTCGTTGACTGACGGCGTGTATTCGAGTCCCTGAGCTCGGTACACGTCGGGCGCGGCCGTGGAGGCCTTCAACGACTCGGCTTCTGCCGCAGAGACCTGTGGCAGGTCGATATCCGCTCGCAATGGCTCCCCCAGAGCGGATCGCACATGGATCTGGCCCAGCGCCAAAGCGTGAACATCGGCCGTGAACAAGCCGGTGGATACGATGGCAGCAGCCGCCAAAACAGAAAATTTCCAGCGATGCATGTGTGCAACTTATTGATGATTGTTCGGGCTTTGAGATGACGCAATAGGTTTTCTTTTGGCGTCATCCACTACGGGTCGTGAAAATATGTAAAAGCACCATAGCATCAATGTTTTGCACTGACAAGCTGATGCGACACTCCAACTTCACTCTCCCAGCGTTTGGTAGGAAAGCGCTATTTCATATGTTGGTATTGGACAACGGCCTGTCGCAAATTGTATCTGCACCTCCCTCAGATCAACAATTCTTGACCGTTGGGAGGTGATTGCCGTCAGTTTTTAGCAGCGTTTATGCGTCAAGCAGAATGCGCAGCATGCGGCGCAGCGGCTCGGCAGCGCCCCACAGCAGTTGGTCGCCGATGGTGAATGCGCCCACGTATTCCGGGCCCATGGCCAGCTTGCGGACGCGGCCCACAGGAATGGTCATGGTGCCGGTCACGGCCACGGGAGTCAGATCCTTGATCGTGGCTTCCTTGTTGTTCGGAACGACCTTCACCCACTCGTTGTCGGCAGCGATCATGGCTTCGATGTCGGCCACGGGCACATCCTTCTTGAGCTTGAAGGTCAGAGCCTGGCTGTGGCAGCGCATCGCGCCCACGCGCACGCAGAAACCATCGACGGGAATGGCAGCAGTGCCGAAGCCTTCGCCCAGACCCATGATCTTGTTGGTTTCGGCCATGCCCTTCCACTCTTCCTTGGACATGCCGTTGCCCAGATCCTTGTCGATCCAGGGAATCAGGCTGCCGCCCAGCGGAACCAGGAAGTTGGCGGTTTCTTCGGTCGACAGATTGCGTTGCTTTGCCACCACCATGCGATCGATTTCGAGGATCGCACTCTTGGGGTCGTCCAGCAGGGCCTTCACTTCGGCGTTCAGCGTGCCGTACTGGGTCAGCAATTCGCGCATGTGCTGTGCGCCGCCGCCGGAAGCGGCCTGATAGGTCTGGGTGCTCATCCACTCGACCAGACCGGCCTTGTACAGCGCGCCCACGCCCATCAGCATGCAGGAGACGGTGCAGTTGCCGCCCACCCAGTTGTTGCCGCCCTTGGCCAGTGCGTTCTTGATCACGGGCATGTTGACCGGATCCAGAATGATGACCGCGTCATCCTTCATGCGCAGCGTGGAGGCCGCGTCGATCCAGTGGCCGTTCCAGCCAGCAGCGCGCAGCTTGGGGAACACTTCGGTGGTGTAGTCGCCGCCTTGGGCCGTGATGATGATGTCGCAGCGCTTGAGGGCGTCGATGTTGAACGCATCCTGCAGCGTGGTCTCGTTCTTGGCCATCGCCGGGGCCTTGCCGCCCGCATTGGATGTGGAGAAGAACAGGGGCTCGATCAGATCGAAGTCCCGTTCCTGTTGCATGCGGTCCATGAGAACCGAGCCGACCATGCCGCGCCAGCCGACCAAACCTACCAACTTGCTCATTTTCAACGCCCTTTCAAGATAAGAAACAGTACCCACCGGGACTGCTCGCCTGGCTCGTCAGGCCAGGAAGGGCGCACGACGAACCAGGCTGGATCAGCCCTTAATAATCGTCGTGGTTTTGGAGATGGTTGCGCACGCAGCCGAGCCAGCCATGGTGGCGGGGGCAATGTTCAGGTCGAACGGGCGAGCGGCAAACATAATTCGGCGATTGTAGCGGAGCTGCCTTGTTCATGCAGTTTTTTTCGCGCTTTTCAGGCCATTCCAGCGCATTTCATCGCATTTCGATTGGCGTTTTTACGGCTTTGCAACATTCCATGCTTCGCCGATAGTCTCGCTGGGCGATCAGACTGGGCGTCTCGATGGTGCCGGGCTTCCCGCTTTGAACTTTCCCTTCATCCGTTCACTTCACTTCTCAAGGAGATTTCTCATGGCAGGTTGGTATGAACTCAGCAAGGCCAGCAACGGGCAATATCGCTTCGTGCTGAAGGCGGGCAACTCGGAGACCATTCTTTCGAGCGAGATGTACACCACCAAGGCATCCGCCGAGGGCGGCATTGCGTCCGTGCAGACCAACTCGCCGCTCGACGAGCGCTACGAGCGCAAGACCTCCGCGAGCGGCAAGCCCATGTTCAACCTCAAGGCGGGCAACCATCAGGTGATCGGCACCAGCCAGATGTACTCGTCCGAGAAGGCGCGCGATGATGGCATCGAGTCCGTCAAGACCAACGGGCCGAGCAAGACGGTCAAGGACCTGAGCTGATTTCAATCTGCAGGAAATCGACCGGCAGGAAATGATGAAGGGCCGCATGGTTGCCAATGCGGCCCTTGTTCTTGCTGCGGACGATTCAGCGAATCAACCGAGCGCGTTCACCACGGCGTCACCCATTTCGCGGGTGCTGACCTTGGTTGTGCCTTCGCTGTAGATGTCCGGTGTGCGCAGGCCTTGGGCCAGCACCTTCTTGACGGCTTCTTCGATGCGATTGGCGGCGGCTTCCTGGTTCAGCGAGAAGCGCAGCATCATC
Source organism: Diaphorobacter sp. HDW4B (assembly GCF_011305535.1). Taxonomy (GTDB): domain Bacteria; phylum Pseudomonadota; class Gammaproteobacteria; order Burkholderiales; family Burkholderiaceae_C; genus Diaphorobacter_A. Next base: position 3,849,244 of record NZ_CP049905.1, read on the forward strand.
GCGGCCGACAGAATGGTCGCCAGAGGATTGGCGATGCCCTTGCCGGCGATGTCCGGTGCGCTGCCGTGGCTGGGTTCGTACAGGCCTTGCTTCTTGTCGTTCAGGCTGGCCGATGGCAGCATGCCAATGGAGCCGGTCAGCATCGAGGCTTCGTCGGACAGGATGTCGCCGAACATGTTGCCGGTGACGATCACGTCGAAAGCCTTTGGAGCCTTCACCAGTTGCATGGCGGCGTTGTCGACGTACATGTGCTGCAGTTCGACGTCCGGATAGTCCTTGTGCACTTCGGTGACGATGTCCTTCCAGAACTGGAAGGTTTCGAGCACGTTGGCCTTGTCGACGCTGGTGACCTTCTTGTTGCGCTTGCGGGCGGCTTCAAAGGCCACGCGGGCGATGCGTTCGACTTCGGGCTTGGAGTAGCGCATGGTGTCGAAGGCTTCTTCGGCACCGGGGAAGTGGCCGTCCACGGCCGTGCGCTTGCCGCGCGGTTGGCCGAAGTAGATGTCGCCGGTCAGCTCGCGGATGATCAGGATGTCCAGACCCGCGATCAGCTCGGGCTTGAGGCTCGAAGCGCCCACCAGTTGTTCGTAGCAGATGGCGGGTCGGAAATTGGCGAACAGGCCAAGCGCCTTGCGCAGGCCGAGAATCGCTTGCTCGGGGCGCAGCGGACGGTCGAGCTTGTCGTACTTCCAGTCGCCCACAGCGCCGAACAGAATCGCATCGGATTCCTTGGCGAGCTTGAGCGTGGATTCGGGCAGTGGATGGCCGTGCGCGTCGTAGGCGGCACCACCGACCAGAGCCGATTCCATTTCCAGATTCAGGTCGAGCGCGTCGAGCACCTTGACGGCTTCTGCGACGATTTCAGTGCCGATGCCGTCACCCGGCAGAACTGCGATTTTCATGTCTTTTGGTTTCTTGATGAATTTGAAATGGGTGCCGATGCGTGCTCAGGCCGAGGCGGGCATCGTGTGCGCGAGCCATGGCTTGGTGGCCAGACGTGCGGCTTCGTAGGTCTTGATCTTGTCGGCGTGGCGCAGGGTCAGGCCGATGTCGTCGAAGCCGTTGAGCAGGCAGTATTTGCGGAACGGAATCACGTCGAACGGGATTTCTTCGCCCTGCGGACGCACGACGACCTGACGCTCCAGATCGACGGTGAGTTCATAGCCGGGGAAGGCCTGCACGTCGTTGAACAGTTGGTCGATCACGGACTCCGGCAGCACGATGGGCAGCAGGCCGTTCTTGAAGCTGTTGTTGAAGAAGATGTCGGCAAAGCTTGGCGCGAGGATGGCGCGGAAACCGTATTGGTCGAGCGCCCAAGGTGCGTGTTCGCGGCTCGAACCGCAGCCGAAATTCTTGCGGGCGATGAGGATCGATGCACCCTGGTAACGCGGTTTGTTCAGCACGAAATCGGGATTCGGCTTGCGGCTGGCCGGGTCTTGGCCGGGCTCGCCGTGGTCGAGGTAACGCCACTCGTCAAACAGGTTCACGCCGAAGCCGGTCTTCTTGATCGACTTGAGAAACTGCTTGGGGATGATGGCGTCGGTGTCCACGTTTTCGCGGTCCATGGGCGCGACAAGGCCCTTGTGAACGGTGAATTTTTGCATTTGAGTGATCGATCCTGCGAATTGGAAAACTTATTTGTCGGCTGCGCGTTCAAGCGCGCCGCCTGCGCGTTGCACGTCCTGGCCCACGCCCTTGACGGTGTTGCAACCGGCCAGAACGAAGGTGCTGATGAGGGCGATGGCAATGGCGAATTTGGACATGGTGTGATCCTTGGTTGGTTTTTGGAAACGCCAGATTACGCGAATTTGCGCACATCCACAAAGTGACCATGAATGGCCGCTGCGGCGGCCATGGCCGGGCTCACCAGGTGGGTGCGGCCACCCGCGCCCTGACGGCCTTCGAAGTTGCGGTTGCTGGTCGATGCGCAGCGCTCGCCGGGCTCAAGGCGGTCGGCGTTCATCGCAAGGCACATCGAGCAGCCGGGCTCGCGCCATTCAAAACCAGCGGCGACAAAAATCTTGTCCAGACCTTCACGCTCGGCCTGCTCCTTCACGAGGCCGGAACCGGGTACGACCATGGCCAGCTTGATGTTCTTGGCGACCTTCTGGCCGAGCTTCTTCACGATGGCAGCGGCTTCGCGCATGTCTTCGATGCGGCTGTTGGTGCAGGAGCCGATGAACACCTTGTCCACGAACACGTCGTTGAGCGGCTTGCCGGGTTCGAGGTTCATGTAGGTCAGCGCGCGTTCGATCGCGCCGCGCTTGTTCGGGTCTTTTTCCTTGTCCGGATCGGGCACGGTCGCGTCCACGCCCAGCACCATCTCGGGCGATGTGCCCCAGGTCACTTGCGGCACGATGTCGGTGCCGTTCAGTTCCACCACGAGGTCGAACTTCGCATCCGCATCGGAATGCAGCGTGCGCCAATAGGCTTCGGCCTGATCCCATTCCACGCCGGTGGGCGAGAGCGGACGGCCCTTCACGTAGGCAATCGTCTTGTCGTCCACGGCCACCATGCCGGCGCGCGCACCGGCTTCGATCGCCATGTTGCAGACCGTCATGCGGCCTTCCATGGTCAGGTCGCGAATGGCTTCGCCCGCGAATTCAATGGTGTAGCCCGTGCCACCAGCGGTGCCGATCTTGCCGATGATGGCCAGCACGATGTCCTTGGCGGTCACGCCGGGGGCGACCTTGCCGTTGACCTTGACCAGCATGTTCTTGGCTTTCTTGGCCAAGAGCGTCTGCGTGGCCATCACGTGCTCCACTTCCGAGGTGCCGATGCCGTGCGCCAGCGCGCCGAAAGCGCCGTGGGTGGAGGTGTGGCTGTCGCCGCAGACCACGGTCATGCCGGGCAGCGTCGCGCCGTTTTCAGGGCCGATCACGTGCACGATGCCCTGGCGCTTGGACATGAACGGGAAGAAGGCGGCCGCGCCCACTTCGGCGATGTTCTTGTCCAGCGTGGTGATCTGTTCCTTGCTGATCGGATCGGTGATGCCGTCGTAGCCCTGATCCCAGTTGGTGGTGGGCGTGTTGTGGTCAGCCGTCGCCACGATGGAGCTCACGCGCCAGACCTTGCGGCCGGTTTCGCGCAGACCTTCGAAGGCCTGCGGGCTGGTCACTTCGTGCACCAGATGGCGGTCGATGTAGAGAACTGCGGTGCCGTCTTCTTCTGTGTGAACCACGTGTTCATCGAAGACTTTGTCGTAGAGAGTGCGTCCCATGATGTGCTCTTTTCTTTCCAAGGTGGGGATTCAAAATTCTATGGTGGTCTGGTCAAGCGACCCGTTGCTGCTTGTCGGCCAGCAGGCCCGGCCGTGTCAGATGCTCGACCAGTAGTCGCGCCGTGACGGGCAGGGCGTCGAAATCTCGTGCGACCACGCGCAGTTCGCGCTCGGCCCAGGGCTCGTCGAGCTGGATGGCCGCGAGGTGGCCCATGCCGTGCATCAGCGCAAACGCGCGGTCGGGAATCAGGCCGATGCCCAAGCCGTTGTCGATCATGCGGCACATGGCGTCCAGACTCGTCACCTGCATGCGCTGGCGCAACGGCTTGGCGGTCTGCCCAGCGGCCTGGCGCATTGCCAGACTGATGCTGCTGCCCGCCTGCAGGCCGACGATGTCCCATTCCATGGCTTCGGCGAAGGTGATGGATTCACGTTGGGCCAGCGTGTGTGACTGCGGCATCACCACGACCAGCCGGTCGTTGCGATACGGGCGGCTTTGCAAGCCCTCGGGGTCTTCGCTCGTGCCGGTGTGGCACACACCCAGATCGGTCGCGCCGTCGCGCACCGCGTTCATCACTTCCTGGCTCAGGTGTTCCTGCAGGTCGATCTTGACCTGGCTGTGCTCACTCGCGAACTCACCCAAATCTTCGGGCAGAAACTGCACGATGGCCGAAATGTTGGCGTGCATGCGCACATGGCCGCGCACGCCGTCGGCATATTCAGAAAGCTCGCCCTGCATGCGCTCAAGGCCAAACAGCACAGTGCGTGCGTGGTGCAGCAGGCTCTCGCCAGCGGGAGTCAACGTCACGCCGCGGCTGTGGCGATAGAGCAGAGCCGTGTCCACAGCGGTTTCCAGATCGGACAAACGCTTGCTGACGGCCGATGCCGCAATGAATTCGCGCTCCGCCGCACGGCCGATGCTGCCCAGCTCGCAGACTGCGACAAACAGCTGCAAGGAGGTCAGATCGATACGGCGCGCAAAACTGCGCTCGGAGCTTTTCATTGCGGGGTCTTGTATTCGTGGAATCAGAATGCAAACCGCATTTTATGGCGAAAAAATGAATTTGGTATCGCCAATCACGATGGCTTGGCGCTCAAAAGCGATGGGCGCCTGCGTGGTTGGCGATGACAGATCATCGAACCGCGACTTGCCAGCACAGGCCAAAGGGCAACGCGGGCGGCCCGAAAACGAAGTGCAGCACGCGTCGGCGACTGTTTCCCCGGCCTTTGGAGGATGCGTGGAGCAGCAACGGGCGCATGGCAAGCGCATCGCCGCGCTCCATCGTGCATTCGGTTTCGCCTGAGGCATCGCGCAGTTCAACAGCGTGGTGTGCGTCGATGATGCCTTGCGCATGGGTTGCGGGCACGACGCGCAACGGACCATCCTCGGGGCCGCAGTCGTCCAGATGCAGGCGAACTGCGAGCAATTGTTCAAGCACCTCACGCGGCGCTTGCACGAAATGGCTTCCGTCCTTGTGAGACCAACCACGAAGTGCCGGGTGCTCCAGCGGCGCGGCCACAGGAATGCTCAGATCCTGATGCACCGCGACCAGCCAGTTGCGTGTGGCGGACTTCTCGAAGTATGTGCATTGAACCGCGGCATGGTCATCGGGAATCAGATCACGCAAGGCCGGGTGCTGCAGCAACTGGCGTGCGAGATCGGCGCACCAAGGCTGATCGAGCAGGCAACGCGAGCCGCCGCGTCCGCGCTCCGTCAATTCGGGCAAGTCGAGCGAGGACAGCGCCGACGGCGGGAGCACGGAAGGTATCAACGCGAAGCCGTTCTGCGCGAGATGCTCAGTGGTTGCAAGGTGGGGATCGAGTTGCATGACGGGCCGAGCTTCGCACAGTTCGCGCGGGACGTCAGCGCGTCACAAGCCCAGTTGCTCCGCCAACTGATTCATGCGCTCGCTCACGTTTTTGTCCATCGTGATCGGCTGCCCCCATTCGCGCTGGGTCTCGCCGTGCCATTTGTTTGTGGCGTCGAGGCCCATCTTGCTGCCAAGGCCTGCGACGGGCGAGGCGAAGTCGAGGTAGTCGATGGGCGTGTTCTCGATCAGCATGGTGTCGCGCGCGGGGTCCATGCGGGTGGTGAGGGCCCAGATGACTTCCTTCCAGTCGCGCACGTTCACGTCGTCGTCGACCACCACGATGAACTTGGTGTACAGAAACTGGCGCAGGTGGCTCCACACGCCCATCATCACGCGGCGGGCATGGCCTGCGTAGGCTTTGCGGATGCTGACCACGGCCATGCGGTAGCTGCAGGCTTCGGGCGGGAGGTAGAAATCGACGATCTCGGGGAAGGCGCGCTGCAGCAGCGGCACGAACAGTTCGTTGAGCACAAGGCCGAGCACGGCGGGTTCGTCCGGCGGTTTGCCGGTGTAGGTGCTGTGGTAGATCGGCTGGTCGCGCATGGTGATGCGCTCGACGGTGAAGATCGGAAAATCGGCGCGCTCGTTGTAGTAGCCGGTGTGGTCGCCGTAGGGGCCTTCGCTGGCATGGCGAAAGCCGCTTGCGTGCGATGGATCGGGGTGGATATGGCCTTCGAGCACGATCTCGGCGTTGGCGGGCACCTGCAGCGGCACGCCGATGGCCTGTGCGAGTTCGGTGCGTGCGCCGCGCAGCAGGCCTGCGAACTGGTATTCGGAGAGGCTGTCCGGCACGGGCGTGACCGCGCCCAGAATCGTCGCGGGATCGGAGCCGATGGCCACGGCCACCGGGTAAGGCGTGCCGGGATGCTGCGCGCGGTGGTCGGCAAAATCCAGCGCGCCGCCGCGATGAGCGAGCCAGCGCATGATGAGTTCGTTCTTCGACAGCACCTGTTGGCGATAGATGCCGAGGTTCTGGCGCACCTTGCGCGGGCCGCGCGTGATCGTCAGGCCCCAGGTGATCAGCGGCGCAACGTCGCCGGGCCAGCAGTGCTGAATGGGCAAGCGGCCCAGATCGACCTCCGCGCCTTCGATCACGATCTGCTGACACGGCGCGTTGCGCACGGCGGCGGGCGTCATGCTCCACAGCGTCTTGAGCAGGCTGCGTTGTTGCCACAGCTCCTTCATGCCACGCGGGGGCGTGGGTTCTTTCAGCGACGCCAATGTTTCACCAAGCGCGCGCACTTCCTGCAGATCGCCCACGCCCAGCGCGCGGCAGACGCGCTCCGGCGTGCCGAACAGATTGGTGAGCACGGGCATGTGATGACCGCTGGGGTTTTCGAACAACAGCGCCGGGCCGCTTGCGCGCAGCACGCGGTCGCTCAGCGCGGTCATTTCCAGATGAGGGGAGACGGGCTGCGCGATGCGCTTGAGTTCGCCGCCCGATTCGAGTTGCGCCAGAAAATCGCGCAGGTCGCTGTAGTGCATGAAGAAAGAGAAAGCGGGGAAGTCAGTTGCTCACGACGCGCAGCCCTTGCCAGCGCGGGGAAAGCTCGTGTTCGATGTCGAGCAGATCGAGCACGCGGGCCGCGCTGTGCTGAACGATGTCGTCCAGCGTCTGCGGCAGTTGGTAGAACGCGGGCATGGGCGGGCAGATGATGCCCCCCATCTCGGTCACCGTGGTCATGTTGCGCAGATGGACGAGATGCAGCGGCGATTCGCGCGTGAGCAGCACGAGGCGGCGGCGCTCCTTGAGCATCACGTCGGCAGCGCGCGTGAGCAGACTGTCGGCCAGGCCGTTCGCGATTGCCGCGAGCGTGCGCATGGAGCAGGGCGCAATCACCATGCCGTGTGCGCGAAACGAGCCGCTGGCAATGCTGGCTCCCACGTCCTCGTTGTCGTGCACGACATCGGCGAGACTGTGGACGTACGCGGGCTGCAGATCCATCTCGTGTTGCAGTGTGCGCCATGCGGCATTGCTCACGACCAGATGCGTCTGCACATGGGGCAGTTGCTGCAGCAGTTGCAGCAGGCGCACACCGTATGCAGCGCCGCTCGCGCCAGTGATGGCGACGACGATGCGCTTGTGTTCTCTGGGTTCAGGCATGGAGCCTTTCGTGGATCAGCGGATGGGCTTGCAGATCAGCTTCGATGCGCATGAGCACTTCGCTCGCCTGCTCGGGATCGAAGTCCTGATGCGCGCGTTTTTTCACGCCATGCTCGTGCAGTTGGTAGTGCCGCGTGGCCACGATCTGGTGTTGCGCGAGGCAGTTGGCCACGCAGTTGAGTGGGCAACCGTCGAGCGCGATGATCGGGCGACCGGATCGGGCCAATCGCACGAGCTTGGGCACGTGGCCGCCGACGCCTGCGATGCACGACATCTCCGCCGTGCCGCGCCGGTCCAGTTGCAGCGCGACATGGTTGGCGAGCTGCGCGGCGCTGGAGCAGCCCGAGCAGGAGTAGACGAGTGGCAGTTCGGGCAGTTGATTTTCTTGGTCGGTCATTTCGATGTCTTGGCGTTCCAGCGCGAGAACACGGCGCGTGGTGTCCAGTGCATGGGATCGAGCACCGGCAGTTCGAGCGCATCGAGCGCGTTCTTCACGACGAGGCCGAGCTCGGTGTCGCCCTGCATGACGAGGCGACGGCTGAAGAACAGCGTGTCCGGGTCCTGCTTGCGCTGCGCGAGTTGGATGAAGTCCCAGGCCGATGCGCTGACGATCAGATCGGGAGCCTGTTTGGGGGCGCTCGCGATGAAGCGTTTGCCGTCGCAGATGAAGTCGAACGCGACGCGTGCATCGGTCACGCGGATGGAGAGCAGGCGGCCTTTGAGCAGCGCCTTCACATCGTCAGGCAGTTGCTTGCCCAGCATGAAGTTGACGGCAGTGACGAGCAGCAGCGAGCCGGGATACGCGGGCAGACGTGAGAGCACGGAACCCAGCGACGCGGGAACGGAAATCGGGGCAGGAGGTGCGGTGAGATTCATGACACGGCGTTGGAAAAATCAAGGGGTCGGTGCCTGCAGTTCCATGCCCGGTCTGGCGTACCAGTAGCCGTTGCAGGGGCTGTCATGCATGACGGAGGCGAGCAGTTCGCTCGCGGTCTGGGATGTGCGGATGTCGTTGCGTGCGATGTCGAAGGCTTCGATCACCTGCTCCATGTGGCGCGACTGCGGGCTCAGGCGCAGCACCTCGACGCCCAGCGTGTTCAGTTCGGGCACTTCGGCGATCAGGTTGTGGATGCGCGCGGACTGCGTCTGCGTGCCGTTGAGCACCAGAAAATGCTGCGATTCGCGCGTGGTCAGCAACTGGCCATCCGGGTGGTCGAGGCACGCAAAGCCGCAGTCGTCCTTGGGGCGGTTGTAGTGTCTTGCGGTGAAGCAGCGCGCCGAATACGCGAGTGGCATGCGCCCGTAGGCGAAGACCTCGGCCTGCAGCGGAGCGGCGGTTTTGGAGAGCATGGCGACGAGTTCGTCGCCGGGCATTTCCAGCGGCATGACCCAGCGGAACGCGCCGAGTTGGGCCATCCAGTTGAGTGAGTCCGCGTTGTAGAGATTGAGCGATGCGCCGGCCACGAAAGGCTGCGTGTGGGCCAGCGCGCTCACGGCACCCATGTCGTTGGCTTCGACAATGAAGTCTCCGTTGGCCACGAGCTTGTGCATCTGCCCGACCTCGGCGGTGGATTCGAGCAGCACCTGCGTGCTCAGCACCACTTCCTTGCCCTTGTCGCGCAGCAGGTAGCCGATGTCCAGCCAGTCCTTGAGCCGCAGCTCATGCCGCCGCGAGCACACGGTTTCGCCGAGGTAGACGATGTCCACGGCGGTGCGCGCCATCGATTGATAGAACGCGAACACGTCTTCGCGGGACCAGTAATAGAGCAGGGGGCCGAGTGAGAGCTGCATGGTGCGCGTCCTTCGTGCGTGGCGGATGGGTGGCTGCGTGGAGGGGCGGGGAGTGGTCTTGGTCTTGGACTTGGACTTGGACTATTTCCAAGGGCGGTGGTATGCGCCCAGCGTGTGCTGCTGGCCTTCGGCGAGCTGGTCGAGCACCGTCATCCAGATGGTCTTGGGCGAGTAGCGGTGGCCCTGGTCGATGCAGTGATCGATGGCATCGCGCCAGACCTGCGTGACCTGCTCCACGTAGGCGGGGCTGCGCTGGCGACCCTCGATCTTGAAGGCGCGCACGCCCAATTTAACCAACTGCGGCAGCAGCTCCAGCGTGTTGAGGCTGGTGGGCTCTTCGAGCGCGTAGTAGTTGCTTTCGTCGCCCACGTCGAAGCGACCCTTGCACAGCGTGGGATAGCCCGCTTTTTCGCCCGGATCGTAGCGGTCGATGAGCACGCCGTTCAGGCGCGACTCCATGCCCTGCGGCGTTTCCTGCCAACGCACGTACTTGGGCGGCGAACACACGCCGTGCGTGTTCGGCGATTCGCCCGTGGCATATGACGACAGCGCGCAGCGGCCCTCGACCATCACGCACAGGCTGCCGAAGGCGAACACTTCGATCTCCACCGAGGTGCGTTCGATCACCTGCTTGACCTGCTCCATCGACAGCACACGCGGCAGCACGGCGCGCTGGATGTTGAACTGCTTCTGATAGAGGTTGATCGCCGCATGGTTGGTTGCCGAACCCTGCACCGACAGATGCAGGCGCAGGTCGGGATGGCGGTTGCAGGCGTAGCGCATCAGGCCCGGATCGGCGAGGATGACCGCATCCACGCCCCACATCGCGGCGCGGTCCAGCGCGGCATGCCACGGCTCGGGCGCGCTGGCCTTGGGGTAGGTGTTGAGCGCCAGCAGCACCTTGCAGCCACGGGCGTGGGCGTAGTCGATGCCCTTGAGAATCGCGGCTTCGTCGAAGTTCAGTCCCGCGAAATTGCGCGCGTTCGTGGCGTCACGCAGCCCAAGGTAGACGCAGTTCGCACCCGCATCCACGGCCGCTTTCAAGGCGGGCAGGCTGCCTGCGGGGCAGACGAGTTCAGGAGCAGGGCGATGGGCGCCGATCAGCGCATCGTTGGCCGAAATAGGAATGCCGTGGGTTGGCAATGCTTCTGTCTGTGGGGTGGACACGGTGGGGACCTCACTATGTGGAAGGTCTACACATTAGGTTGCGTCCAAAGACCACAATCTGATTTTTATCAGTAGTTCAGCATGAACAATTCGCGGCGCTCGTGCCTGTTGTGATCGCGCGGCAGCGAGGTCTGGTTGACATCGCTGTGTCATGAACCGAGGTCAAGAAAAAGGGCCGTGCCCTGCAATTGCAGAGGACGGCCCTTGGCGTGAAATGCTTGACGCGAATCAGCTGAACAGGTTCTTCAGCTTGTCGGTCCAGGTTTCGGTGGATGGCGAATGCTTGCTGCCGCCCTTCTTGAGCGACTCGTCGAAGTCCTTGAGCAGCTTGCGTTGGAACTCGGTGAGCTTGACCGGCGTTTCCACGATGATGTGGCAGTACAAGTCACCGGGGTAGCTTGCGCGCACGCCCTTGATGCCCTTGCCGCGCAGGCGGAACTGCTTGCCCGCTTGCGTGCCTTCGGGAATGTCGATGGCCGCCTTCCCCGAGAGGGTCGGCACTTCGATTTCGCCGCCGAGCGCTGCGGTCGCAAAGCTCACCGGCACTTCGCAGTGCAGATCGTCACCGTCGCGCTCGAAGATCTCGTGCTTCTTGACGCGGATTTCGATGTACAGATCGCCTGGAGGGCCGCCGTTGGAGCCGGGTTCGCCGTTGCCGGTCGAGCGGATGCGCATGCCGTCGTCGATGCCGGCGGGAATCTTCACTTCCAGCGTCTTCTGCGACTTGATCTTGCCCTGACCGTGACAGCTCGTGCATGGCTCGGGAATGATCTTGCCGGTGCCGCGGCAATGCGGGCAGGCTTGCTGAACGGCGAAGAAGCCCTGGCGCATCTGCACCACGCCCGAACCCTGGCAGGTGCCGCAGGTCTTGGGTTGGGTGCCGGGCTTGGCACCCGATCCATGGCAGGTCTCGCACTCGTCCCACGAGGGGATGCGGATCTGCGCGTCCTTGCCGTTGGCGGCTTCTTCCAGCGAGATTTCCATCGCGTACGACAGATCGTTGCCGCGATAGACCTGACGGCCACCGCGACCGCCGCGGGCACCGCCGCCGCCGCCGAACATGTCGCCGAAGATGTCGCCGAATGCCTCGGCAAATCCGCCGAAGCCTTCTGCGCCCGGACCACCACGCATGTTGGGGTCCACGCCGGCATGGCCGTATTGGTCATAGGCGGAACGTTTCTGGCTGTCGCAGAGGATTTCATAAGCCTCCTTGACTTCCTTGAACTTCTCTTCGGCAGCCTTGGCAGCATCACCCTGATTGCGGTCAGGGTGGTACTTCATCGCAAGTTTGCGATACGCCTTCTTGATCTCATCCTCGCCAGCGTTCTTGGGAACGCCGAGGACTTCATAAAAATCTCGTTTGGACATTTCGTCTCCAGCTCAGGGGCCGGTGGGAGCACAAACGCCGCGCTGGCTCCTTTGGGGGGGAACCAAGCGCGGCGGCTGGGTGGCTGATCGCGCTCGGCGCGGCTTAGCCCTTCTTGACTTCCTTGACTTCGGCGTCGACCACGTCGTCGTCAGCGGCTGCGGCACCTGCTCCCGGAGCAGCACCGGCTGCACCTGCAGCACCACCAGCAGCTGCGGCCTGTTCGGCATACAGCTTCTCGCCGAGCTTCTGGCTGGCTTCCATCAGGGCAGTGGTCTTGGCCTCGATGTCGGCCTTGTCCTCACCCTTGAGTGCTTCTTCCAGCGTCTTCACCGCGGCTTCGATCTTTTCCTTCTCGCCGGCTTCCAGCTTGTCGCCGTGCTCGGACAGGCTCTTGGTCACGGTGTGCACTGCGGCTTCACCTTGATTGCGGGCCTGGACGATTTCCAGCTTCTTCTTGTCGTCGGCGGCGTTCAGCTCGGCGTCCTTGACCATCTTCTGGATTTCCTCTTCGGAGATGCCCGAAGAAGCCTTGATGGTGATCTTGTTTTCCTTGCCGGTGGCCTTGTCCTTGGCGCCCACGTGCAGGATGCCGTTGGCATCGATGTCGAAGCTCACCTCGATCTGTGGCGTGCCACGCGATGCGGGTGGAATGCCTTCCAGGTTGAACTCGCCCAGAGCCTTGTTGGCGCTGGCGATTTCGCGTTCGCCCTGGAACACCTTGATGGTCACTGCAGGCTGGTTGTCTTCAGCGGTCGAGAAGGTCTGCGCGAACTTGGTCGGGATGGTCGTGTTCTTGGCGATCATCTTGGTCATCACGCCGCCCAGGGTTTCAATGCCCAGAGACAGTGGAGTCACGTCCAGCAGCAGCACGTCCTTGCGGTCACCCGACAGAACCTGGCCTTGAATCGCGGCACCAACGGCCACGGCTTCATCGGGGTTCACGTCCTTGCGTGGTTCCTTGCCGAAGAATTCCTTGACCTTCTCCTGCACCTTGGGCATGCGCGACATGCCGCCGACCAGAATCACGTCGTTGATGTCGGACACGCTGATGCCAGCGTCCTTGATCGCAGTACGGCAAGGAGCGATGGTGCGCTCGATCAGGTCGTCGACCAGGCTTTCCAGCTTGGCGCGGGTCAGCTTGATGTTCAGGTGCTTCGGACCGGATGCATCTGCCGTGATGTAGGGCAGGTTGATGTCGGTCTGAGCGGAGTTCGACAGCTCGATCTTGGCCTTTTCAGCGGCTTCCTTCAGGCGTTGCAGCGCCAGCACGTCCTTGGACAGGTCAACGCCCTGGTCCTTCTTGAACTCATCAATGATGTAGTTGATGATGCGCTGGTCGAAGTCTTCACCGCCGAGGAACGTGTCGCCATTGGTCGACAGCACTTCGAATTGCTTTTCACCGTCCACGTCGGCGATTTCGATGATCGACACGTCGAACGTACCGCCACCCAGGTCATACACGGCGATCTTGCGATCGGCCTTGTCCTGCTTGTCGAGGCCAAAGGCCAGAGCAGCAGCGGTAGGCTCGTTGATGATGCGCTTGACTTCGAGGCCAGCGATGCGACCCGCATCCTTGGTGGCCTGACGCTGAGCGTCGTTGAAGTAGGCAGGCACCGTGATCACGGCTTCGGTCACTGGCTCGCCGAGGAAGTCTTCGGCGGTCTTCTTCATCTTGCGCAGCACTTCGGCGCTGATCTGAGGAGGAGCCAGCTTCTGGTCGCGCACTTGCACCCAAGCGTCACCGTTGTCGGCCTTGACGATCTTGAAAGGCATCAGGTCGATGTCCTTTTGCACTTCCTTCTCGTCGAACTTGCGGCCGATCAGGCGCTTGGCGGCGTAAATGGTGTTCTTGGGGTTGGTCACGGCCTGACGCTTGGCCGATGCGCCAACCAGAATCTCGCCGTCTTCCTGATAGGCGACGATGGAAGGCGTTGTGCGTGCGCCTTCGCTGTTCTCGATCACGCGGGTGTTGTTGCCTTCCATGATGGAAACGCAGCTGTTCGTGGTGCCGAGGTCAATGCCGATGATTTTTCCCATGTCGATTTCTCCGTATTCTGAAAAGTTGGTGTGTTTGGTTTGGATGACCAGTTACTTGTGGATAACTTGAAAACCTTCAAGTCTCTGGTGCAAATATTTTTCGGTTGGCGTTGAAACGAGAGCGGTCGCTTACTTTGGCGCAGCCACCGTCACGAGGGCGGGGCGCAGCACGCGGTCGGCAATCATGTAGCCCTTTTGCAGCACGCTCACGACCGTGTTGGCTTCCTGATCGGCGGGCACCATGCTGATGCCCTGATGCTGGTGTGGATCGAACTTGGTGCCGGCCGCCGGGTTGATGGCGAGCACCTTGTTGCGCTCCAGCGCCGAAGTGAGTTGGCGCAGCGTGGCGTCGGAGCCTTCGCGCAGTTGCTCGGCAGTGGCGTTCTGGATGGACAGAGCCGCATCGAGGCTGTCGGCCACGGGCAGCAGGCTTTCGGCAAAGCCTTCGATGCCGAACTTGCGGGCCTTGGCGATATCTTCTTCGGTGCGACGGCGCATGTTTTCCACGTCGGCCTTGGCGCGCAGATATTGATCGGCCAGATCGGCGCTCTTGGCCTTCAGCTCGGCCAGTTCCGCCTTCAGGATGCTCAGTTCGTCTTCTGCCTGCGCAGCCTGTGCCGCCTCGATCTCCTCGGGAGACATGGTCGGATCGACAGATTCTGCGGAGGGGTTGTACTTTTGTTCGGACATGTCGTTGTATTGTGAAATGAATGACAGTCCCCCGGAGTTGGGGGCGAACCCCGTATTTTCAATAGGGTTGATGACTGCAATGAAGAAAACGCTCTGATAACCCGCGTTGAAGAGCGGGACTGGACAGGTATCAATCCATGTATTAGAATGCTGAGTTCCCTTGCCACACCGCTAACCCTAGACGCGGCGGGTGGTTGCAACAAAAGCAATCCAAAAGGAGTGTTTGCATGCGTCATTACGAAATCATTCTGTTGATCCATCCGGATCAAAGCGAACAAGTGCCAGCCATGCTGGAGCGCTACAAGAGCATGATCACCCAAGGTGGTGGTCAGGTTCACCGCGTTGAAGATTGGGGCCGCCGTCAACTGGCTTACCTGATCAACAAGCTGGCCAAGGCGCACTACCTGTGCCTGAACATCGAAGCCGACCAGGCTGTGATGGCTGAGCTGGAACACGCGTTCAAGTTCAACGACGCCGTTCTGCGTCACCTGACTGTGCAAAAGAAGAAGGCCGACACCGGCGCTTCCTCGATGATGAAGACTGTGGAACGCGAAGAAGCACGCAAGGCCAGCCAAGCTGAAGCCGCTGTTTCCAACGAGCGTTAATCAACCACAGCGTTCATCCGACAGCCAGGAGGAGTGAAAAACCAGATTGCCTTGACGGCCTGTATTGCAGAGGTGCAAGCCCTGCGCTACACGCCAGCCGGATTGCCCGCCCTTGATCTGCGGCTCGAACACGAGTCCCAGCAAAAGGAAGCCGGAGTCCAGCGCCAGGTCAAGGTAGCCATCAAGGCGGTGGCGTTCGGGGCTCTTGCAGAGCGACTCGCACGTCAGGCGCTGGGAAGCAACTGGGAATTCAGCGGCTTTCTCGCCTCACCGCGCAACGGCAAAGGTGTGGTTTTTCACATCCAGGATATTCAACAGGATTAATTTTCAAGAGGCTCACAAATGGCCACGTTCAAGAAATTCAACAAGGACAAGCGTCCTAAGCGCAACACCCAGTCGCTGCTGTTCAAGCGCAAGCGCTTCTGCCGCTTCACCGTCGCCGGCGTCGAAGAAATCGACTACAAGGATGTCGACACCCTGCGTGACTTCATCGCTGAAAACGGCAAGATCATCCCTGCACGTCTGACTGGCACTCGCGCCATCTATCAGCGTCAGCTCAACACAGCCATCAAGCGTGCTCGCTTCCTGGCCATGTTGCCTTACACCGACCAGCACAAGATCTAAGGAGCACGACAATGCAAATCATTCTGCTCGACAAGGTTGTGAACCTCGGTAACCTCGGCGAAATCGTCAAGGTCAAGGACGGCTACGCACGCAACTTCCTGATTCCTTCGGGCCGCGCACGTCGCGCCACCGCAGCGAACAAGGCTGAGTTCGAAGCCAAGCGCGCTGAACTGGAAAAGGCTGCTGCTGAAAAGCTGGCTGCTGCCCAAGCCTCCGGCGAAAAGCTGGCTGGTCAAAGCGTGAAGTTGACACAGAAGTCCGGCGTTGACGGTCGTCTGTTCGGCTCCGTGACCAACGGCGACATCGCTGAAGAACTGGTCCGCATGGGCTTTGCAGTGGCGAAGTCGCAAGTGCGCATGCCTAACGGTCCTATCAAGACCGTCAGTGACAGCACCGTGAGCGTTGCACTGCACACCGACGTCGTCGTCGACGTCAATGTGTCCGTCTACGGCGAACACGCTTAATTCGACTTTCAGTTGAATGAATGAAAGCCGCCTTTGGGCGGCTTTTGTTTTTTCTTTTGCTTGTTTTGTGTTGTGTTGCGAAGCCTGGCGGCTTCGATTGGTGCTTCGTTTTGAAGCGGCAATACAGCCCCTCATGCGTTGTTGCGAAGCCTTGCCGTATGAACATACTGTCTGCGGCTTCGACGCCTAGCCTGAGGGGCTGTCTTGCCGTTGTGGCTGTAGACCCTGGCGCTCGCTGCGCTTCGAAGGCCCGCTCTGGCGGAGGGGTGTCGTTTTGCTCCCTCGCCCGCTTGCGGGAGAGGGCTGGGGTGAGGGTAAAGCCATGCACATAGCCTTCGTGGTGAGTCGGGGTTATCCTCATCGTTTGGGCGATGACAATCGACGCCCGAACCACTAGCATCGCCTGTTCGATTTCTGAAAGTGTTGTGATCCGATGTCTGCCGACGTGCCTGATTTCCCCATCAACGACCCTGCGCCATCCATGGATCGCGAAGTGGCGAAGCTGCGCATTCCGCCCCATTCGGTGGAGGCCGAGTCGAGCGTGCTGGGCGGCCTGCTGTTGGACAACAACGCCTGGGATCGCGTGGGTGATCTGCTGGTGGATGGGGATTTCTACCGCAACGAGCATCGGTTGATCTTTTCGGCGATTGCGTCGCTGATCAATGGCAGCAAGCCGGCCGATGTGATCACGGTGTACGAGCACTTGCAGGGGCTTGGCAAGTCCGAGGAAATCGGCGGGCTGCTGTATCTGAACACGTTGGCGCAGTATGTGCCGAGTGCTAGCAATATCCGTCGCTATGCCGAGATCGTGCGTGAGCGGTCGATTCTGCGCAAGCTGGTGACCGCGAGCGACGAGATTTCCACCAATGCCTTCAATCCGCTGGGCAAGCCGGTCAAGAGCATTCTGGAAGAGGCCGAGCAGAAGATCTTCGCGATTGGCGAAGAGGGCTCGCGCATGAAGCAGGGTTTTCAGCCACTGAGCACGCTGGTGGTCGACCTGCTGGATGACATTCAGGAAAAGGCCGACAACCCGATGGATGTGACCGGCATTCCCACCGGCTTTGCCGATCTGGACCGCATGACCAGCGGCCTGCAGGCGGGCGACATGATCGTGCTCGCGGCGCGTCCTTCCATGGGCAAGACCTCGTTTGCGGTGAACATCGCCGAGCACGTGGCGCTCAACGAAGGTCTGCCGGTCGCCATCTTCTCGATGGAAATGGGTGCCGCCCAGCTGGCGGTGCGTATCGTCGGCTCGATCGGCCGCGTGAATCAGGGCAATCTGCGTACCGGCAAGTTGACGGACGAGGAATGGCCACGCCTGACCGAAGCCATCGAGCGCCTGCGCACCGTGTCCCTGCACATCGACGAAACGCCGGGACTGACCCCCATCGAGCTGCGTGCGAACGCGCGGCGGCTGGCGCGTCAGTGCGGCAAGTTGGGCCTGATCGTGGTCGATTACTTGCAGCTCATGAGCGGCTCGGGCAATGCCTCGGCCGACAACCGCGCGACCGAGCTGGGCGAAATCTCCCGTGGCCTGAAGATGCTGGCCAAGGAACTGGGTTGCCCGGTGATCGCGCTGTCGCAGCTCAACCGTTCGGTGGAGCAGCGCACCGACAAGCGCCCGATGATGTCCGACCTGCGCGAATCCGGTGCCATCGAGCAGGACGCGGACATCATCATGTTCATCTACCGCGACGACTACTACAACAAGGACTCGAAGGAGCCGAACGTGGCCGAGGTCATCATCGGCAAGCAGCGTAACGGCCCGACAGGCACGGTGAAGCTGTACTTCCAGAAGAACCAGACGCGCTTCGAGAATCTGGCCATGGGCTCGGGCGACGAGTATTGAGTGGGCGTGCGCGCCATGAGGATCGCAGGAGTGTTGTTGGATGAGTGACGAAACCACGCTGGAAGAGGAAATCCCGCTGCCTCTGCAGATGCTCATGAAGTCACTGGAGGCCCATGGCGTCGAGGTGTTGCGGCACAACGACTGGCTGCTTCCTTTTGGTCAATTGCCCTGCGTGACGGCGGATTGGCTGCGCCGGGACCATCTGATGGGAACGCTGGCGGTGGTCGCCCATCTGGAAGACGAGCGCGAAGTCGTGGAGGTCTTTCCGGGTCTGGGTGAAGAAGACGGCGGCGCCATCGCCTATGCGTTCGAGTCGTTTTCGGTCGGCGCGCTGCATGAAATGCTGGCTGCGATCTGGAATGTGCGCGATGAAGAGGATGATGAAGAAGGCGATGACATTGCCGAACCGGCTGAGCCTGAGCTGTGGCACATCAACGGGCAGGACTACGAGTTGTTTGAAGGCCCATGGCAAGCACGTGGCGAACGCCTGAGCTGCCCGGAGCTGTGGGACCGCTTGAAAAGTGCCATCGAGGCACTGCCGCTGACCGCCGATCTGCATTGGTTTCGCGTGTTTGTGGGTGGAACGGCGGGCGCGTTCACCTTCGAGGCGCTCAAGGACAGCGAGCCTTGGGTAGAAGGGCAGGAGCTGCTTCGTTCGCTGGAATGGGAGTCGGGCAAGAAGTACGGAAGCATTCGCAACTTTTTGATGCTCAGAAAGCGCGAGGCGAAGGACGATGCGACGAGTGCGACCAATACGGAGCACCAAGAAAAAAGCACTCTCCCGCATTGAACTGCGAGAAAGTGCTTTTCGACGATGAGGGCTGGGCTCAGATTTTCGATGCGCCCATGACCAGATAGATCACCAATCCCAGAGACGCGACACCCAGCGCCGCGCAGGCCCAGACCAGCCGCTGCGCACCCACGCGCAAGGCGCTGACCGTGGTCACCAACTGCGCGTTCTGTTCGGCCAGCTTTTCGATGATCTCCAGCGACTGGCGCTGGGATTGCTCAAGCAGCTCGACGCGGCCTTGCAGCAGTTGAATCTGCTGCAGTGCCAGTTCGCCGGATGACGTGGGCGGTGCGATCCGTTCGGCCGTTGCGGCAGCAGCCGCGACCTGTTCTTCGCGCAGCGCATCCGCATCCTTCTTGCGGATCAGCCCCTTGGCGGCCTTGATGACCTGAGGCGCGGCCTCAATGACCTCGCCCCAGGGCACGAGCTTGAGTGCGGTGATCCACGGAATCGCCATGCCTTACAGCACCTCGCTGGCGAAGTCGGCCAGACGCGAGCGCTCGCCGCGTGCCAAGGTGATGTGACCGCTGTGTGGCCAGCCCTTGAACTTGTCGACCGCGTAGGTCAGGCCCGAGGAACCCTCGGTCAGGTACGGCGTGTCGATCTGCGCCAGGTTGCCCATGCAGATGATCTTGGTGCCGGGGCCCGCGCGGGTGATCAGTGTCTTCATCTGCTTGGGCGTCAGGTTCTGCGCTTCGTCGATGATGACGTACTTGTTCAGGAACGTGCGACCACGCATGAAGTTCATGCTCTTGATCTTGATGCGGCTGCGGATCAGCTCGTTGGTAGCGGCGCGGCCCCATTCGCCGGGATTGCCGCCATCGCCCTTGGCGAGGAACTCGAGGTTGTCGTCGAGCGCGCCCATCCATGGGCCCATCTTTTCCTCTTCGGTGCCGGGCAGGAAGCCGATGTCTTCACCGACGCTCACCGTGGCGCGCGTCATGATGATCTCGGTATAGCGGCGCTCGTCGAGCACCTGCGTGAGACCGGCGGCCAGCGCCATCAGCGTCTTGCCGGTACCGGCCGTGCCGGTCAGCGTGACGAAGTCGACTTCCGGGTCCATCAGCAGGTTCATTGCGAAGTTCTGCTCGCGGTTGCGCGTGTTCACGCCCCAGACGGCATTCTTCTGCGAGCCGAAGTCCTTGAGCGTTTCAAGCACGGCCGTCTTGTCGCGGATTTCGGAGACGCGCGCGTACAGGCTGGGCTCGCCCGGCGCTTCGAAATACACGAACTGATTGATCATCATCTGAGCCACTTGCGGGCTCGTGACGCGGTAGTAGGTGTGCGCGCCGCTCTGCCAGCTTTCGACGTTCTTGCCGGCCTTGGACCAGAAGTCCGTGGCCAGTGCGAGCACGCCGGAGTACAGCAGGTCGCCGTCTTCCAGTGTCTTGTCGTTCTGATAATCCTCGGCATCCAGACCCAGTGCGCGCGCCTTCACGCGCATGTTGATGTCCTTGGAGACCAGCACCACTTCGCGCGGTGCGTACTGCTGGCGCAGCGCCTCGACCACGCCGAGGATCTGGTTGTCGGCCTTGCCTTGCGGCAGGCTGGATGGCAGCGTGTAGTCCAGCGGCGATGTCTGGAAATACAGCTTGCCGTTGGCAGCGCGTTGGCCGGTCGCGTTCAGTTTCAGGCCCAGAACGATGTCTTCGCCATCGGCTGCGGCGAGCGCATCCAGCGTGCGGCTGACCTGGCGACCATTGCGCGCGACTTCCGTCATGCCCTTCTTGTGACCGTCGAGCTCTTCGAGCACGATCATCGGCAGGAAGATGTCGTGTTCCTCGAAGCGGAACAGGCTGGTCGGATCGTGCAGCAGAACGTTCGTGTCGAGCACGAACATTTTCTTGGGACCGGTGCTGCGCGTTGGGCGCGTCTTGGCCTTGTTGACGGGAGTGGCTTTGGTGGCCGCCGCCGCTGGTTGGCTTGGAGCGCTCTTGGCGACCACGGCGGAGGTGGGGGCTGGCTCGGGTGCGGCCTTGGCCGTGCTGGTTTGTGCCGCTTTGGCGGTTGTGCGCTTGGGCGCGGCAGTGGCTGGAGTCGTTTTCTTGCGCGAGCGCGACGCAGTGGCCGCTACGGGTGCCGTGTCGGGCTGAGCGAAGTTGTCAACAATTGACTCCGTTGTGGTGTCGGTCTCATTGGCGCTCGCGGATGCTGCGCTTGGGCGAAAGGCTTCGGGAGAGAGCAGCGCCGCGCGCTTGGTCGGTGCAGGTGGCAGGGGCATGGTTCTAAAAGCCTCGCTAACAAAGGAACTCAGGGAACTTCAGAAAAGCAAAAAGCCGCCTAGGAAACCCGGGCGGCTTTCGAATCTGGAGTGCGCGTTTCTGAAAATCAATGGCATTGACCCATTATGCACACTCGTTGTGATGCTTTGAAACAAGCGTTGGTTTTCAGGCCGCTTTCTTGTCCTGCACCTTGATGGCCTTGACGGCCTTGAGCACGTCGTCCACGTGACCGGGAACCTTCAGGCCGCGCCACTCCTGGAGCAGCAGACCATCGGGGCCGACCAGGAAGGTCGAGCGCTCGATGCCCTTGACCTTCTTGCCGTACATGATCTTGTTCTTGACCACGCCGAACATATGGCACATTTTTTCTTCGGTATCTGCAATCAGCTCGAACGGCAGCTCCAGCTTTTCCTTGAAGTCGTCGTGCGACTTCATGTTGTCGCGCGAGACGCCGAACACTGCCGCACCCGCCTTGACAAAATCTTTGTACTTGTCGCGGAATTGCATTGCTTCCGTGGTACAACCGGGCGTATTGTCCTTGGGGTAAAAATACAGGATCAGAATCTGGCCCAGATGCGAGGCGTTGGATACCTTGATTCCGCCAGTCGCGTTGGCTTCAAATTCTGGAAGGGGTTTGTTGACAACGATCGCCATGGCACTCAATCTCTCAGGATGTAGTCGTTGAAAAGTCGGGAGCGTTTGGGTTTATTGCTCTTATGGGAAAGTCCCCCGACGACAACCCAATATTTTACCCTGATTCCCTCATTTTTGCCAGCTATCACCATTGTTGTGTGATAAGTATTGCCTATGCCTCTTTTTCGAGCAGCAAAGCGGCAATCACATGGCGTCCTTCACCGGCCAGAATGTTATAGGTACGGCAGGCTGCCTGGGTGTTCATGGACTCCAGCCCGAGGCGTTTGGCCATCAGCGGGGCAAGCCATGCCGGGGGCGGAAAACGGTTCTTCTGACCGCTGCCGAAAATCACCACTTCGGCGCCAAGGTCGGCCAGTTGGGCAAAGTGCTCGGGCGTCAGGTCTTCGAAGCGCTCGCAGTTCCATTCGATGCGTTCGCCCTTGGAGCTGATGATCACGCTTTTGCGAAATTCTTCCTTGTCGATCGACACCCAACCCGGGCCGTAGCCGCTGATGGTCTGTACGTCAAAGCGGTCGGCATGCAGTTTCATGGAGTCTCTCGCGATCAGATGCGCGCACGCGATGGGCAAATAAAGGTTTTGCGAGACGCGGCGCTGGGGGAACTGTGCTTAAATTATAGGTTTCGCCGGGGCGCGGGCGCGCTTCGGGTGCTTTCACTGCCATTATTCCTGCCATGAAACCCGTTCAAAAATCTGCCAAGTTAGCCAACGTCTGTTATGACATCCGCGGGCCGATCATGGACGCGGCGAAGAAGATGGAGGAAGACGGCCAGAAGATCATCAAGCTCAACATCGGCAATCTGGCGGTGTTCGGCTTCGACGCTCCCGAGGAAATCCAGCAGGACATGATCCGCAACCTGCCCACCTCGGCGGGTTATTCCGACAGCAAGGGCATCTTTGCCGCTCGCAAGGCGGTGATGCATGAAACCCAGAAGCAAGGAATTACAGGCGTTACTCTGGATGACATCTATCTGGGCAACGGTGCTTCCGAGCTGATCAGCCTGGCCACCAACGCGCTGCTCGACGACGGCGACGAGCTGCTGCTGCCAGCCCCCGACTATCCGCTGTGGACGGCGGTGACCAGCCTCTCCGGCGGCACGCCCGTGCACTACATGTGCGATGAGAGCAATGGCTGGATGCCCGACATCGAAGACATCCGCCGCAAGGTCACGCCGCGCACCAAGGGCATCGTGGTGATCAACCCGAACAACCCGACCGGCGCGCTCTACAGCAAGGAACTGCTGCTGCAGATCGTCGAGATCGCACGCGAGCACAGTCTCGTGATTTTCGCCGACGAGGTGTACGACAAGGTCCTCTACGACGACGCCAAGCACACGCCGCTCGGCAGCCTGTCGGCCGACGTGCTGACGCTGACCTTCAATTCGCTGTCCAAGGCCTACCGCAGTTGCGGCTATCGCGCTGGCTGGATGGTGGTCTCGGGCGACAAGAAGGCGGCCAAGGATTACATCGAGGGTCTGAACATGCTCTCGAACATGCGTCTGTGCGCCAACGTGCCCGGCCAATGGGCGGTGCAGACGGCGCTCGGCGGTCACCAGAGCATCAACGAGCTGATCTGCGAAGGCGGTCGCCTGCGCATTCAGCGCGATCTGGCCTGGGAACTGATCAACGCGATTCCCGGCGTGTCGTGCGTGAAGCCGCAGGGCGCGCTCTACATGTTCCCGCGCCTTGATCCCGAGGTCTATCCGATCAAGGACGATCAGGAATTTTTCCTCGAAGTGCTGCAGGAAACCAAGGTCATGTTGGTGCAGGGCACGGGCTTCAACTGGCCGCATCCCGACCACTTCCGCATCGTCTTCCTGCCGCACGAGGCCGACCTGCGCGCGGCCATCAGCCGTCTGGCCACCTTCCTGCAGAAGTACCGCCAGCGCCACGGCACGGACAAGTTGCGCAGCGTGGCTCCTGTCGTTCCTGCCGCTGCGGCAGCACCTGCCAAGGCAGCCAAGGGCGCCAAGGAACAGGCCGCCTGATTTTTGTTTTCCCTTACTGCACGCGCACATTGTTTGAGGGGCGCGTGCAGCCCTTTTGACTGACTGAAAACTCGTATATGAAACCGATCCAGGTAGGCCTGTTGGGCATTGGCACTGTGGGTAGCGGCACGTTCAATGTGCTGGCACGCAATCAAGATGAGATTCGCCGCCGTGCGGGTCGTGGCATTGAGATTTCCATGGTGGCTGACCTGGACACGGCACGCGCCAAGTCCGTTGTGGGCGACAAGGTCAAGGTGGTGGGCGACGCGCGTGAAGTGATCGCCAATCCCGAGATCGACGTGGTGGTCGAGCTGATCGGCGGCTACGGCATCGCCAAGGCGCTGGTACTCGAAGCGATTGCCGCTGGCAAGCATGTGGTCACCGCCAACAAGGCGCTGCTGGCCGTGCACGGCACTGAAATCTTCAAGGCGGCTGCCGAGAAGGGCGTGATCGTGGCCTACGAAGCGGCCGTGGCCGGTGGCATTCCGATCATCAAGGCGCTGCGCGAAGGCCTGACCGCCAACCAGATCCAGTGGGTCGCCGGCATCATCAACGGCACGACCAACTTCATCCTCTCCGAGATGCGCGACAAGGGCCTCGATTTCAGCGTGGTGCTGAAGGAAGCACAGCGCCTTGGCTACGCCGAAGCGGATCCGACCTTCGACATCGAAGGTGTGGACGCCGCGCACAAGGCCACGCTGATGAGCTCGATCGCATTCGGTATCCCGGTGCAGTTCGACAAGGCTTACGTGGAAGGCATCACCAAGCTGGCTGCTGCCGACATCAAGTACGCCGAGCAACTGGGCTACCGCATCAAGCTGCTGGGCATTACCAAACGCACGGACAAGGGCATCGAGTTGCGCGTGCACCCGTCGCTCGTGCCATCCAAGCGTCTGATCGCCAACGTCGAAGGCGCGATGAACGCGGTCGTCGTGAATGGCGATGCCGTGGGCACCACGCTGTACTACGGCAAGGGCGCTGGCTCCGAGCCGACCGCTTCCGCCGTGATCGCCGATCTGGTCGACATCGCGCGTCTGCACGACGCCGACCCTGCACACCGCGTGCCACCGCTCGCGTTCCAGTCGAGCTCGCTGGCCGCTGCCGGTGGCGAACTGCCGGTGCTGCCGATGGCCGACGTGGTCACCAGCTACTACCTGCGCATTCGCGTGTCCGACGAAGCGGGTGTGCTCGCCAAGATCACCGGCCTGCTTGCCAATGCAGGCATCAGCATCGACGCCGTGCTGCAGCGCGAAGCCGATGAGGTGGGCGGCGAAGGATCGACCCAGACCGACCTGATCATCCTCACGCACGACACGCGCGAAGGCGACATGGACAAGGCGCTGGCCGAAATCCAGGGTCTGCCCACCGTGCTGGCTCCGATCAATCGCATCCGCAAGGAAGAACTGAACTGAGGCGCTGCTGACATGCTGTACCTATCGACTCGCGGTCATGCGGACCGCAAGCGCTTTTGCGACATCCTGCTCGAAGGCTTGGCTCCGGACGGTGGCCTGTATCTGCCCGTGAGCTATCCGCAGATCGACGATGCCAAGCTGACGCAACTGCGCGATGTCTACAAGAACCAGGGCTATGCCGCGCTGGCCTTCGAGATCCTGTCGCTCTACATCGACGACATCCCAGCCGCTGACCTGAAGGCACTCTGCGCCAAGACCTACACCAAGGAAGTCTTCGGCACCGAGGCCATCGTTCCGGTGCGCAAGCTCGGCGATGACGGTCTGCTGATCGAGGCGCTCTCCAACGGTCCCACTCTCGCGTTCAAGGACATGGCGATGCAGTTGCTCGGCAACCTGTTCGAATACGAACTGGCGCGCCGCAGCGAAGAGCTGAACATCCTCGGCGCAACCAGTGGCGACACGGGCAGCGCGGCCGAATACGCGATGCGCGGCAAGAAAGGCGTGCGCGTCTTCATGACCAGCCCGAACGGCCGCATGAGCCCGTTCCAGCAGGCGCAGATGTTCAGTCTGCAGGACGAGAACATCCACAACATCGCCATCGACGGCGTGTTCGACGACTGCCAGGACATCGTCAAGGCGGTGTCGAACGACCACGCTTTCAAGGCCAAGTACAAGATCGGCACGGTCAACTCGATCAACTGGGCGCGTCTGCTCGCGCAGGTCGTGTACTACTTCGCCGGTTATCTGCAGGCCACGAAGAGCAATGCCGACAAGGTGAGCTTCACCGTGCCGAGCGGCAACTTCGGCAACATCTGCGCGGGCCATGTGGCGCGCCAGATGGGCCTGCCGATCGCCAAGCTGGTGGTGGCCACCAACGAGAACGACGTGCTCGACGAGTTCTTCCGCACGGGCGTCTACCAGGTGCGTGGCTCGGCCAACACCTACGAGACATCGAGCCCGTCGATGGACATCTCCAAGGCCAGCAATTTCGAGCGTTTCGTGTTCGATCTGGTGGGCCGCGACGGTGCGCGTCTGAAGCAACTGTTCGCTGAAGGCGTGGGCCAGCAAGGCCAATTCGATCTGAGCGCCGATCCGGCATTCAAGGACG
The DNA here is from genome assembly GCF_011305535.1 of Diaphorobacter sp. HDW4B. Classification (GTDB taxonomy): domain Bacteria; phylum Pseudomonadota; class Gammaproteobacteria; order Burkholderiales; family Burkholderiaceae_C; genus Diaphorobacter_A. The sequence goes on from NZ_CP049905.1 coordinate 3,875,207, forward strand.
CTGCGGTCAAGTACGGCTTTGAAAGCGGCAAGAGCACGCACGCCGATCGCCTTGCGACCATCAAGGACACGTACGAGCGCTTTGGCGACATGATCGACACCCACACCGCCGACGGCGTGAAGGTGGCGCGCGAGCATCTGCAAAAGGGCACGCCGATGATCGTGCTGGAGACCGCTTTGCCGATCAAGTTCGCAGCGACCATCGAAGAAGCGCTGGGCCGCGAGCCCGATCGTCCGGCCAAGTTCGACGGCATCGAAGCCCTGCCCAAGCGCGTGGTGGTGATGCAGTCCGACGTGCAGACGGTCAAGGACTACATTGCCGAACACTGCCAGTAATCGGCGGTGACAATGGAGCCGGCGCTTGCTTTTTGGCATGCGCCGGTTTGCTTTTTATGGGGCTGGTGAAAGAAGAATGAAGGCCATCGGTTTTGCAGGCTACTCGGGCGCGGGAAAGACGACCGTGCTCGAGCAGATCATCCGCGTGCTGCGCGAGCGCGGTATGCGCGTTTCGGTGGTCAAGCACGCGCACCACGATGTCGATGTCGATGTGCCCGGCAAGGACAGTTGGCGGCATCGCAAGGCGGGTGCATTCGAGGTGCTGCTGGTGACCGAAAAACGCATGGCCCTGATGCGCGAATTCGAAGCGCCGCGCCTTGATCTTTCGGTGCACGAAATGCTGGCCGAGTTGGACCCGTCGGTGGACTGGGTCATCGTCGAAGGCTTCAAACAAAGCGAGCTTCCCAAGATCGAAATCTGGCGCGAGCCTGCAGCAGGCGACAAGCCGCGCACGCTGCGCTATCCCGAAGATGCGGCCATTCAGGCGGTTGCCACCGATGATCCGGGTTGCCTGCCGCGTGACTGCACTTTGCCCGTGCTCGATCTGAACGATCCCGCGAAAATAGTGGAATGGATGCTCGCGAACGGCGCGCGTTTCGAATACGCGTCGACCCCGCCCAACAATCAGGAGAACCCGCTTTGAACAAGCCCCATCTCATGTCCATGGACGACGCTTTGGCGGCCGTGCTCGCGCAGGCCGCGCGCGTCGATGCATTCGACACGCTGGACACCTTCGATGCCGACGGCCGCGTGCTGTGGGCCGATGCGGTGTCCGATCTGCAGGTGCCACCGCTCGACAATTCCGCCATGGATGGCTATGCCGTGCGCTGCGCCGACATCACCGAAGCAGGCGTGCTGCTGCCCGTGAGCCAGCGCATTGCGGCGGGGCAGGTGGGCGAGCCGCTGGCGGCAGGAACGGCTGCGCGCATCTTCACCGGCGCGCCTGTGCCGCCCGGCGCGGACGCCATCGTCATGCAGGAAGACACCGAGTCGGTCGATGGCCGAGTGCGCATCACCGCCGTGCCAAGGGCCGAGCAATGGATTCGCCGTGCGGGCGAGGACATCGCCAAAGGCAGCACGATTCTCAAGGCCGGGACGCGTCTGAATCCCGCCGCATTGGGCCTGCTTGCCAGCATCGGTCTTGGCAAGGTGCAGGTGGCCCGCAAGCCGCGCGTGGCCATATTCTCGACGGGGGACGAACTGGTCATGCCGGGCGATGTGCTTCCGAAGGACATGCCACCTGGATCGATCTACAACAGCAACCGTTTCTTCCTGCGCGCGCTGCTCATGCGGCTGGGCTGCGAGGTGAACGATTGCGGCATCGTGCCGGACAACCGCGAGGCCACCCTCAAGGTGATGCAGGACGCTGCGGCGGGCAATGACCTGATCGTCTCCACCGCAGGCGTGTCGGTGGGCGAGGAAGACCATGTGAAGCCCGCCGTCGAGCAACTGGGCGAGCTGAATCTCTGGAAGATTTCGATGAAGCCGGGCAAGCCCTTCGCGTTCGGCAAGGTGCGCCGTGAAGCAGGCAGCAGCGCGCATTTCATGGGCCTGCCGGGCAATCCGGTGTCGAGTTTCGTGACCTTTCTGATGATGGTGCGTCCGTTCGTGCTGCGTCTGCAGGGCGTGGAAAACGTGGCTCCGCGTGCGCTGTACGCCCCCGCTGATTTCGACTTGAAGAAGCCCGATGCGCGCCGCGAATTTCTGCGTGTGCGCCTGAACGAACAGGGTGCGCTGGAACTGTTCGGTAACCAGAGTTCGGGCGTGCTCACATCGGCTGTGTGGGGTGATGGACTGGTCGACAATCCCGCGATGAACATCGTGAAGAAGGGCGATGTGGTGCGCTTCATCCCCATGTCGGAACTGCTGCAATGAGCGAGGCTGCCATGACCCATCAAATCAAGGTTCTCTACTTCGCGTCGATCCGCGAAGCGTTTGGCGCTGGTTCCGAAAGCCTGCAGACCAGCGCCGCCACGGTGGGTGCTTTGCGCGAAGAGCTGATCCGCACCAAGGGCGATGCTGCTGCAGCCGCGCTTGCGCCCAACAAGGCCGTGCGCATGGCGCTCAATCAGCTGATGTGCAAGGCCGACGCTGCGATCAAGGACGGTGATGAAGTGGCGTTCTTCCCGCCGGTGACAGGAGGCTGAGATGAGCGAACCCGTCGATCCCTCCATCAGCTCGCGCACACGCAAGGCCCTGTCTGAGGCCAAGGCACGCGGCGTGAAACTGGGCTCTGCCGGAGCTGACAACATTCGCGCCACGGTCGAAAAGCGCAAGGCCGACGCGGATGCTTTTGCGGCCCTGCATCAGGCGGTGTTCGACGAGATGATCGCTGAAGGACTGACCCACCGCCGCATGGCTGAAGTGCTCAACGAGCGCGGCGTTCCCGCAGCGCGCGGCGGGGCGTGGACGCACGGGCAAGTGCAGCGCATGTTGCTGCGTTTGCGCGGCGCTCCTGAATGACGCACTGCTGAAACACAACGGGCCGGAGCAGCGCGAGTAGCCAGTGCTTCGATGCCTGAGGAGGCTCTCTGGACGACCGTGCGTGGTTCCTGCACGGCTTGCCGATCTGCGGAATGTTCCAGTGCATCTTCTGGTGTAACATTTGTCAGTGTATGGCTATCAAATTTGGATTGTGATTGCTAAAAGTAAGCGGTCACCTTCGATTTTTGTCCGGGTTGCCCACGGTCTCCAACCAGAACAAGGTCCTCGACGTGCACCGATCACGCATCCATTCCGTTCGCTTGTCAGTGGCTGCAGCCTTGGTGTTCACTGCGTGGGGCTCCGTTCGTGCGCAGGAGGGCGTGCTGCCCGATGTGCAGGTGAAGGCGCAGGCCGAGTTGCCGGGCGATCTGCCGCAACCCTATCCTGACCCCGATGGACAAGTGGCGCGCGGCGCACACCTCGGTGTGTTGGGCAAGACCGATGTGAGGGATGCGCCGTTCAGCATCATCAGTTTCACGGCCAGCACGATTCAGAACAGCCAGGCGCGCAGCGTCTCCGAGATCATCGGCCAGCTCGATCCTTCCGTGCGCGAGGAATATGGTGATGGCACCAGTCTCGACAGCATGATGATTCGCGGCTTTCCGGTCGAGAACGACGAAATGTCGCTCAACGGCCTGCCGGGCATTCTCGGGCAGTTCCGCGTGTCGCCGGAATTCGTGGAGCGTGCGGAAGTGCTCAAGGGTCCCGCCTTGCTGCTCAACGGCATGTCGCCGGATGGCTCGGTGGGTGGTTCGGTGAATGTGGTCTCCAAGCGCGCGGGCGACGTGCCGCTTACGTCGCTCAACATCGGCTTTGCATCGAATTCGCTGTGGGGCTTCAATGCCGACATCGGCCGACGTTTCGGCGTGGACAACGCCTTCGGCATTCGTGTGAACGCGGGCATGCGGCAGGGCGATCTGGCGCGTGATTTCGTCACCGACCGCGCGCGTAATGCGTCGGTGGGGCTGGACTTCACCAGCACGCGTCTGCGCGCCTCGCTCGATCTGATTCACCAGACCGAAACGGTCTACGGCGCAGCGGGTTCGGTGGACCTGAGTCGTCTTGGAAAGTCTGCGCCACCAGCGCTCGATGGGCATCGCAACTTTGCTCAGCCATGGAACTATCAGGACGCGGAAGACAGCACCGTCATGGGCCGTGTGGAGTTCGATCTGACCGAGCGCCTGACCCTCTTTGGCGCCATCGGCCACTCGCGCAATCGCTCCACGGCGGTAGTGTCCGACGAGCCTTATCTGGATGCCGCAGGCAACTTCATGTTTGCCGCCATGCCGGTGCGTTGGAGGCAGCAGACCACATCCAGCCAACTGGGTTTGAAAGGCCGTGTCGACACTGGCCCGGTGCGGCACGACTGGTCGATCACGGCTTCCGGCTTGCGACGTGAGAGCAGCGCGGTGTTCGATGTGGGCGGGCTCTCTGGCGCGGCGGGTTACTCGAACATGTACAACATGATCGTGCTGCCGAATCCCATTTTGGTGACCGATCCCATGGGCCCGCTGGTGTGGAATGCGCGCTCGTCGCTGCCCGGTTATGCGCTGGCCGACACCATGTCATTGGCAGATGGCAAAGTGCTGCTGACCTTGGGCATGCGCCACCAGCGTGTGAAGTCCGACAGCGTCACCGGCTACTCGTTGATCGGCGTGGTGCCCACGCATTACGACCAGTCGGTCAACAGCCCGATGGTGGCGGTGGTGTTCAAACCGACCGATCAGGTGTCGGTCTACGCCAACCACATGCAGGGCCTGACCATGGGCGATACCGCGCCCTACGGCACCACCAATCAAGGCCAAGTGTTCGCGCCGTATCGCACGCGGCAGGCAGAGGCGGGTGTGAAGCTCGATCTGGGCCGTTTCGGTGGCGCGGTCAGCGTGTTCCAGATCACCAGACCCTATGCCTCCATCGACCCGACCACGCTCACTTATGGCGTGTTTGGCGAGCAGCGCCATCGTGGTCTGGAACTCAATGTGTTCGGCGAAGTGACCAAGGGCGTTCGCCTGCTCGGCGGTGCCACGTTCATCAACGCCACGGCGCGTGATTCGGCAAGCGTGACGGCGCAGAACACGCGCCCGGTGGGCGTTGCACGCAGGCAGATCGCCTTGCAGGGCGAATGGGACTTACCCGCCGTCCAGGGGCTCACGCTGACCGCGCGCGGCACCCATTCCAGCAGTGTCTATGCAGACAACACGAACCTTGTGCGCGTGCCCGGCTGGACGGTCTACGACCTCGGCCTGCGCTATGCGATGAAGGCGGGCGGCACGCCAGTCACGCTGCGTGCGGGGCTCAAGAATGCGAGCGACAAGCGTTACTGGCGACAAGGCCGGTACGCAGCATCGCTGGGCATGCCGCGCACCGTGGCCTTGTCTTCGACGTTCGAGTTCTGAGCGTTCGACTCTGGTGTCAAGCCGCTTCACGCAGCTCCGGCATCCGGATCTGCAGCATGCGTTCGACCAGTGCGTTGGAAGCTTCGATCATCGGCGCACGCATTTCCGCGCGCATCCAACCCTGGCGTGCGAGATAGGCCTTGATCGGCGCGGGGTTCGGCTCTTCGAAGCTGGCGTGGATGTGCGGCAGCAGTGGATACCACAGTGCACGCGCCTCGTTCACGCGACCTGCGGCGAGCAGCTTCACGAGCGCGACGAACTGTTCGGTGTGACCATGCGCGCTGGCCGCAATCGCGCCGCTGCCGCCAAGGGACATGCTGGAGAAAATCTGCACGTCCTCACCGGCCAGCACCTGCAGTTGTCCGTCGTTGATCAGCGCCTGCGTCTTGGCGGCATCGCCTCCGCAGTCCTTGATGGCGATGATGTTGGGATGCGCGGCCAGTGTGCGCAGCGTCTGCAGTTCCAGCGTGGCACCCGTGCGGTAAGGAATGTCGTAGATGACGATGGGGTGGCGGCTTGCGTCGGCAATGCGCGTGAACCATTGCAGCAGACCGGCTTGGGATGGACGAATGTAGCTGGGTGGCGGCACGAGCAGCGCGTTGATCGGTTGCGCATTGAGCTGCTCGACGCGCTCCAGCATGCGGCCCATATGGCAGTCGGACGCGCCCATGATGACCGGCAGACCGCTCGCTGCGTTGAGGATGGTGGCGAGCACGGCGTCCTCCTCTTCGTGCGAGAGCGCAGCGGCTTCGCCGGTCGAGCCGCAGGCACAGAAGCCAGTCACTCCCGCGAGCTTCATGCGTGCGGTCAGCGTGTGCAGTGCGTTGTGATCGACAGCGCCGTCATGGAAGGGCGTGACGAGCGGAATCCACAGGCCAGAGAGGTTGGTGGGCGTGGCTTGGGTTGTTGGCGTGAGTGAATGCATGACAAGTGTCTCTTTCAAAGTGAAATGAAAGACCGCTTGGCGACACTGAACAGGTATCCGTGTGTTCACGCGCCCCAAGTCGGGATGAGCTGCGAGGCGCAAACCGCAGGGATAGCAGAGCTATCGCGAGGATTTGCAACGACGCAGATCGCCCGAATTGGGGATGTGTGACGGCACGACGTACCTGTCCAGTGTTGCCACAACCACCGGCCAGACACGCAACGGTTCAGGTTCGGCAGATGACAGCGCGGACGCTTGTCGGAAAAATCAGGGGGAGAAAAAGAGAAGAGGCTGCCTTGCCGGTTCCGTCGCTCATCTGGACGGAACCGCAGCTCCGGTCAGACGAGCTTTGGTTTTTTGGCTTTGCTCACGACAGCAGCGCACACCACGCACGAGGTGCGCAGGGTAGTGTTGGCGTGGGCAAAGTGGCAAGGCATAGGGCGCTAGTGTAGCAAGTGTAGACAGTTGTGCGCAACCGCTGCACGGAATGTTGTCAGGAGGCCGCAATCTCCGGCAGCTTGGGCGAGCGCCAGTTCAGCAGCTCGGCCAGGCGCAGCGTGATCCAGCGTGCCTCGTTGGGTTGCACGACCGAGCCTTCGGTCGCGAGCCCGGCGTGGATGCCGGACAGCACGCCTTCTTCCGATTCATTGCCGCTGTGATAGAGCATCGACGCCTGTTCGGTCAGATGCGTGGCCAGGTCTTCGCACAGCTCGTAGCGCGCGACCAGTTCCAGCTTGCCGATCAGCAGTTTGCCGCTGCGGCTGGCGTAGATTTCCACAAAGCTGGGCGGTGGCTGGATCTGCGAGGTTTCGTCCATGTCGTTGTCCGCTTGCTCGATCAATCCGGCTTGAACAGGCGCTCGAAGCGCGCCAGATCTTCCGCGAGTTCGCAGGTGACGACCTGGCCCATCTTCCTGTCTGCCAAACGGTGCGCGGAGAACAGCGACACGCGGCCGGCGAATTCAAAGTCGGGCAGGTGAATGAGCGCGTAGGGGTACGGCACGAACTTCTGGTGCTCGAAGATCACGCGGTGCTGGTTCTGGGGCGAAGGGTAGAGCGTGTACTCGCCGGTGCTGATGGTTTGGGTCGCCATGTTTTTCAATCGATTCAATCTTCCAATGCTAGCGCTTTGGGCCACAATTCCGGCATGACTGCCCAGAAAACCAGTGTTCCCCGTGTGTCTGTACAGACCGACGACTTTGACTTGTCCGCCGAAGTAGCGGCCCTGCGTGCTGGTGATGCGCGCGTGGGCGCGGTCTGCACCTTCGTCGGCACGGTGCGTGATCGCAACGAGGGCGATGCGGTGGCGAGCATGGAGCTGGAGCACTATCCGGGCATGACGGAGAAGTCCATCGAGGCCATCATCGATCAGGCCGTCGAGCGCTTTGGGCTGTTTGGCGTGCGCGTGATTCACCGCGTCGGTCTGCTGCAGCCCATGGACCAGATCGTGCTGGTGGCGGTGACGTCCGCGCATCGCGGCATGGCGTATCAGGGCTGTGAATACATCATGGACTACCTGAAATCGCTCGCGCCATTCTGGAAGAAAGAGCAGACGCCGCAGGGCGCGCGCTGGGTGGATGCGCGGGTGAGCGACGAAGAGGCGCTGGCACGCTGGGCCTGATGTTTTTGTTTTTGAGTTGAATCGGAGTCCCTGTCGTGTTGATTGAAGCAAGCCTCGCAAAGCATTTTCTAGACCGTTACCAGACCGTGCTCGGCTATGCCGCGCTCGCCGGTGGACTGGTCAGCAAAGCGGACAAAGAAGTGAATGGTCTCGCGCTGATGCAAAAGGCGCGCAATGCGATGGCACAGGATCCTGCGCTGCTTTCCAAGGCAGTGGCGGCGATGGAAAAGGTGGGCGAGCCGTGGCCCGAAGACATGCAGCAGGCGCTTGCCAGCCTGCGCGTGGGGCACTGGGTTTACCTGCGCGACACCACGGCCTACAGCGTGTTGATGGAAACGGGTGCGCTCGAAGGCGCGTATGCCGTCAAGGCCCTGACGGAGCCGCTCAAGGACATCATGGGCGACAGCGGCGCGATCATCGATGCGGGGTTGCTGGAGTTCCACGGCCAGATCATTTGCGACGGGTTGATTGGTCTTGGCGCATGGCTGGGGCCGGGCTACCGCGGCGAATTCAACGCCACGCTGACCGAGTACCGCGCCAATGGCCTGTTCTTTCGCGACCGTCTGTTGCCAGCGCCGAAGCAAAAAGCGGCATCGCCAAAGAAGCGTTCAGCCTCCAAGCCGAAGTAAGTGGCTGATCGGTTGCTCTTTGTTTGGTAGCAATCGATGGGATGCGCGCTCTTCCTACGTTCCGGGTGCGTGGGCCGCGCAATACTTGAATCTGCAAATTCCATAGCGCCCAACGTTGCCAAAAGGCCGCGCGGGGGCGTTTGTCTGCCTGCTTTCAGACTATTGCAAGCAAAGCTCTTGAAAATTCCCCTATCGGATATCAGATATCTCGCAATGACTTCGATCCGGAGTGAAAACGAACACCATGCGAATTGACAAACTGACGACCAAATTTCAGGAAGCCCTCGCAGACGCACAATCTCTCGCGCTGGGCAACGACAACCCCTACATCGATCCCGTTCACGTGCTGACCGCCATGCTGCGTCAGCAGGACGGCCCGCGCTCGCTGCTGCAGCGCGCTGGCGTGAACGTGAACGCACTCACCACGGCGGCGGAAAACGCCGTCAAGCAACTGCCTCAAGTGCAAGGGCAGGACCAGCAGGTGCAGATCGGCCCCGATCTGAACAAGCTGCTGCAGGCCACGGAAAAAGAGGCCATCAAGCGCGGTGACCAGTTCATCGCGAGCGAGCTGTTTCTGCTCGCGCTGGCTGACAGCAGCACCAAGGCTGCCGAATTGGCCAAACAAAATGGATTGACCCGTAAAAGCATTGAAGCGGCGATTGACGCCGTTCGCGGAGGACAGACGATGGACAGTGCGGAAGGCGAAAGCCAGCGCGAAGCTCTGAAGAAATACACGCTTGATCTGACCGAGCGCGCACGCAGCGGCAAGCTCGATCCGGTGATTGGTCGTGACGACGAAATCCGCCGCGCCATCCAGGTGCTGCAACGCCGCAGCAAGAACAACCCCGTGCTCATCGGCGAGCCCGGCGTGGGCAAGACCGCCATTGTGGAAGGTCTGGCGCAGCGCATCGTGGCCGGTGAAGTGCCCGAAAGCCTCAAGGACAAGAGCGTGCTGGTGCTCGACATGGCGGGCCTGCTGGCCGGTGCCAAGTACCGTGGCGAGTTTGAAGAGCGCCTGAAGGCCGTGCTCAACGATGTGGCCAAGGAAGAGGGTCGCATCATTCTGTTCATCGACGAAATCCACACCATGGTCGGCGCAGGCAAGGCCGAAGGTGCGATGGACGCGGGCAACATGCTCAAGCCGGCGCTCGCTCGTGGCGAGCTGCATTGCATCGGCGCGACCACGCTCGATGAATACCGCAAGTACATCGAAAAGGATGCGGCGCTGGAGCGTCGCTTCCAGAAGGTGCTCGTCGAAGAGCCGTCGGTGGAAGACACGATTGCGATTCTGCGCGGCTTGCAAGTGCGTTATGAAGCCCACCACGGCGTGGACATCACCGACCCGGCCATCGTGGCTGCGGCCGAGCTGAGCGCGCGCTACATCACCGACCGTTTCCTGCCCGACAAGGCCATCGACCTGATCGATGAAGCGGCTGCGAAGGTGAAGATCGAAATCGATTCCAAGCCGGAAGAGATGGACAAGCTCGAACGCCGCATGATCCAGTTGAAGATCGAGCGCGAAGCGATGAAGAAGGAAAAGGACGAGGCTTCGCAGAAGCGCTTGGGCCTGATCGAGGAAGACCTCGGCAATCTGGAGCGCGAATACGCCGATCTGGAAGAGGTGTGGAAGTCCGAAAAGGCTGCCGCGCAAGGCTCCGAGCAGATCCGCAAGGAGCTCGACACCATCCGCATCCAGATCGAAGAGTTCAAGCGCAAGGGTGACTTCAACAAGGTGGCCGAGTTGCAATACGGCAAGCTGCCTGAGCTGGAGCGCGAGCTGAAAGCCGCCGAGAACAACGAGGCGCAAGCCGAAGGTGTGGCGGGCAAGAAGAACCGTCTGCTGCGCACGCAAGTGGGCGCGGAAGAAATCGCCGAAGTGGTGAGCCGTGCAACCGGCATTCCGGTGGCCAAGATGATGCAGGGCGAGAAGGACAAGCTGCTGCACATGGAAGCCAAGCTGCACGATCGCGTGGTGGGTCAGGACGAGGCGATCTCTGCCGTGTCCAACGCCATCCGCCGTTCGCGCTCGGGTCTGTCCGATCCGAACCGTCCGCTGGGCAGTTTCCTGTTCCTCGGCCCCACGGGCGTGGGCAAGACCGAGCTGTGCAAGGCGCTGGCGGGCTTCCTGTTCGACAGCCAGGATCACCTGATCCGCATCGACATGAGCGAGTTCATGGAGAAGCACTCCGTGGCCCGTTTGATCGGCGCGCCTCCGGGATATGTGGGCTACGAAGAGGGCGGTTATCTGACAGAAGCTGTGCGTCGCAAGCCTTACAGTGTGGTGCTGCTCGACGAAGTGGAAAAGGCGCATCCTGACGTGTTCAACGTGCTGCTGCAGGTGCTTGACGATGGCCGCCTGACCGATGGTCAGGGCCGTACCGTGGACTTCAAGAACACGGTGATCGTGATGACCAGCAACATCGGCTCGCAGCTCATCCAGAGCATGGTGGGCCAGAGTTCGGAAGACATCAAGGAAGCCGTGTGGGGCGAACTCAAGAACAACTTCCGTCCTGAGTTTTTGAACCGCATCGACGAGACCGTGGTGTTCCACGCGCTCGACGCCAAGAACATCGAATCGATTGCGCGCATCCAGCTCAAGCTGCTTGAATCGCGTCTCGAAAAGATGGATCTGCACCTCGACGTGTCGCCCGCTGCGATGGCCGAGTTGGCGAAGGTGGGTTTTGATCCTGTGTTCGGTGCTCGTCCGCTCAAGCGTGCGATTCAGCAACGTATCGAAAACCCGCTTTCCAAGTTGCTGCTGGAGGGCAAATATCCGCCAAAGAGCGTGATTCCCGTGTCCGTCGATCCAGTGAAGGACCCAGGGGTATTCGAGTTCGGCACCGCTCGCGAAGCGGCATGATGATGAAATGACGGTGAGCGATGGACGAAAGGCCTCGACTCACTGGTTTTGAAAGGTAGGAAAGATCTTGAACGAATTGCTGTCCGGTATCGCCCGTTTTGTTCTGCGCCTCGTGGTCATCGCGGGCGCGGTGGTGGTTTTCTTGAGCGTGCTCGCAGCCGCACTGCTGCTGGCGCTCGTGTGGGGTGCGCGCGCTCTGTGGGCCAAGCTCACGGGCCAGCCGATCGTGCCCTGGGCCATGCGAATGGACCCACGTTCGGGCTGGAGCACGGTGTACAACAGCACCGCTCGCTGGTCTGCTCCGCACCGTGAATCTGCCGATGATTCGGGGTTGGCGCGTGGTGCCATGCGCAGCGCTGGCCTGCGTCCTTCGCCGGACGTGACAGACGTTCAACCGCGTGAGATTCACTGACGCGCACTGACAGGGCTCTCGCGCTGATCCTCTGATCATCGTCAACAATCGCAAAACGCCGCTGAAGATTTTCTTCAGCGGCGTTTTGCTTTGTGGGCTGGATGGGACTGAACCTTGATACAAATTCTCCAAGCGACTTCGGGGTACTTCGATGGCGCGCAGCGGTGCGTCGATATGATGGTCAGTCTATGACCAGCCACACGCATCCCGAAGACATTCGCCAATTGTTTGAGCTGCAGCGTCAGGCCAGCCGGGCGCAGGTGGAGGTGCCTTTGCTGGTGCGCCGCGAACGTCTGCTGCGCCTGAAAAAGCTGCTCGACGAAAACGCGCCCGTGCTGGCTGCGGCGGTGCAGGCGGACTTCGGCATGCGCTCGCAGCGGCTCACCGAAGTGGCGGATTTCTTTGTGCTGCACGCGCAGCTCTCGCACACGCTCGGCAAGCTGGCCCGCTGGATGAAGCCACGCCGTGCGCGCACGCCGCTGTATCTGATGCCGGCGCGCGGCTTTGTGCAGACGCAGCCGTTGGGCGTGGTGGGCGTGATCTCGCCGTGGAACTATCCGGTGCAGTTGGCCCTGGGGCCTGCCATCGATGCGCTGGCCGCTGGCAATCGCGTGATCATCAAACCGAGCGAATTGACACCGCATACCTCGGCCCAGTTGGCGGTGCTGGTTTCGCAATTTTTTGCGCCCGATGAAATGTGCGTGGTGCAGGGCGATGGTGCGATTGCGGCGCTGGTAGCTTCGCTGCCGTTCGATCATCTGGTCTTCACCGGCTCCACGCAGGTGGGGCGCAAGGTGGCGCAGGCGGCAGCCGCCAATCTCACGCCGACGACGCTGGAACTGGGCGGCAAGTCGCCGTGCATCATCGATGCCGATTGCGACATGAACGATGCAGCGCTCAAGATCGCGCATGGCAAGCTGCTCAATGGCGGACAGACCTGCATCGCGCCCGACTACATCCTGCTGCCGCGCGGCAAGGAGGGCGCGTTCACAGAGGCCTATCGTGCGGCCGTCGCCAAGCTGTTTCCGTACTTTGAAGGCAATCCGGACTACGCCTCGATCATCAGCTCGCGCCATCTCGCACGCCTGCGCAACATGCTTCAGCAGGCGCAGACGCAAGGTGCGGATGTGCAGGTGATGGCGCAGCAGCCGGGCACGCCGCCACCACCGCCCACCAGCATCGGCGATGGCGTGGCGCGGCAGATGGCACCCACGCTGGTGTTTGGCGCGACGCAGGACATGCAGCTTATGCAGGAAGAAATCTTCGGGCCGATCCTGCCCGTCGTGGTCTATGACCGGCTTGACGATGCCATCACGCTGATCAACAACGGGCCAAGGCCGTTGGCGCTCTACTGGTTCGGCGGCAGCGATGCGGTGCGCGATTCGGTGCTGGCGCGCACGGTGAGCGGCGGCGTCTGCGTCAACGACACGCTGATGCACATCACGCACGACGGACTGGCTTTCGGCGGGGTGGGCGACAGCGGCTGGGGCGGCTACCACGGCGAGGCGGGGTATCTGCGATTCAGCCATCAGAAGTCGGTGCTGGTGCAGTCGCGTTTTTCGATGGGCGCGATGCTCTATCCGCCTTACGGCCCTCGTTTTGACCGTATCATGTCGCTGTTGCGCAAGCTGCTCTGAACGCCTCCCGGGATCACGCTCGGGGCTGTGTTTCATTTCAGTGCAAAACTGCTATGAACCATGTTGGCCATTTAGGCAAGCACAACGTGGAAAAAGCAGCTTGTCCGCTATGGATACAAATGAGCGCGTGAGTCGAACCCACATTTTTGCGAGAATGTTGGGTTTTTCGTTGTCTCACACGTTTTCGTTTCCTCATGTCCAGTATTCAGGTCCGTCCCGCGACACTTCGCGATGCCAAAGCAATTGCCCAGGTTCACACATCCTCTGCGTTGGAGGCTTACCGTGGGCTTGTGCCAGACGACCAGTTGAAATCCATGTCTTCGGTGGAAAAGCGTCAGGCTTATTGGCGCGAAGCCATCGAATATTGCGAGCCTCAAGTGCAGGTCGCAGTGGATGGCGACAAGATCGTTGGCTTTGTTGGTTTTGATCGCTCACGCGATGAAAAGAGCCGCCCCACCACAGGTGAAATCTGGGCCATCTACGCCTCTCCCACCCATTGGAACAAAGGCGTTGGCCTTGCCCTGTGGGATGCCGCGCGCGATGGTCTTCAGGAAGAAGGCTGCACCACCGTGACCTCATGGGTGCCGCTGCGCAATGAGCGCGCACTTCGTTTTCATGAAATGGCCGGCTTCAAGCGCGAAATGACCACAGCCAAGACGCACGTGGTTGGCGGCGTGAAGGTCGAGGAAGTTCGTCTCAAGCGACAGGTGCATGGATGACCCCCTGAGGCGCTGGCGCGCCTTCCCCCTGGAAGGGGGACGACGCCAGTGGCCCGGCAAAGCCGGTTCCACGGCGTCCCTCGCTTGGCCTGCTCCGCGGCCGTCTGAGGGGCGAGCGCGCGGGGGCGTGGGCATTGCTTCCCATGCCTGAGTGCGCGAGAGTTTCGTTGGTCTTGTTGACGTGATTGCCAACTTCTAGCATCTGCTATGCAACTGCTGCTGGCCCCGATGGAGGGGCTTCTGGATTTCGTCTTGCGCGATGTGCTGACCCGGGTGGGTGGCTCGGATCGGTGCGTGTCGGAATTCATTCGCGTCACAGGCAGGCTGATTCCCGACCACGTCTTCTATCGCTATATCCCCGAGCTGCACAACGGCAGCCGAACGCTGTCCGGCGTGCCGGTGCGTCCGCAATTGCTGGGCTCCGATTCCGAGAGCTTGGCGGAGAACGCAGCGCGACTGGCGCAGTTGGGGCCGTTCGGCGTCGATCTGAACTTCGGTTGTCCCGCCAAGGTCGTGAACCGGCATGGCGGTGGGGCCTCACTTTTGCGTGAGCCCGATCGTATTGGTCGCATCGTCGAAGCCGTGCGTCGCGCTGTGCCCGCCGACATGATCGTCTCCACCAAGATGCGCCTCGGCTACGACGACGACAGCCTCGCCATCGATTGCGCGCAGGCCATGGCGGGTGGCGGCTCGTGCGAGCTGGTGGTGCATGCACGCACCAAGGCCGACGGTTATCGTCCACCCGCATACTGGGAGCGCATCCCCGCAATCCGTGCTGCAGTCAACATCCCGGTGATCGCCAATGGCGAGATCTGGACCGTCGATGACGCGCTGCGTTGCCGCCGCGAATCGGGCTGCGGCGATCTCATGATCGGGCGCGGCATCGTGGCCGATCCCGGCTTGGCGCTCGCGATCCGTTCGGTCGATGCGGGCCATCCGCCTTCTGTCATCGTTGAGTGGGAAGACTTGGGGCAGCACATCATCCGCTTCTGGCAAATGGTGTGCGCCGACCTCGAACCCGCGCAGCGCGCCGGGCGACTCAAGCAATGGCTGAACCTGATGCGCAGACGCTTTCCAGAAGCGGAAGACGCGTTCAACCATGTGCGCACCATGCGCAATCAGCGCGACATCACCGCATGGCTCAAAACGCAGCATGGTCCATTCGAAGTGACCGAGCCCAGTCAGAAAGAAGTCGACTGGCAGTTGACGCACTGATTCTGCAGGCAGGCACTACAGCACCGAGTCGGGCACGAACGGGCCAAGCAACTTGAGCATCATCCGCAGCGGCAGACTGGTATCTGGATCGGTCGCTTCCTCTTTCAGATCGCTGCCCAGTGGCGGCTTCCAGACCAGTTCGCCGTTCTCCAGCACCACGCGCCATGAGCCGTGCGTGAGTCCTTGCTCGATGAGCTGTGTGGTCTCTTTCGACAATTTCTTGCTGCGCACCAGTACCGCGATTTCCGTGTTCTGCAGCTTGGATCGCTGATCGAGATTCATCGATCCAATCACCGTCAACTGGCCATCGAGCACCAGCACTTTCGAGTGCAGCATCATGCGCTGCGCCTGCGGTGTGGCACTGCCTGTGCTCCCCATGCCAAAGGCCGCGCGCAGATTGCTGGGATCGCTGTCCAGCTCGAACAGCTCCACGCCATTCTTCAGCAACTGCTCGCGGTAGCGCGCATAGCCGATGTGCGCGACAGGTGCATCGTTGGACGCGAGCGAGTTCGTCAGTATGCGCACACGCACGCCGCGATCAACCGCCGCCTTGAACGTCGCCATCATGCGCTCACCTGGCACGAAGTAGGGCGAAACGACCAGCAGATCCTTGTGCACATAGTCGATCAGACTGATGAGCCCATCGACCACCGAATCCGGCATGACAGCGGGCGGCATTGCGCTGCTGGATGCCTTCTTGTCGTTGGTCGCCGCCACACCACGACTGCCGCCATTCGGCCCCTGCAAGGTCTTCGCCGCATGCTGGCTTGCCACGGTCGACGCGCGCGCAGTCATCGGATCGGTCTGCCCATCCGCATCCACCGCCGGAATCTTGCCCGGCTTGTCCGCCAGCATGATGGCGTTGGCCCAGATCAGCGGCATCTTGCGCAGATCGAGCGCCTTCATGTCCCACGCCTGCGCTCGCTGTTCCTTGGTGACCGTGTCGCCAGTGCGTGGTCGCGACTCGCCATCGGGCAGTTGTGGCCTGGCGCCTCCAGTACTGCGCGCAGACTCCGATGATGATGATGACGACGACGACGGGCTGCCCTGCGACTCCGCATTGCTTTGCATCGCATCGGCGTTGTGTGACGCCTCATCCCGTTGGGTGAACTCCGCACGCATCCGATCCAGATCTTTCTTGTCGACCAGCGACTGCACCGGATACGCACGCTTGTCGTTCCAGTACTCGTCAAAACTGCTCGACAAATCCTCCACCAGCGGCCCAGCAACCAACACATCCGCATCGATGAAGTTGGACTCCGCATTCCCAAAGTACGAGTCCCCCAGATTGCGCCCACCCATCACGCCCATCACGTTGTCCGCCAGAAAAAGCTTGTTGTGCATGCGCTGCTGCGCCCGCTGAAAATCCGTCGCCGCGTGCCACATGCGACTCACAGGGTTCTCCCGATCACCGGGCAGCGGATTGAACATCCGCATCTGTACATTCGGCACAAACGCCATGCGCATCACCAACGCATTGCGCCCCGTGCCATGAAAATCATCGAGCAGAATCCGCACCCGAACCCCACGCCGCGCAGCATCCACAATCGCACGCATCAACCTCCCCGTACTCGCATCTGCATGAATCGCGTAGTACTGTAGATCCAGCGACTGCCTGGCGTTTTCCACCAACGCCAAGCGACTGCCATACGCAGTCTGCGGCCCGGTCAGCAACATGAAACCGGAGGCGGATGTGCCTGCTTTGTTTTCTTTTTGTTTGCGCGCTTGGGTGATTTGCGCGAGCTGTGAATCAGCCACAGGCTTGGCAGCGGTGGAGATGGGGCGGTCTACGTTGGTGGGGAGTTTGGGGGAGGCGCAGCCGGTGAGGAGGGCTGCTGTCAACGTCAGTACCCACAAAAGGGCTGGTGGGATCAACCTCTCGATGAATCGAACAAGTAGAAGAGCGGCGGCAGCGTGTAAGTGCATGGATGCAGTTCGAGTGGGGCAAGTTACAGCATCTCTATTGAGCATCTTCGAATGGGCCATCCTGAATTTCCACAAGAGCCTTCTTCAGCACTGAATGGTGCATTGTCGTGTGAGCATGGCCCTTTGGTTGATGGACTGCTGAGCCCAGGCGGTGAATTGGGATTTCTCCTACATCGTGGCGGCCTCCATATGCAAACGGCTCAATGGGCTTGATCGACTGGCGAACTGGACTAGCGGTGAGCACGAGGTGACATGCGGTTTCTTGATGTCTCATTTAGTAACCATAATCACGAGCATGGATACATACCGCCCAGCTCCGCGCATTCTGCATGCCAGAGGGTTCACATTGATCGAGTTGCTGGTCACATTGGCTATTGCGGCCATATTGAGCATGCTGGCTGCGCCTTCTCTGAAAGAGTTCATTGTCCGCAGCAGGATGGATAACGTGGCAAATGAGTTTTCCGGGGCTGTACAGCGTGCACGCAACGAAGCGGTTGGGAGAAATGTGTGTGCCTCCATATGCTTGAGTACCAATGCTTCAGGCAGTGCTCCTCAATGCGCCGCTTCTGCGACTGACTGGCAACAAGGGTGGATTGTTTTTTTGAATCCAACTTGTGATGGCAGCGTGACTAAGCCTGCCCTCGCGGATGTCGTTTTGGCAAGAGTGTCTACCGATGAAAGCATACATCTCAAGAACGACGATGACGCTTATCTGCTCTTCAATGCCAGAGGAAATCCTTCGCTGAGCGCTGCGCGCATCTTCAAGCTGACATATGGCGAAAGTGATAACGACCCTATGAATCTACGATTCGGCAAAAACATTTGTCTGGATAGCATGGGGCGAACCAGATTCATTCCGAGGGACAAAACATGCGCAACATACAACTGAGAGCAGGGCACATACGCACTCAGATGCGTGGCGTGACGTTGGTTGAAATGATGATCGCGATTCTGGTTCTTGCGGTAGGCTTGCTTGGCATGGCTGGGCTGCAAGCCGCAACGTCTAAGTACAAGATCAATACATGGGCTCGCGCATCTACTGCGACGCTCTTGTCTGATTTGACGGAGAAGATACGGATCAATCCATTCATGGCCGGTCCAGGTTTCACGGATCCATTGCTTGCAGACCAGCCGTCAACTCTGTCCAAATTTGTCGTTGCTGATGATTGGTCGAAACAGCAAGCAGATGCCCTGTCTGTCAGCACGAACTGTGCGGCAAATGCGTGCACCGAATCAGAACGTGCTGCTTACGATCTCGTCATATGGCGCCAGAATGTGCGTGCTTTGCTCCCTCAGGGAGCTGCCATGATCGAGGGAGGGCGAGCAACCGGTGTGCTACTCACGTTGATGTGGTTCGATAAAGAGCAAGCGGCAGCGACGGCTTCGTCAGATCCTTTGGCTCGCAAGCTGGAAAAGGCTCCGATCTGCTCTTCCAACACTCCAGTTGGCATGGCTGAACAGTCCTGCTGCCCCGAAAAGGCCGCTGCTCCAGCCGGTGTCAAGTGCGCACGTTTTCGCTTTGTCCCTTGAGCGCCATGCAATATCCATCTCATTCGCATCAGCGCGGCTTCTCTCTCGTCGAGTTGATGATCGCAATGGCAATAAGCCTCGTCATTATTGCCGGTGCGGCATACGTATATCTGGCGTCGCGCGAAGGTCAGCGCTCGCTTGACCGCACAAGCGGCAGTCGCGAAGCCGGAGTCTTCGTGCTGCAGACGATTGGTCGGGATCTCATGAATGCGGGTTTCTATCCTGCGACGATCTTGCCTTTTGAAAAAAATGATCCTTACTACTCGGCAACGCAGTTTGGGATGTTCAATGGCTACTACCCATACGAAAGTAGCCCTCGTGCGCCAACGGATTGGGAAGACAGTTCAACGAACTGGCCTCCAACCGCTTTCAAATCGGGCATCTTTGGGTGTGACAGTGGGCCCTTCGATACCAGCTCCAGTACCTGCACAAGTGCATCGGGCAGTGCAGATACGCTGGTGATCAATTACTTCACCAACGATACGATTGACGCGCCGGGGACGCGACGCGACTGCAGCGGCGCGAACGTCGATGCGGATCCAAGCAATGCGGAGCGAAAAAAGAATGCTACGGACGATCCGAAGTTGCCTCCTAGGCAGCCATTGTTCGTTTCGAATCGCTACACGCTAATCAGTACCAAGATGTTTGTGGATACCAGTGACATCACCACAAAGAGCCTAGCCTGCAGTGGCAATGGAAGCAATTGGCACTCAAAAGCAGCGGAATACCAGCCGATGGTGGCTGGCGTAGAAGATATGCAGTTTACCTATGGAATCTACACTTCGTACGATCCCAAGTCGACAAACAATACGCTTGCGCCAGCCAAATTTCTGACCGCAACGCAGATGGCATCAGAGGCTCCACTGAATGTCAGCGGCATTGCACTTACCGCATGGCAGCGCGTGACGGCAGTAAGGGTTTGCATTCTCACCAGAACGTTGGGCAGCAATACTCGAGTGTCTGATATGGCAGGAACCAAATCCACATACGTTGACTGCGCAGGAACAACTACCAAGCAACCCACAGGATATGCCATAGCCCGATACGAACAGATTTTTGGTGTTCGAAATGCTCTGCGGCTGAGTTACTAAGGGCAAGGAGAGCATATGCTGATCGAAACTCGAAGCGTCACATCCAAGGTCCTACAAGCTCACGCTAGCCAATGGCGTGTTTCCGAGCGTGGCGTGGCATTGGTTGTTGTCATGCTTTTCCTCATCGCCATCACTGGCATCGGCCTTTGGACCGCGCGTCAGTCCATTTTGGCCGAAGGAATGGCTCGAAATCAAACTGACCAAGCGGTGGCTTGGCAAGCTGCAGAGGCGGCCCTGCGCGATGCCGAGCGAGATTTCATGACTGCATACAGTGCTGCGGCAAGCAATGCGTCTTGCAGTCGAGGCAAGGTTGCATTGAACCCCAATGATTTCTCACAGGAGTGCAAAAAGGGGCTTTGCACCTTTCCTGATGCATCGTATGCCACAGCAAGCTGGACGGCTGCCAGCGGCACTACGTCAGAGCCGTGGTGGCCCGGCGGCAAAAGTGGGTTGTGGAATGACAAAGCGAGTACGAAGCCTGGACGAACCCCAGTCGATACCAATAACTGTGATTCGTTCACTGGAGGTGTTCCATTGGGAACGTATACGGGCACGGCCGCAATCACGGGCGTTGCACGACAGCCAGAGTACATGATCGAGTATTTCAGACGCAAAAACGTGCGAATGAATTTGGTCGAGACGCAGGTGAGTGGTCAAGGCAGCAATCCCAATGAATGGGGCGCCATGTACCGAATCACGGCACGTGGTTTTGGATATTCAGAGCGTACGCAAGTGGTCCTTCAGACCATTTTCATGCCGTGATTGATACGCAGATACCTGCTTGCAGGCATTCGCGAAGAAGTGAGGGGAATCCTATGAAATTCAGTCGTTGGACAAAGTTGAGTGGAGCCTTTGTGGGTGTCGCCGTCGTATTGTCGACAGTGCAGGCGACTCCCGTAGAGGTGTCCACGCCGCGAGCCACTATTCCACCGAATATTGTCAGCTCGTCAAACAAGCCGATGCTGATGTTGGCGACGTCAAAGGACCACACGCTGTTTGGTCCTATCTATACGGACTTTGAAGATCTGGATGGTGATGGCGTGATCGACACGACATTCAAGCCAGATTTCAAGTATTACGGATATTTCGATCCTACCAAGTGCTATACGTATACCAATAGCCGATTTGAGCCCAACGCTGTAGCGACGGTATCGACAGATGGGCGGTATGTATGCGGAGGTTCAAACCAGTGGAGTGGCAACTTCATGAACTGGGCGACCATGACTCGCCTGGACGTGATTCGCAAGATGCTCTATGGGGGAAAACGTAGTACAGACACAGCAACGGCGACCAAAGACGCCAGTGGTCTCATCACGGCAGTCACGAGTTCACTGACCGTCTTGGAGCGAACTAACCTATCGATGGACTCTCATTCTTTTGTGAAGTACTACCGAGGTACGGATATCCGCGACTACACGCCGTATACGACGGCCCAATTGACAAAAGCCACAGGCAGCAACAAGAACGTCTACGCCGGCATGAGTATTTGCAACCGCTCGACCGTTATGGGCGAAGGCGGCACTCCTGTCATACGTTTGGCCAAAGGAAACTACCGTCTTTGGGCTACGGTTGAAGGAACGGTCTGCGAATGGGGGGTAGGTGTGCTTGGCAAGAAGCTTGGCCGCTACTATCTTGACGCGGACAAAGGCAATGGGGGGATTTCCCACGAGGTGGATCCACCAGACGGTACCAAGGACAGTGTTACTGGCGCAACTGGCACCTCCGAGCTGAATGTGCGGGTACAAGTATGCAGCCCATCCATGCTAGGTGAGGAGCGCTGCATGGCAGTGCCCGCCAACCTTACATCGAACTATAAGCCTTATGGTATTTTCCAGGAATTCGGCTTGGCCGCCAGTGCGTCGGTTTCGGCGCGTGCGGAATTCGGTGTTCTGACAGGCAGTTATGACAAGAACACGAATGCGGGTGCGTTGCGCAAGCGGATGGGGGATTTCTCCGATGAGATTAACATCGACACAGGCGTCTTTTGCCACAGCGCCAGCGGCGTATGCAGTGGAAACACGGCAGATGGTCGAGCGAAAGGGAGCGGCGCCATCAAATCGATTGACAGCTTTGTTCTCTATGGGCGAGTCGCTGCAGACTATGGAAGTGACAAACCACTCCCTAAAGATTTGAGCGATGGGACACTGCCTGCGTGGGGGAATCCGATAGGGGAAATGGTGGTGCAGGCTCTGCAGTACTACGCAGGGGTGTCACAGACCAATGCACCTGCCAAAACCAAAGACGAGAGCAAAGGCCTTGTCGTGCAGGATTGGAATGACCCACTGTCGAACGATAATGCCGTACGCCGCGGCCTTTTTGGAAATTCGGTTTGCAGGCCGATGTACACGATGGCGTTGTCCAGCAGTGCATTGAGTTTTGACGGTGCCACCAAGACAGGTGGAGCTGATTCGCAAGCTTCCACTGCATTCAACACGCTTGTCAACAAGTCAGGCTCTATAGCCCAATACACGGACAAAATTGGCGTTGCCGAAGGCATCAACGGTACGGTCAGATCGATTGGTACGGTTGACGGAACATTTGGTCAATCGTGCTCGAGCAAGACACTCGGTCAGCTTTCTCTTGCATCTGGTGTATGTCCAGATGCACCTGGCATGGGCGGCACCTACCAGGTGGCAGGAGCGGCGTTGTATGCCAACACTGCCAAAATTCGCAATCTCACGACACCTCCTCCCGATATCCAGACAGTACAGGATGCGTTGAAGGTGAAGACACTGGCCGCTTCGCTTTCAGGTGGTGCAGCGCGTATTGAAGTTCCCATTCCTGGCACATCCCCTACCAAGTATGTCTACATCACGCCAGAGAGTTTGTGGAACGGAGGCGGAAACAAGCAGATGCCCGGGGCACTGTTGACGTTTGCCTCAATCAGCTCGGGCACTCATCCATCGACGAACATGCCCTATGGTGCATTCGTCGTGACATGGAACGATGCGCAATTGGGTGGTGACTACGACATGGATATTGCCGGATTCATTCGATACGACGTAGAGCGTGCGACTACAGCCAAACCCAGCCCGACGGGATACAACATCAAAATCACGACGGACATCTTGAATGTCGGTGCGGGTGACACCGGGACCCATGGTTTCAGCGTGATGGGGACGAATCGCGACAAGCGGTATCTGACACACCGACATATGAATAGCGATGCCATCATGGCCGGCGCGGAAGGCGAATTGCAGTGCTTGCAAAGCACTGCGGGCGCTTCACGTTGCAACGTGAGTTCGGCTTGGAACGTCATTCGTGATGCCGATTACCCCTACAGCGAAACATTTCAGATGATTGGCGTGGATAACGTGCTTGTGCAAGATCCATTGTGGTATGCCGCCAAGTACGGCTATTTCACATCGAGCACCCGCAGCTCCAGCGGGACTTATACCGATCTGTCAATGCCTCCAAACAAGGAGTCGTGGGATCGCTTGAAGGCTGATGGAACTTCGGGAAGTGATGGCGTTCCAGATGGCTACTTTCTCGCTCGTCGCCCGGACATTCTGGAGACTCAATTGCGCAAGGCTTTGGATGCATTGGTCAAGTCATCCAATGCTGCCCCCGCTATTTCCTCCGCGCAGTTCATTACCGATGAATTCAAGTACGTAGCGAAATTCGACGCGGCATCCGTTTCGGGAACCTTGGAGGCCTATAAGATCAACAGCGAAGGCTATTTTGATCCTCTCTATACATGGGAAGCGGGCAAGCTTCTCTATGACACGCACTCCAATAGCCAAGGTGGATCCCGAGAAATCATCACCAACGCTGCGGGTGCGGGTGTGGCTTTCCGTTGGGGGGCTGTGGGCACGGCATATCAGACACAGATGACAACGGCGAGCACTAACGTAGTCTCCACTGCCAATGCTCAGCATGTGCTGAATTACATACGCGGCAATCAAACACTTGAAGGTCCCAATGGACTCCGCGCGCGCGAATCCAATCTACTGGGACCACTGGTGAACGGCACACCTTGGCTGCAGACAGCACCAAGCGCGGCATTCTATGGCTCCGGCTACAAGGGCTATTCAACGTTCTATAACGACAACAAGGATCGCAAGCAATTGTTGTGGGTGCCATCAAATGACGGAATGCTGCATGCCTTCAATGCAAAGACCGGCGCTGAGGTATTTGCTTATGTACCAGGCGTGCTCGCCAATCGCTTGGCCGAAATTCCATTGCAGCGCGGAACCACTGCGCGTACGCGTATCAATGGTGTCAACTTTACAACCAACGATGTGGAGAGCAAGCCAGATGGTATCGTCTGGGCGTATGTGGATGGCAGCCCCTTCGTGGCTGATGTAAACATTGGCACGAGTGCCAACGAGGACGACAACAAGGACAAGTGGCGCTCCTACTTGTTTGGGGCATTGGGTCGGGGCGGCAAGGCAATTTACGCGCTCGACGTGTCCGATGTGGGCTCATTGACGGAGACCAATGCTTCGAGCGTGTTCAAGTGGCAATTCACGTCTGATGATGATGCTGACCTCGGCTACATCATCAGTGACACAACACTGCACACGGTATCCAATCAGGCACTTCCGGTTGTAAGGCTCAACAACGGAAAATATGCGGTAATGTTCGGGAATGGGCAGAAATCTGCGAGCGGCAAGGCTGTGCTGTACATCCTCTACGTTCAGGGCCCCAACAATGGCAATTGGACTGGTCAGTACAAGAAAATCGTGGCTGATGCGACCTTGGGTAACAATGGGTTGTCTACTCCACGTTGGGAGGACTACGACGGCGATGGCATTGCCGATGTGGCCTATGCAGGAGACCTGCAAGGCAATATGTGGAAGTTCAACCTCTCCGGAGCAGATGACACCGCATGGGATGTTGCCTACAAGGGCAACAACAACGCCAATAAACCGTTGTACAGAGCTACAACGACGGTAAGTGGAGTGACCAAGGGGCTTCCCATCACGACAGCGCCTGTGCTGTTGTACATGGGCAAAGGAGGTTTGCTCGTGAACTTTGCGACCGGCAATGCGTTTGAGACACCCGACTTCGCGACTGGCATGACTTACCGGGTTTACGGTATTTGGGACCGCACGGGGCTGAACGTGTCGCGTGACTTGCCTTCGGGTACTTCGACACTGGTCTCCAGAACGGCTTCTCGTGGTTCCGGCGGCGTGGTGACGCTGACAGGTGACGTCATTGATTGGACGACCAAGGATGGCTGGTATTGGAATTTCCCCGTGACACAAGAGTCCGTTCTCTCCAATCCGTCGTTGAATGCAGGCGTATTTTCCTTTGTGACCGTACGCCCCATTACGGCCGACGAAGCAGCAGTGGCATGCAATGCAACTCCCAACGCAACGCTGTATACCGTTGATCCGATTTCAGGCAAAGCGGAGCGCAATAGTCAGGGGGCAGTGACAGTTGGCAGCGATAAGGTACTGGTTGCTGGCTCTAACTTTCAGGATCAGAAAGTGTCCTATGCCTCGAACAATCCGTCGAGAGGGCGCACCAAAGTCACAGTGAATTGCACGCGTGGCACGGAAGGGTGCAAATGTGATGGAGACGGTCAGGATGCAAACTGCACCAAGCAAGAGGCAATCTGTGGCCCAGGCCAACGTTCATTCATCACGTTGGGTGGCACATCTGACGCTGTGATCTGCTATAGCTCGACGCCACGCATGCATTGGCGCGAAATTCCAGGCATTCGGACGTTGACTCCCGAATAAAGAGACGTATTCATGAAGAACAGAAAATCACAAAGTGGCTTTACGCTTATCGAGTTGATGATCGTGGTGGCGGTGATCGGAATTCTCGCTGCCGTCGCATATCCGTCTTATAAGGAGTTTGTGGCCAAAAGTCGACGTGCAGAGGCGAAGACTGTGCTGATGTCTGCTCAGCAATGGATGGAGAGGCTTTACACGGAGAGCTATCGTTACGATAAGAATAGCGTGGGTACTGCGACGAGCTCGCTGTACCCCGCACACTTGAGTCAAGCTCCGGCAGATGGTACCAAGCAGTACACGGTTGCCCTGGTGGGAAGCTCTTTGGATCGTGATACCTTCATGATAGAAGCTGTGCCATCAGGTGCCATGACGGGTGATAAGTGTGGCACCTATCAAGTGGACCAATATGGACGTAAAACGCTGAAAGCGGGCACATATCCAAGCTTTGCGAGTGAGAAGGCTGCGTTGGACTATTGCTGGAAATAATTTTTACTCGCTGGTCTCGGTTGGCCGAAAGGGTGTGGCGAGGCCGTTTTTTCCTCGCGTTTGCTCTTTCGCTGCTTCTGCATCTGGGATTGTTTTCAGTGTTGAACATGCCCAACGAAGGCCTTGACAATGCAGCGCTGAACACCAGCCGTGAGCAAGTCGTGCATGTAGAGCTGTTGAAGCAGACGGTCCCGGTACGTTTGCCAGCGGATGTCACAAAAGCCGCCCTGTCTGATCGCTCCCCACTGTCTGAGGCGGATTTGAGTGTCGCTCATACTGGCGTCGAATCGAAGAAGATATTGGCCGAGAGCAGCCATGCACCAGAGGGCGAGCGGATAAGACCAAGCGACCGGGAGTACTTTGAAAAAGGCGATCTGGACGAGTCCGCAACGCCAGTCGGTGAGTGGTATGTTTTGGCAGAGCATTGGCCGAGCGATGTCGCACGCATTGAGCTGAGAGTCTGGATATCGGCCAGCGGCACCTTGGAGCGTTGGATGGTCTTGAGTCCTCAGGACAATCTCAAGGTCGAGGCCTCGTTGGAATACTTGGGGCGAACGCTCCTCAATCCAGCGCGGCGCAATGGTCAGCCCGTAGCTAGTGTGATGGATGTGGAGCTACTTTGGGCTATTGAGTGACGGTGCGTAGTGCAGAGCGGTTTGCATTGGCCGATTCCACTGGGCTACCGCTGCGATTCTGGATAGATGGATTGTCCAAATCATCAAAAAAAGCGATGTTTTTAAAGAAAATAAATTCGCTTTTTTTCTTCCATTCCCTTTCCTACACTTTTGTCGCTGCCTCGCTGAACGGCGTGTTCACCGGGCGAGCGGAACCGAATACGAAAGTCAATGGAAATGAACGGATTTCAAATTTGCGCTCTTACCCGTCGGGTGGACTCTCAGATCGTCGAAGCGTTTCGCGTGTTGCCGGTGGCCAATGTGAGTGACTGCATGTCGCGCATGACGGCGGGTGGTGCGGGTTTGCGTCCGTATCACTCCACGGGCGTGCTGGCGGGCCCGGCGTTCACGGTGAAGACCCGGCCTGGCGACAATCTGATGATCCACAAGGCGCTGCACATGGCCAAGCCGGGTGATGTGATCGTGGTGGATGCGGGCGGCGATGTGACCAATGCGCTGATTGGCGAGTTGATGGTGGCTACTGCCGTCAAGAACGGTATCGCCGGTTTTGTGATGAACGGTGCGATCCGTGATGTGGATGCGATTGGGGCGGGGGCGTTCCCGGTCTACGCAGCGGGTGTCACGCATCGCGGGCCTTACAAGGATGGTCCTGGTTCCATCAATGTGCCGATTTCGCTGAATGGCATGGTGATCAATCCCGGTGATCTGATTTTGGGCGATGCGGATGGTCTGCTGTGCGTGCCGATCGATGAGGCCCAAGCTCTGCTGGAGGCCACGCGTCGCAAGCAAGACGCTGAGAAGGTGACGATTCGCGAAATTGAAGAAGGCACTCTGGACAAGAAGTGGATCGATGCGACGCTCAAGCGTTTGGGTGTTGAGGTTCCGGCATGAAGATCAGCTTTCTTGACCGCGCGACGCTGTGCCCGAGCACCGTGCTGCGCGCTCCGGCGTTTGCGCATGAGCTGGCGGTGCATGAGCGCACAGCGCCCGCAGATGTGGCTTCGCGCATTGCGGATGCGGACATTGTCATCGTCAACAAGGTGCGATTGGATCGCGCAACGATTGAAGCGGCTACGTGTTTGAAGATGGTGGCCGTGGCTGCGACCGGCACCGACAACGTGGATGTAGTGGCCTGTCGCGAGCGCGGCATTGTGGTGAGCAATATCCGCAACTACGCAGTGAACACGGTGCCCGAGCACACGTTTGCGCTGATCTTCGCTTTGCGCCGCAGCATCTGCGCGTATCGCGATGCGGTGAAGGCGGGGCGCTGGATCGAGGCGAGCCAGTTCTGCTTTTTTGATTATCCGATTCGCGATCTGGCGGGTTCCACGCTGGGTGTGATCGGTGACGGCGTGCTGGGTCAGGCGACGGCTGCGATGGGGCGTGCGCTCGGCATGCGCGTGCTGTTTTCGGGCTTCAAGGGTGTGACGGGGCAGGGCACGCTCTACACGCCGTTCGAGGAAACGCTGGCGCAGTCGGATGTGCTCACGCTGCATTGCCCGCTCACGCCGGCCACGCGCAACATGATTGGTGCGCCGGAGTTTGCGTTGATGCGCAAGAAGCCGCTGCTGATCAACACGGCGCGCGGTGGTCTGGTGGATGAGTCTGCGATTGGCGCGGCGCTCGACGCCGGGCAGATCAGCGGCGCGGCGTTCGATGTGGTGTCGGTGGAGCCGCCGCCCATGGATCATCCGCTGATGCAACTGGCGTCGCGTCCCAACTTCATTCTCACGCCGCATGTGGCGTGGGCGAGCGAAGAGGCGATTCAGACTTTGGCCGATCAATTGGTGGACAACATCGAAGCATTTGTGCGTGGCGAGCCACGCAACATAGTGGGCTGAAGATGATGATGGCAATGACCGATCCGCGCGCGTTTCTGGTTCAGCTTTATGAAGCGGCAGTGCAGCGAGCCTTGCCGTTGGCGAACATGGCGGCCTTCTTGCCGCAGCCGCCAAAAGGGCGCACGGTGGTCGTCGGCGCGGGCAAGGCCGGTGCTTCGATGGTCCACGCGCTGGAGGCGCTGTGGCCGCTGAATGCGCCGCTTTCCGGATTGGTGGTGACGCGTTACCACCACGTCCCGCCGCGTCCCGAAGGTTTGAGCGAGCGCGTGGAAATCGTAGAGGCCGCACATCCCGTGCCGGATGCGGCAGGCTTGAATGCGGCCGAGCGCATCCTGCAGTTGGTGCAAGGCTTGAGCGAGGACGATCTCGTCATCTGCCTGATCTCCGGCGGCGGCTCGTCCTTGCTGACCTTGCCTGCGCAAGGGCTCACGCTTGCGGACAAGCAGCGAATCAATCAACAACTGCTGGCCTCAGGTGCCGACATTGCCGAGATGAACTGCGTGCGCAAGCATCTCTCGCGCATCAAGGGTGGTCGCTTGGCTGCTGCGTGCGGCGCTGCGAAAGTGGTGACGCTTGCGATCAGCGACGTGCCTGGAGACGATCTTTCGGTGATCGCAAGCGGGCCGACGGTTGCTGATGCCAGCACCTGCGCGCAAGCATTGGCGATTCTGGATCGTTACCGCATTGATGTGCCGGACGAGGTCCGTGCGAGGCTTGTGAGCGGAGAACTTGAAACGCCCAAGCCCGGCGATGCGGCGTTTGATGGGCATGAGTGCCATCTCATCGCCACGCCACAGCAATCGCTGCAAGCTGCGGCGCAAGTGGCGCGCGATGCGGGGTATGCGATGCATATCCTCAGCGACGAAATCGAAGGCGAATCGCGGGAAGTGGGCAAGGTGCATGCGGCGCTTGCGCGTTCCGTCGCTTTGCGCGGCGAGCCGTTCGCCAAGCCTTGCGTGATTCTGTCGGGTGGAGAGACAACCGTGACGGTGCGCGAACGACAGGCCGGTGCCGCCAAGGGGCGAGGCGGCCGTGCGGGCGAGTTCTGCATGGGGCTGGCCGTTGCGCTCAAATCCGAAGCCAATGTGTGGGCGCTTGCGGCCGACACGGATGGCATCGACGGCGTGGAAGACAACGCAGGCGCATTCGTCACGCCAACCACCTTGCAGCGCGCGGCAGAGCAGGGTGCGCGCATTGCAGATCATCTGGATCGCAATGATGCCTACGGCTACTTTGAATTCATCGACGACTTGTTCTTCACAGGGCCGACCCATACCAACGTGAACGATTTCCGCGCGATTCTCGTGCTTTGAACGACGTCCTTACGTTGTCTGCAAAGCACGCGAGAAGTCGCAGCATTCCTGAGCGAGCAGGATGATGGAGGAGATCAGCGTGCTGCGTTGATCGCTCTTGAATGCCGCGACGTAGTTGGTCTTGGGGAGCGTGGGCGAGATCTTGAGCACTTCCAGCAAGTTGGATTGCACCAGCGGCTCCACGCTTTGCCGGGGCAGATAACTGAAGCCCAATCCTGACACGGTCATGCCGATGATGGCGAGCAGGCTGTTGCAGACGATGGTGTTGGATGGCTGCATGTTCACCGAACTCAGCCACTGGTTGTAGAGCACGCCTGTTCCCGACTTGTCGCCCTGCGTGAGAAACGTGTGCGACGACAGATCGTGCAGACGCTTGACCTTCATGCCATCGAAGGTGCCGGGCTTGCACATCCAGGCGTTTTCAACCACGCCCAGCCGCTTGGTGGTGAAGCGTTCATCCTTGCACGAATCGGGCACGAAGATCACATCGACCTCGTTGGCGAGCAGCTTGTCGCGCAGGATCATGCTCATGTCCACATCGGGCTCCAGCACCACGCGCGGGTGATGGGTCTGCACCAGATTCACGAGGCGCGGCAGCCAGGTCATTGCGGTGAGTTCGGTCACGCCGATGCGCAGGCGGCGCACCACTTCCTGCGACGAGATGAACTGATTGACCGCCGCGTCGCGCTGCTCCAGCAGCTTCTTGGCCACCACGTACATCTCCTCGCCTTTTTCGGTGAGGCGAGAGGTGCGCTGCGTGCGGTCGAACAGCGGCATGTTGAACAGCGTCTCCAGCTCCTGAACACGCTTGGAAATGGCGGACTGCGTGGTGTGCAGCTTGTCGGCAGCCTGCGAGAAACCGCCGAGCTGGGTGACCCAGTAGATCGCTTCGAGCTGCTTGAAAGTCATCATGGTGCGGGCCTTCGGGTTATCGATGATGTGATCGAAAAATGTGATGCAATTTTATTCATAAATATCGCTTTTTTTTATTGCTCGATGCATGAAGAATGCCATGAATGCTCACGGTACATCAGTGGGCCACATTCATCACTTAAAGGACTGCATCTTGTTTTCTGAACGTCTTGCCTCTGTGAAACCTTCTCCAAGCATGGCAGCCAAGGCCAAGGTCGACGCGCTGCGCGCCCAGGGCCGCAAGGTGATCGACTTCACGATTGGAGAGCCCGATTTCGACACCGCGCCGCACATCATCGAAGGCGGCATCAACGCCCTCAAGAGCGGCCAGACGCGCTACACCGCATCGGCCGGAACGCCTGCGCTGCGCGCCGCCATCGCACGCAAGCTCGAACGCGAAAACCAACTGAGCTTTCGCCCCGAAGAGATCGTCGTGGGTTGCGGTGCCAAGCACATCATCTACAACGCGTTCGCAGCGTCCTTGAATGAAGGTGATGAAGTGATCGTGCCCGCACCGTTCTGGGTGTCGTACCCCGACATGGTGGCGCTGCAGGCGGCCAAGCCCGTGATCGTGCCATGCAGCGAGGAAAGCGGCTTCAAGCTCTCTGCCGACGCGCTGGCCAAGGCCATCACGCCACGGACGCGCTGGGTGATTCTGAACACGCCCAACAACCCCACGGGTGCCGTCTACACGCGCGAAGAACTCGAAGCCATCTGCAATGTGCTGCGTGCTTATCCGCAGGTCTGGTTGATGACCGACGAGATCTACGAGCACTTCGTCTACAACGGTGTGAAGCATGTGTCTCCGCTGCAGATCGCTCCCGATCTGCGTGACCGCACGCTGCTGGTCAACGGTCTGTCCAAGGCTTATGCCTTCACGGGTTGGCGCATTGGTTATGGTGCGGGTCCGGTGGAACTGGTCAAGCGCATCAATCTGCTGCTCACGCAAAGCACTACCTGCGCAAGCGCCATGAGCCAGGCGGCTGCAGTCGTCGCGCTCGATGGCCCGCAGGAATGCGTGGCAGAAGCCTCACGACTGTTCGAGTCGCGCCGTGATCGGGTGATGGAACTGATCGCACAGATTCCAGGCCTGAGCTGCGTGCAACCCGATGGTGCGTTCTATGTTTTCGTGAATGTGCAGAAGTTGCTGGGTTTGAAGACGGCTGCAGATAACGTGCTGCAAAGCGATGTCGATGTGATGAACTTCTTCATCGAGCAAGCGGGTGTTGCGGTGATCGATGGAACGTCTTACGGAAGCCCCGGATTCCTGCGCATGTCGTTCGCCACGTCGATGGAAGAAATCGAAGCCGGCTTTGCTGCCATCGGCCACGCAGTGGCGGCTTGCAAAGCCTGAATTGGCATGGAAAGTGCATGAAAATAGGGGTGTCGCGAAGCAGGCATAGCAGTGCAACAAAGCAGTGCATGCATGAGGAAAATGGGCGACAACCCTCCGATGTTGGTGATTCGTGCCCTCGATGCGGCATGTTGTCCCACAAATCGCCGTGAAACGGGCGTACAGACTTCGTTTGGCAATCCGTTGCGCGAGTGAAGTTCTGCACACCAAGGCAAGAGATGACATTCAAAGCATGAGAACCGATTTCCATATTTTTTGTTCACGAGCGGGCACGAAAGCGCCGAGTCTTGAAACACCCAAGCGGGCAGCGAAGGCTGCTTGCGAAAGAGTGATGGCATGAGCATTCAGATGGACTTTTCGCTCTTTGCCAAACCGGAGTTTCTGACTCAGGTGGGGAAGGGCTTGATCAACACGCTGGAGCTCGCGGCGATTGCGTTCGCGCTGGCGATGACGGTGGCCATGGTCATCGCCGTGATGCGCATGAGCACCAACAAGCTCAGCGTCTGGGTCGCCACTGCGTATGTGGAATATCACCAGAACGTGCCGTTGCTGGTGCACATCTTTCTTTGGTACTTCGGCGTTGCGGCGATTCTTCCCGAGGCGGCGCAGCAGTGGATCAACGCGCACAACAGCGAGTTCATCTTTGCGTTCATCGGCATCGGTCTGTGCCTTGGTGCCTACATGTCGGAAGACCTGCGCGGCGGCATCCGTTCGATCCCTGCATCGCAGTTGGAAGCCTCTCGCGCTCTGGGCCTTTCGTATCTGCAGGCGGCGCGTCTGGTGATCATGCCGCAGGCGCTGCGCATTGCGCTGCCACCGCTGATCAACCACACGGTGCTGCTTTTCAAAAACACGAGTCTTGCGATGACCGTGGGCGTGGCCGAGCTGACCTATGTGACCAAGGAAGTGGAGAGCGCGACCTTCAAGACGTTCGAGGTGTACCTGGCATCCACCGTCATCTATCTGGTGCTGTCGCTGCTGCTCATGTGGGCGGGCGCACTGATTGAACACCGTACCAAGATAAAGACCCGCTGACCATGACCGACATCCTCAACATCATTCGCGACAACTGGATGCTGCTGCTGGTCGGCCAGTATCCGAACGGCCCGCTCGGCGGTCTGGCAGTGACCTTGCTGCTGTCGATTCTCGGCATCGTGCTGGCGTTTCCGCTGGGCGTGGTGCTGGCGCTGTGCCGCCTGAGTCCGTTCAAGTTGCTGAGCTGGCCTGCCACGGCCATCGTCTACGTGGTGCGCGGCGTGCCGCTCATCATGTTCATCTTCTGGACCTATTTCATCGTGCCGCAGATTCTGGGGCGTCCGGTGGCGGGCTTCACGACGATGCTGGTCACGCTGGTGATCTACCAGTCCGCCTATCTTGCAGAAATCGTGCGCGCAGGCATGACGGGTCTTCCCGCAGGCCAGACCGAAGCTGCGCGTGCGATCGGGCTGAGCTACATGCAGACCACCTTCAAGGTGCTGCTGCCGCAGGCCATCTACAACATGGTTCCGGCCATCGTCTCGCAGTTTGTATCGAGCATCAAGGACACGGCGCTCGGCTATGTGATCAGCGTGAACGAGTTGACCTTTGCGGGCAGCCAGATCAACGCGACGCTGCTGACCATGCCGTTTCAGGTCTACATCCTGCTGGCGGCCATCTACTTCGTCGTGTGTGCGG
The DNA here is from genome assembly GCF_011305535.1 of Diaphorobacter sp. HDW4B. Classification (GTDB taxonomy): domain Bacteria; phylum Pseudomonadota; class Gammaproteobacteria; order Burkholderiales; family Burkholderiaceae_C; genus Diaphorobacter_A. The sequence goes on from NZ_CP049905.1 coordinate 3,908,888, forward strand.
CGCTGACTCAGCTTGCGCGCTGGTTGGAGCAACGCATTGCGCGTCGCCGAGCAGGCAAGCTGTCGTCGGGATCGAAGGCTGGCAGCGCGTCTGTTGCGCCGCAAGTCAATGTTTAAGGAACGGGAAAGAGTATCTCCATGATCAAGGCAACACAGGGTGGTACGCCCATGATTTCCTTCAAGGGCGTGAACAAGTGGTATGGCGAATACCACGCGCTCAACGACATCAACGCCACCGTCAACAAGGGCGAGGTGATCGTGGTCTGCGGTCCATCGGGTTCGGGCAAGTCCACGCTGATTCGCACCGTGAACCGGCTGGAGCCGATCCAGAAAGGCAGCATCGAGTTCGACGGTCAGGACGTGTATTCGCCCAAGCTCGACATCAACAAGTTCCGCGCGCATGTGGGCTTTGTGTTCCAGAGCTTCAATCTTTTCCCGCACCTGTCGGTCACGGAAAACATCGAACTGGCCCCCGTCACCGCGTTGGGCGAAAAGCGCAGCTCGGCACGTGCACGCGCGCTGCAACTGCTCGAACGCGTGGGACTGGCGAACAAGGCTTCGTCCTATCCAGGACAACTCTCTGGTGGTCAACAGCAGCGCGTGGCGATTGCACGTGCGCTGGCGATGAATCCACCGGCGATTCTGTTCGATGAACCCACCAGCGCGCTCGACCCCGAGATGGTGGGCGAAGTGCTGCAGGTGATGAAGCAGTTGGCCCGCGAAGGCATGACCATGATGTGCGTGACGCACGAAATGAACTTCGCCCGCGAAGTGGCCGACCGTGTCTGGTTCATGGACCACGGCACGCTGATCGAGTCCGACACGCCCGAAGCGTTCTTCAGCAACCCGAAGTCCGAGCGTGCGCAGCGTTTTCTCAACGATCTGCGTTCGCACTGAATTTCAAACAACGAATCCATACTTTTCCCATCGCTCTTCACTTCAAGGAATCCACGCCATGCCATCTCCATCCCGCATTGCTCCCGTGCTGCTCACCGCATTGGGCGTCGCTGCTGTCGCGTTCTCTGGCGCAGCCAGTGCTGACCAACTCGACAACATCAAGGCCAAGAAGACCTTGGTGTGCGGCACGTTCGCAGCCATTGCGCCGTTTGGTTATCCAGACCCGAAGACGCGCGAGACCATTGGTTCGGACGTGGAACTCTGCCACGCCGTGGCCAAGGAAATGGGCCTGAAGGCCGAAGTGCGCGGCTTCCCGGTCGGCGTGCATATTCCTGAACTGAAGCTCGGTCACATCGACATCATCATCGCGAACATGGGCTACACCAAGACGCGTGCCGAGCAGGTCGAATTCAGCAACGCCTACAACGTGGGCAAGGAAGTGGCCGTGGTCGGCAAGACGTCGGGCCTGACGAATCTGGCCAGCCTCGATGGCAAGAAGATCAGCTCCACCAAGGGCTCCACTTCCGAGACCGCCATCAAGCTGCGGTTGAAGGGTGCAACGCCGCTGACCTATCAGGACGCGTCGTCTGCATTCCTCGCGCTGCAACAGGGCAAGGTGGATGCGTTCGTGATCAACAACGTGTCGGCCACGGCGTTCGCCATCCAATCGCAGAAGGGCCCCAAGCCAGCGGTGGTGATGGACGAAGAGCTGTACATCCAGCCCGTGGCGATTGGCATGACCAAGGGCGAGACGGCGCTGCACAACGAAATCAATGCGGTGCTCAACAAGCTCGAAACCAGCGGTTATATGGACCAGCACTGGAAGAAGTGGTTTGGCGACGATTCGGAATACAAGCTCAAGCGTCCTTACAAGGTCACTGCGATCAAGGACCTGAAGTTTGAAGCGCTGCCCTGATGGACGAGACGATTTGAACGGCACCACATGAATTCAGCAGACATACTTCAGATCGCGCAGCAACTGCGCCAGTCCGGCATGCAAGCCATCGACATTCGCGACGCTTCCACGCGACTGCGTTTGGTCACACGAGCAGGCGCTCCTGTGGCTGTGGCGACATCGCCGGGCTTTGAATCGCAGGAGTGTGCGACGTCTGATGAGAACACCGTTGTGCGTTCAAACGCCTTGGGCATTGCACGCTTTCGCCATCCTGCGCAAGCGGGTGGTGCGGCGCTGGCTGTTGGTGCCAAGGTCGAGGCAGGCGCTCCTGCCATCTATCTGGAGTCGCGCGGCATTCTCAAATCCATCGAAAGCCCGATGAGTGGCGAGATCGCGCAAGTGCTCGTGGGCGATGGCGACAAGGTGGACTTCGGCAAGCCGCTGTTCACCGTCAAGGCGCAGGCATGACTGCCGGGATGAAAGTCCCATTGGTGTCGCCGCTGTCGGTCAGCGCGTTGGGGACCGATGCGCTGCTGTTCGATTGCCCGCCGCCGATGAGTCTTGCGCTGCAGGAGCGCATTCTGATGGTGGCCGATGAACTCTCGCATCAACCGGGTGTGGAAGAGGCGGTGCCGGGCATGAACAATCTCATGCTGGTGTTCGATTCGACGCAGGTCGATTCCGCGCAGTTGCAGGCCGTGGTGAATCAGGCCTGGCTGCACCCCAAGCAGGCACAGCGCGCGGCGCGCGAGTTCGAGTTGCCGGTTGTTTATGGCGGTGAATACGGCGTCGATCTGGAGCATGTCGCTGCGCACAACGGCATCAGCACGCAAGAGGTGATCGAGCTGCACAGCGCTGCGACCTACACGGTTTTTTTTCTCGGCGCGCATCCGGGATTTGCATATCTTGGCGGGCTGCATGAAAAGCTGCATACCCCCCGACGTGCGCAGCCGCGCCTCAAGGTGCAGGCGGGTTGCGTTTCCATCGGCGGCGCGCAGACGGGTGTGCAGGCGCAGACGTTGCCCAGTGGCTGGAACGTGATTGGTTTCACTGATCGGCGCTTCTTCGATCCGACTTCGGCATCGCCCGCATTGCTTTCACCGGGCGACGTGGTGCGTTTTCGTGCGGTGGGAGCGTTGTCATGATGGAGATTCTTTCGACCGGCGGTTTGACCACCGTGCAGGATGCTGGACGACGCGGCTTCAGGCGTTATGGCGTCGGCATCAGCGGGCCTTTGGATGCGCTGGCCGCGCAGGTCGGCAATTTGATGGTTGGTAATGCGCCAGATGCAGCGTTTCTGGAAGTGGTGATTTTTCCGCTGCGCGTGCAGTTCAAGCAAACCACGCGCATCGCGGTGACGGGCTCGGACGCGCAGATGGAAGTGGACGGCCAGCGTTGCCCGCCATGGTGGAGCGTGGTCGTGCAGCCGGGGCAGATCGTCACGCTGCGTGCGCCGCAAAGCGGTGGCGTGGCCTATGTGTGCGTGGCCGGTGGCATCGATGTGCCCGTGGTGCTGGGCTCGCGCTGTACCGATCTGAAAGCGGGCTTTGGTGGCTTGGATGGTCGCACCTTGCGCAAGGGCGATTCGCTTTCCTTGTTGCCTTCGCGTGCGGTGAATTCAACACGTCGTTTTGGCGTGTTTCCGCCTTGCGCTGGCATTCCATTGCCTGAGATGGAAGCGCCCTTATCGGACAAGACAACGCTGGTTCGCGTATTGCCAGCCGCGCAATGGGAGAGCTTCAGCGAACCCACGCGCGAGCAGTTTCAAACCTGCGACTGGCAGATCACGCCGGACAGCAATCGCATCGGCATGCGGTTGAGTGGCGATGCGCAGCTCAAGCCCGAGAAGGCGGTTGAGCTGCTGTCGCATGGCATTGTTCCGGGCGTGGTGCAGATCCCGCCGCAGGGGCAGCCCATCGTCATGCAGTGCGATGCGCAGACAGCGGGTGGCTATCCCAAGATGGCGACCGTGATTGCGGCCGACATGTGGCGGTTGGCGCAAGCACCCATCGGCAGCCGCTTGCGTTTTCAGTGTGTGAACATGCAGCAGGCGCTGGATGCCAACGACGAGGTGCAAGCCTATCTCGCGCGGGTCAAGCGCGCGGTGGATTTTCTTTTTCAGGATGTTTGAACCATGACGAACGTAGACATCAACTGCGACTTGGGCGAAGGCTACGGTCCTTACCGCATGGGCGACGATGCGGCGCTGATGAAGGTGATCACCTCGGCCAACATCGCTTGCGGATTTCACGCGGGCGACCCGAGCATCATGGTGAAGACCGTGCAGCTGGCCATCGACAACGGTGTGGACATCGGCGCGCATGTGGGATTTGCCGACATTCAGGGCTTTGGTCGCAGGCCATTGAATCTCGATGCATCGGAGCTGCGTGCGATGACCTGGTACCAGCTCGGCGCGCTGCAAGGCATTGCGCAGGCCGCTGACAAGAAGGTGCAGCATGTGACTTTCCATGGCGCGTTGGGCAATATGTGTTTTGCCGATGCGGAACTCGCGGCCACGCTGATGGCTGCGATCAAGGCGTTCGACGCATCGCTTACGATCATCGCGCCGCCGATGACGGAAATGGAGACGGCTGCGGTGAATGCGGGCTTGCCAGTCAAGCGCGTGGTGTTTGCCGATCGCGCTTATGACGACTACGGACTGCTGGTGTCGCGCAAGCTGCCGGGAGCGGTGATTCACGATCCTGAGGCAGTGATCGAGCGCGTGGTGCGCATGTTCCAGGAAAGTGCCATCACCAGTCAGAGCGGCAAGCGCATGCCAGTTTCCATCGACTCGGTGCTGGTGCATGGCGACACGCCCGGTGCCGCCGATCTGGCTGCGCTGGTACGCGCGCGTCTGCAGCAATCGGGCCTGCAGGTTCGTCCGATTTCCCAACACAGGAATTGAGAGAGCATGTCGTTCGACATTGAAAAGATCAAGTCGCTGATCGCCGTGGCGGCGCAGGCGCAGGTGGATGAGCTGGAGCTGTCGCAAAACGGCGTGGAGGTTCGCATTCAGCGCTTTGCCGATGTGGCGGATGTGGCAAATGTGCCGGTGGCTGTTGTGCAGACATTGCCCGTGGTGCAGCAAACGCCCGTGCCGTCCGCAGTTGCCATGCCTGAACAGGCCAGCGTCGCGCTGCAGATTCTCAAGGCACCAATGGCCGGTACGTTCTATCGCTCGGTCACACCGGGCGGTGGCGCGCTAGTGAATGCGGGGGACAGCATCGATGCAGGCACCGTGGTGGGGGTGCTCGAATCCATGAAGATCATGAACGAGATCGAAAGCGAAAGCCAAGGTCGCATCAAGCGCGTACTGTGCGACAACGGCGAGTTGGTGTCGGCGGGTCAGCCGTTGTTTGAGATCGAGGAGGCTTGAGGCCATGCTGAAAAAAGTGCTGATCGCCAATCGCGGCGAAATCGCCCTGCGTGTGCAACGTGCCTGCAAGAAGCTCGGCATTGCGAGCGTGGTGGTGTATTCGGAGGCCGACAAGAACGCGCTCTATGTGCGTCACGCGGACGAGTCCTACTGCCTTGGCCCCGCGCCTTCCGCTCGCAGTTATCTGGACCAGTCCGCGCTGCTGGATGTGGCAGCGTTGGCAGGTGCCGATGCCATTCATCCGGGCTACGGCTTCCTGAGCGAGAACGCCGGTTTTGCCGACAAGGTGGCGCAGGCCGGGCTGGTCTTCATCGGCCCGAGCGCGTCGGTCATGCGCACCATGGGCGACAAGGTCTCGGCCAAGCAGGCGATGATCGACGCGGGTGTGCCCTGCGTTCCGGGCTCGCCGGAAGCGTTGGGTGACGACGAGGAAAAGACCAAGGCACTGGCGGCCTCCATCGGCTATCCGGTCATCATCAAGGCCGCGGGCGGCGGCGGCGGTCGCGGCATGCGTGTGGTGAATGACGAGGCCTCGCTGCTGCAATCCATCGCCATGACCAAGGCCGAAGCCCATGCCGCTTTTGGCAATGCCAATGTGTACATGGAAAAGTACCTGCTCGCGCCGCGCCATATCGAGATTCAGGTGCTGGCCGACACGCATGGCAATGCGGTCTGGTTGGGCGAGCGCGACTGCTCCATGCAGCGCCGCCATCAGAAGATCATCGAAGAGTCTCCGGCACCCGGTGTCGATTCCGTGCAGCTGGCTGAAGTCGGCGAACGCTGCGCCCGTGCATGCGAGCGCATGGGTTATGTGGGCGCAGGCACGTTCGAGTTTCTGTTCGAGAACGGCGAGTTCTACTTCATCGAAATGAACACCCGCGTGCAGGTCGAACACCCCGTGACCGAATGGATTACCGGCATCGACATCGTCGAGATGCAACTGCGGATCGCATCAGGCGAGCGCCTGCCGTGGACGCAATCGCAGATCGAATGCAAGGGCCACGCGATCGAGTGCCGCATCAACGCAGAAGACCCGCGCAACTTCCGGCCTTCACCTGGCGTGGTCAGCGAATGGATTGCGCCTGCAGGCCCCGGCGTGCGCGTGGACTCGCACATGTACAGCGGCTACGAGATTCCGCCGTTCTATGACTCGCTGATCGGCAAGGTCATCACCTTTGGCTCCACACGCGAAGACGCCATGGCACGCATGCGCGCTGCGCTTGGCGAGTTGGTGGTCGACGGCATTCAGACCAATGTACCGCTGCATCTGGAACTGATGCAGGACCCCGCATTTGTCGAAGGCGGCACCAGCATTCACTATCTGGAGAAGTGGCTGGCGGTGCGGGCTTGACGACCGATGCTTGGGCAACGAAGGCAGGTGGGCTTGGATATCCATGCCGATTGCGTCAGCGTAGAAAGGGATGGACTTTTAATTACATTGTGAAACAATAGATTCGAACTAAATGGAACAACCCCATGGCGAGTCGAGTCGGTACGGTGATAGTCGGTTCAATCCTCGCCTTGGCAATGGGTTGCGGGTCGGGTGCGAGCGCGGCTGTGGTCGCCGCAGCAGATGTGGTTCCTGAAGCCACATTCCAGTGGGGAACCAACGGGCCTGACAAATGGGGCCAGGTGGGCATAAGCAGTGGTGGCACGGCCAATGTCACGAGCGACTTTCCAAACAATACCAACGGATCGATGCGGCTCGAGTTGCCGAACACCAGTTCCAAGGCTGGCTTGGCTTACTACCCGACCAAGACCTTCGGCAAATTGCGCGACCTGAAAAAGGCCACCTACCAGTGGATGGTGCAAAGCACGGATGTGCCCAACCAAGCGCCAGTGCTGCGCCTGTATCTTCGCGATGCGCTCGGCGTTCACAAAGCGACCTTGGTCTACACGCCCGATATCGCAGGTGTTTCCAGTGTTGCCCCGACCGCCTGGATAACGGGGGACATGATGAGTGGCCAGGATATCTGGCAGGGCAAGTCGGGCGCCATCGAATACCAAGTCAGGCACCCATTTTCGTACTACGTGAATGACCCGCGCTACCAGGATCTGGTGGTTTTCGCCGTCGAAGGCGGAGCAGGTAACGGCTCCAGTGGTTTTGTCGGAGCGATCGACAACATCGAAGTGGAGGGCGTGGTGGCGGGCGAGTCGGTCACCGTTTCTGCCAACTTTGAAATGGTGCCGCCTTCCGCATCGATCAGCTGCGACCGCACAACCTTGGCAGATTCGGACGGCGAGACATCCACCTGCACGGTGACCCTGACGAGACCGGCAACCGCCAGCACGGTGATCAATCTGACGGTTGCAGGAGACGCCACGCGCTATGGCGGTTGCGCGGGCCCGTTGACCATCTTGGCAGGCGACAGCACTGTCACCTGCGTCGTCACGGCAACCGCCAATACCGTGAAAGGTGATGGAGACGTCACGGTAAGCATCGGCATCGCGCCGCCCAACGATGTCATGGACTACGCCGTTCCTTCTGATGCATTGCCTGTACAAATACTGATCGCGAACGACGATGGGGCCCCCGTGCCGCCGACAGTTGCAGCCACACCCGTTCCAACCCTTGGCGACTGGACGCTGATAGCGCTCTCCGTCCTGTTGTCAGGGGGCGCGACCATCGCCATGCGCAAGAGGCGTTTGCGCCATTGAAGCGCCGTGCTTGTCGGGGCAACGTCTGAAGGCAGATATTGGGGCGAGGAGCCCGTGAGCACTGTCGAATAGGCGTAAAAAAAGCGCCAATTAAGGCGCTTTGTTGTCTGACCTGGCGGAGGCTGTGAGATTCGAACTCACGGAAGGGTCACCCCTTCGGCAGTTTTCAAGACTGCTGGTTTAAACCGCTCACCCAAACCTCCGAAGCCACGTATTCTACACAAACTATGGACTGCTTCGGCGAGGCGCGTCTGTGCGTTGCTACAGGGTGGTCAGCGGCCGAGTTCCTTGGCGCTTTGGCCTGCGATGCCCCAGTTTTCCTTGGGCACGTCGTGAATCCAGACGCGCACGTTGGCGGCGGGGGCACCGACGGCATCGACTAGAGCTTGGGTGACTTTTTCGATCACGGCTTTTTTCTGTTCTTCGGTGCGGCCTTCGATCATGTAGATCTGTGCGAATGGCATGGTGTTCTTTCTTTCCTTGCTTGTTTTTTCTGAGTCGTTCGGGTGATCGTGTCGGTTCAATCGGCCTTGATGCCGAGGCGGCGGATGAGCTCGCCCCAGCGCTGGTTTTCGGCGCGGATAAATGCGGCGAATTGCTCGGGGCTGGTGCTGCGCAGGTTGCCCGAGATGGTGTCGAAGGTGTTTTGCGCTTCCGGGTTTTTCGAACCTGCGGCCCATGCGTCGGAGAGGCGCTGGATGATGGGTTGGGGCGTGGCGGCGGGTGCGATGAGGCCGAACCAGGTTTCCACGTCGAAGCTCGGATAGCCGGATTCCGCGACAGTCGGCACTTGCGGCAATGCCTTGGCGCGCTGGGTTGATGTGACCGCAATCGCACGCAGTTTGCCCGCCTGAATGTGCTGCAGCGTGGTGGCGAGCGAGCTTTCCATGCTGACCAGCACGGTGCCTGCCAGCAGGTCCGGAACGATCTGGCTGGAGCCCTTGTAGGGCACGTTGGTCAGTTGAATGCCTGCGACGGATTGCAGCAGTTCGGCGGCCAGGTGGTTGCTGGTGCCGATGCCGGAAGTCGCGTAGTTCAGCTTGCCGGGGTGGGCCTTGGCGTAGGCGACCATGCCTTTGAGATCGGTGAACGGCACGCTCGGATGCACGACCAGCGCGCATGGCGTGGTGCCGACCAGTGAAATCGGCGCGAAGTCCTTTTCCACATTGAACGGAACCGCGCTGTAGAGATGCGGCGCAATCGCCAGACTGCTGATGGCCGAGAGGCCGATGGTGTAGCCATCCGCCGCAGCTTTGGCGACGGCGTCGGTGCCGATGTTGCCGCCCGCGCCGGCCTTGTTCTCCACAAAGCATTGCTGGCGTAACTGATCGCCAATGGCCTTGGCGGCGGTGCGGCCCATCACGTCGGTCGGGCCGCCCGGCGGAAACGGAACGACCATGCGCACGGCGCGCGAGGGGTAGGGCGCGTTGGCTTGCGCGAAGCCGTTGCCGGTGTGGGCGATTGCAGCGATGGCTGCGGCGCTGCTCATGAATTGGCGGCGTTGCATGGCTTGTCTCCTTGTTGTTCTACGAGTGCTGGCAACGTCAGGCAAAGCGCAGCGTGATGCTGCCCATGCCCTGCACGCGCAGGCAGACGTTGTCGCCCGGTGCGACGGCCACGGCTTCAGTGATGCCGCCGGAGAGAATCAGCGCGCCTGCCGGGATCTCCTGGCCGCGTTGGCCCAGGTGATTGGCGAGCATGGCGATGGCCGATGCGGGGTGGCCGAGCACCGCAGCGCCTGCGCCGAGTGCGGCGGGCACGCCATTCTTCTCCAGCACGATGCCGACAGTGCGCAAGTCCACGTTGTCAGGGCGTTGTGCCTGCCCGCCGACGACGAAGCGCGCGGCGGAGGTGTTGTCGGCCACGACGCTCTTGAGGTCGAACTTGAAGTCGCGATAACGGCTGTCGATGACCTCGATGCCGGGCAGCACGAAGTCGGTGGCGGCCAGCACGTCGGCGATGTTGCAGCCGGGGCCTTTGAGCGCGCGTTTCATCACGAAGGCGATCTCGGGTTCGACCTTGGGGTGGATGAGTTCGCTCACCTTCACCGTGCTGCCTTCGGGCACGCTGAAGTAGTCGGCGAGGAAACCGAAGACGGGCGACTCCACGCCCATCTGTTTCATTTTGGCGTGCGATGTGAGACCGGCCTTGTAGCCGATGATGCGTGCGCCGCGCGCGATCTTGCGATCACGGATGCGGTCCTGGATCGCATAGGCATCATCCCAATCCATGTCGGGATGTTCGTCGGTGATCTTGGGCGTGTCGCGTGCTTCGAGCTCGCAGGTTTCGAGGTGCTCGGCCAACTGGTCGATGATGTTCTTTGGCAGTGCCATGGGGTGGTTCTCCGCAAGTTCTTTCGTGGTTCAGATGAAGCGCACCGAGCAGCCACCGATGCCGCCGATGGTCACGCGCAGGTTGTCTCCGGCCTTCACCGGCACCATGGCGGCGAGCGAGCCGGAGAGCACGACTTCGCCTGCTTCGAGCGCGATGCCGTGCGCGCCCAGCGTGTTGGCCAGCCATGCGACTGCGTTGGCGGGATGGCCGAGCGCGGCTGCGCCCGCGCCCGTGGCGACGATCTCGCCGTTTTTTTCCAGCACCATGCCGCAGGTGCCGAGATCCACATCGCGCGGATCGACCAGCCGGTCGCCAAGCACGAAGACGCCGCAGCTCGCGTTGTCGGCCACGGTGTCCTGGATCTTGATCTTCCAGTCGCGGATGCGCGAATCGACGATCTCGAAGCAGGCCATCACGCCCTCGGTCGCGGCGATCACGTCGGCGGCGGTCACGCCCGGGCCCTTGAGCGTTTTCTTGAGCACGAAGGCGATCTCGCCCTCGGCCTTGGGTTGGATGAGCGTGTTGGCGGGCACGGGCTCGCCTTCGTTGTAGACCATGCCATCGGTGAGCCAGCCGAAGTCGGGCTGGAACACGCCGAGCATGTCCATCACGGCCTTGGAGGTCACGCCGATTTTCTTGCCGATCACGCGCTCGCCCGCAGCCAGACGACGTGCCAGCATGTGCTGCTGGATGGCGTAGGCGTCATCGATGCCCATCTCGGGATGGCGCGTGGACAGCGGCTCGATCATCTGGCCGTTGGTGAGTGCGTCGTACAGCTCGTCGCCCAGTTTTTGAAGTGGAATGCTTGTGCTCATGAGTCAGCCTTTGTGGGGTTCCGGTTCGGTGAGGAAGTTGCCCACCAGTTGGGCGAAGCGCGCGGCGTGTTCGATCTGCGTCCAGTGGCCGCAGTGGCCGTAGACATGCAGTTGCGAGCGCGCGATCCAGTCGGCCAGCGTGATTGAGTTGGACAGCGGGATCACCTGATCCTCGCGGCCATGCACGATCAGGGTTTCGTGCGCGATGCGGCGGATGTCCTGCTCGCTGCTCGCGAGCGCATCCACCCAGCGCTGGCGTGGGGCGGGGAACATCGACGAGAACGATTCATGAAAGCCGGGGCGCACGCTGGCTTCGTAGCGCAGGCGCGCGAGTTCGTCGTTCACCAGTTTGCGGTCGTACGCGAAGATGTCGAGCAGGCGACGCATGTTCTCGATGGAGGGCTCGTAGCCCCACACGGCGTCAAGGCCCGGCGTGAGCGTGAACGGCACGCCGACGCTGCCCATCAGCACGAGACGCCGCACGCGCTCGGGATGGCGAATCGCCAGCGCCAGCGCGAGGCCACCACCGAACGAGTTGCCGACCACGTCGGCGCGCTCGATCTTCAAAGCGTCGAGCAGGCCGATGACCTGACGCACCCATGCATCCATGTGGTAGGTGAAGCCGCTGGGCCTATCGGTGTAGCCAAAGCCCGCCATGTCGGGTGCGATGACGCGCGCACGCTTGGCGAGTTCGGGCATCACCAGTCGCCAGTTGGCCCATGCCGACACGCCGGGGCCGGAGCCGTGGATCATCAGCACCGGAGCGCCGCTGCCCACGTCGTGGTAGTTGGTGCGGATGCCTGCCGCCGCGATGCTGTTGGCGACTTCCGGGTTGCGTTCGAGAACGATGTCAGAGCTTGATGCAGACATTCTTCAGCTCCGTGTAGAACTCCAGCGAATGCACGCCGCCTTCACGGCCGATGCCCGACTGCTTGGAGCCACCGAATGGCGTGCGCAGGTCGCGCAGGAACCAGCTGTTCACCCACGAGGTGCCCACGTTCATGCGCTGCGCCACGCGGTGCGCGCGTGACACATCGCGTGTCCAGATCGCGCAGGCGAGACCGTAGACGTTGTCGTTGGCTTTGGTGACGGCTTCGTCTTCGCTGTCGAACGGCATGATGTGGCAGCAGGGGCCGAAGATTTCTTCCTTGAGCACGCGCGCGTTGTCGGGAAGGCCCGTCCAGATCGTGGGCTGAACCCACGAGCCGCCCGCGTACTTCGCGCCCATGTCGGGCACGCCGCCGCCGGTCACCACGGTTGCGCCTTCGTCCACGGCGATCTTGTAGTACGACAGCACCTTGTTCTGATGCTCCTTGCTGATCAGCGGGCCGAGCTTGGTGTCGGCGTCTTCGGGCAGGCCGATCTTCCAGCCTTCGACCTGTTTCTTCATCTCGGCGACGAAGCGGTCGAAGATCGGGCGTTCGACATACACGCGCTCGGTGCCCAGGCACACCTGGCCGCTGTTGACGAAGGCCGAACGCAGCGTGCCTTCGATGGCAGCATCGAAGTCGCAGTCGGCGAACACGAGGGCCGCGTTCTTGCCGCCCATCTCCATGCTGACAGGGCGCGCACCTTTCGCTGCGGCCTTCATGATGACTTCGCCGGTGCGCGTTTCGCCGGTGAAGGTGATGGCGTCCACGCCGGGATGCGTGGTGACGAATTCACCTGCGGAATCGGGGCCGAAGCCGTGCACCACGTTGTACACGCCGGGCGGAATGCCGACCTCGTTCATCACCTCGCCGAGCAGCGCTGCGGTCTGCGGTGTTTCTTCCGATGGTTTGACGACCACGGTGTCGCCGCATGCGAGCGCGGGGCCGACCTTCCACGTCATCAACAGCAGTGGCAGGTTCCATGGGCAGACCACGCCGACCACGCCGACGGGTGTGCGGTAGCCGTAGTTGATCGCGCCGCGACCATCGGGCGTGTTCATTTCGAAGAACTCGGTGGGCACGTTCTTCACCACGTCGGCGAAGATCTTGAAGTTGGCCGCGCCGCGCGGAATGTCGATGTGGCTTGCCAGGTTGCGTGGCTTGCCGGTGTCTTCGCACTCGGCTGCGAGGAATTCTTCAAAGCGTTTGTTGATGCCATCTGCCAGCGCGTAGAGTTTTTCCACGCGCTCGGCCACGGTCATGCGCGACCAGGGGCCGGTGAGTGCGGCGCGCGCGGCCGCCACGGCGGCGTTCACCTGATCGCGGCTGGCCTCGTGCACCTTGGCGATGACTTCGCCGGTCAGCGGGGAATGCTTGTCGAAGGTGCGGCCGGAAGCGACGTACTCGCCGTTGATGAAGTTCTTGATTTCTTTCATGATGGTTCTCTCTTGTGATGGGTTCAGACGGACAGGCCCAGTTCCCTCAAGCCCGCGTGTGCGATGTCCGTGTCCTGTGCTTCGCTTCCGCCGGATACGCCGATGCCGCCGATGCGCTCACCGCTCTCCACGATCGGCAGTCCGCCACCAAACGCCACAAAGCGTGGGCGCAGCACCAGGCCTGCGCGCACGGCTTCGGAATGGCTTTGGAGGGCGGCTTGCCACTCGCCCGTCGGCAGGCCAAAGCTCGCGGCTGTGTAGGCCTTGTCGATGGCGATGTCGATGGAGTGCAGCGGCGCGCCAGCCATGCGTGCGAACGCCGCCGGCACACCGGCCGCATCGACCACCGACACGTTCACGCGCACGCCGATCTGTGTGGCGTGACGGATGGCGGCCTGCACGGCGCGCAGGGCCGCGGGCGCATCGATCGTTCGTTGCGTCACGCTGCAGAGGTTGGTGTCTGCGGGGTGATTCGGGTTCTGCATGGCTGACTTCTCTCTTTCTCTTTTCTCTTTTTTGCGGCGGGCTCAGAACGCCTTCACGAGCGTGAAGCGGGCGAGCGTTCCCTTGGGGTAGGCACCGGTTCCGGCCTCGGCGCGCACTTCCTTGTAGAGCGCGCCCTTGAGGAACACGCCTGCGCTCAGGATCGGGTAGACCACTTCGGCGCCGATGGCGTGGCGCGACGAGCGATCGCGGCTTGCGCCCACGCCGCTGTCGTCGCTGACCTGCCACTGGCTGTAGCCGACCACGCCCGCCTGCACGGTGCCGAAGTTCTTGGCCACGCCCCATTCGAGCGAGATCTGGTTGCCGTGGCGCAAGCCCGCATCGTTCTTGCCGTTGCGCTCGAAGCGCATCAGGCCCGATGCCGAGATCGTCTTGGCCGCGTCGAAGTAGTAGGTCATGCCGCCGGTCAGCATGGTGCTTTTGAAGCCCTTGCCGCCCGATGCTGGATGGCTGGTACTGCCGTTGTCGAGCCACACGCCCGCAGCCGCCACCACATCCCACTGCTGACCGTGCCAGCCGAGCACCAGCGGGCCGACGTAGATGTCGCCCAGATCGGTGCGGCTGTCGGAAACGCCTGCCGCGTTGATGGTGAGCGAGGTGCGCATCACCGGCACGATGGCCTCGACGCCGTAGTCCGCGCCCAGCAGCTTCTGGCCGGTCATCCACACGAAGCGGTTGGCCAGCGCCGTGACCGTGCCGCTGTTGTGGCCGGGCAGGTTGTCGCTCGTGCCCGGTGCGCGGAAGCTGTTGATGTTGTAGTTCACCAGATAGCCGAGGTAGTACATGCCGGGCGGCGGTGCGCTCGCGGCCTGTATGCCTTCGACGCCGGGAACGTAGTGGCCTTCGGCGCTCGCGGCAAAGGGCAACAGCGCTGCCAGCGCAGCCAACGCGACTGCGTTTTTCGTGATCTTCATGGGTGTGTCTCCTGGTTGTCGTTGTCGTTTTTGTTCGGCTTGAAGATCAGGTGTAGACCTCGGTGAACGAAGGCACCAGATCACCCGTGTGATAGAAGATGCCGCTGCCCAGCATGTCTTCGGTCCAGGTGGTCACGGGCCGGTCGCGCTGCGCGAGGTAGCCGAGACCCGCGAAGGTCTCGTTGCGGTTGCCGCTCGGGTCGAAGAAGTAGATGGTCTCGCCGCGCGTGATGCCGTGGCGCGTGGGGGCGACGTCGATGCGCACCTTGTTCTTGGCCATCACGTCGGCCGACTTGAGCACGTCGTGCCACGAGTCGAGGAAGTAGGCGATGTGGTGCAGACCGCTGCGTGCGCCGCCGACGAATGCGATGTCGTGCGGCGTGGTGGTCACGGCCAGCCAGGTGGCGGCCTGCATGTCGCCGTTGGGGCCGACCAGCACCTGCTCGGTCAAGAAGAAGTCGAGGCATTCGGCCATGAAGCGCGTGTTTTGCTCGACGGTGTTAACGCCCGCTTCGGGGTTCATCTCGCACATCAGCAGCACGTGATCGAGCCAGTGCACGCCGGAGCCGCGAATGTCGTCCGGCCATGGGTCGGGATTGGTGCTGCCCACGTCCGTGCCCACCAGTTCCTTGTGCGCGTAGAGGCGGAAGTCATGGCCGCTGGGCAGGTTGAATTTCAGCATGCGGCCGGTCGATGGCAGCGTGCCTTCGGGCAGAAATTCAGTCTTGATGCCCCAGGCTTCGATGCGCTGCTGGAAGGTGTCCAGATCGCTGTCCTTCTCGACCTTGTAGGCCACGTGGTTCAGGCCCGCCTGATCGCTTTCGGTGAGGATCAGCGAGTACTTGTCCCACTCGTCCCAGCACTTCAAATAGACGTTTCCCGCCTTGTCCTTCATGACGGTCTTGAGGCCAAGAACCTTCTCGTAATGCTGCACGGCGGCTGCCATGTCCATGACTCTGAGGCTCGCGTGTCCGATGCGTAGAACTCCCATTTGCTTGTCTCCTTTGGTTGTGGTCAGTTGGTTGTGGGTGGTAGATTGGCGGAACCGGCGGGTGCAGCCTGTGCACACGCCGTGGGGGAAAAGGTGTTGCAGTTCTTCGAGAACGGCTTGACCAGTCGGGCGCTCACTTCAAGGCACACGGCCTCGGCGGGCGCCACGCGGCAGGCGAGGGTGTAGCCCTCGGCGGCTTCTTCGGCGCTGACATGCGCGCGGCTCACCGGGCCGAGCGTGCTCACGCTGCCGCTGACGATGCGCACCTTGCACACGCCGCAGCCGCCGTTCACGCAGCCCACCGGAATGCCCTTGCGCCCGAGGCGCAGCATGCCTTTGAGCAGGCTTTCGTTGGTGTGGCAGTCGTAGCGCTCGTCGCTCTGCGTCACGTGCACGCTGTGCTTGGGGTTGGTGTTCAAGGACCACATGGTGATGTCGCCGTGGTGAACTCAAACACGTTTGAACAGCGGGCTGCGCGTGCCTTGCGCATCGGCGGCCGAGATGAATTTCTCGGTGTAGATGTCGCGCTCGAACAGTCGTCCCTGCATCAACGTGGAGATGCAGGCCTCGACCATCGGCGGTGGTCCGCACAGATAGGCTTTCTGGCCCGAGAAGTTGCCCGCGAAATGTTCGCGTGCCGCCTCGTGCACAAAGCCGCGTGCGCCGCTCCAGTCGCCGCATTCCGCATCGCCCGAGATCGCGGGAATATAGGTGAAGTGCGGATATTGCGCGGCAAGCGCGCGGAACTCGTCGTCGTAGTACAGCTCCTCGCGGCTGCGCTGGCCGTAGATCAGTGTGATCGGCTGGGCGCAGTCGCGTGCAAGCAGTTCCTGAATCATGGCGCGCGGGCTCGACAGGCCCGACCCGCCCGCCATGAACACCATGGGCTGCGCAGCCGAGTGGCGCACGAAGAAGCGGCCATAAGGCCCGGCAACGGTGAGCTGGTCGCCCGCCTTCAGCGATTCGTGCAACCACGTCGTGCCCGCGCCGCCGGGCACCTGGCGCACGTTGAGTTCGATCTCACTCGCAAAGCCATCTGCGTTGGGTGCATTGGCGATCGAGAACGCGCGGCTTTGGCCGAGCGAAGGAATCTGCACCTGCACGTATTGACCGGCTTGATACTGGATCGGCTTGTCGAGCGTGAGGTGCAGGGCCTTGATGGTCGGCGTAAGCTGCTCGATGCGCGCGACCGTGGCGCGGAAATCGCGCACGGGGATGATCAGCGCATCGGGCTCGTCCTCGATGTCGGCCTCGATGACGGTGTCCGCCTGCAGCGTGGCGCAGCAGGCGAGCGTCTTGCCATCGTCGCGCTCCATGTCCATGAGCGCGAACGGGTTCGCTGCGCCGTGGTCCACTTCGCCTTCGCAGACCTGCACCTTGCAGGTTCCGCACAGCCCATGCCCGCAGGCATGGGGAATGTAGATACCCTGGCGCAACGCGGCATCGAGCAGGGTCTGGCCTTCTTCCACCTCGATGGTGGCGCCCAGCGGTTCGAGAGTCAGTTGGTAGCTCATGATGTCGGCTCCGCGTTGATGCTCAGTCGTTTGCTTTTCTAGTGACTTGGCGCGCTCAGGCGAACGAGCCCGCAATGCCCGTCATGCCCGGTGTGCGAAAGCGGATCACGTCCTTGTGACCGAGACCGTTTTCGGCCAGCGATCGCGCCGGATCGGGCTGCCATGGCTCGCCCGACTTGAACCACTCGACGGCATTCCAGTCGATGCGCGCGAAGTCGGGATGCGCGCCATACACGCCCGGCAGCACGGCTTGCGAGAGCGCGCCGAAGGGCGTCTCGGCAGGCAGCGGCAGGCACACGGGCGAGCAGAACAGGTGGTGGTCTTCCCAGCCGATGTAGAGCAGCGGCGCGGGAAAGTTTTCGCGCTTGTCCTTGGCCTCGAAGCTGTAGGGATAGAGTGCCTTCAATTGCGTACTGCTTCTGTTGCTCATGCTGCACCTCCTTCGCTGCCGGATGGTTTGTTCGGTGAATTGCCGCGCCATGCGTCGAAATTCTTCTGGTCTTCGGAGCCTTCGAAATCGAAGTTGTCGCGTCCCACGTTGATGCCGTACCAGTCGAGCACGGCGGCCAGTGGCTCGAAGCCTTCCTTGGTTGGATCGGTGCCTTCCTTGAAGCAGTTGCCCTGGTAGATCTGGTGCACGGGCAGCCACGATTGCACGTACTTCTCGGGCTCGTCATCGAACACATGCTTGCAGCCGTCGCTGCAGAAGTGGTACTTGTCGCCGAGGTAAGTCGATTCGCGGTAGCAGATCTTGCTCGGGTCGCCGGGTTCGGTGAACACCATCGGGATCTGGCAGGTGGTGCACAGCATCGGCAACGTGGTGTTGTAGAAGCGCTTGCCAGCTTGCTGCTCCGCGCGGAAATGTTCGAGGCGCGGACGGTAGTATTTGTCGAAGCTCGTGGGGTACTTTTCCGACAGCCACTTGAGTTCACTGTCTTCCGGCACCCAGGTGTGGAAGGGCGCAGCGGCCGCGTAGTTGTAGAAGGTGTTCCACGCCTGATGGCTGATGTGGTCCTTGCCTTCGCAGGCTTCCTTCCAACCGGCGGGCTCGCGGATGCCGTAGCGCGCGAGGTCGCGGAACAGCGCGCCGCCGTTTTCCTCGGCGTACATCTCCCACGCTTCTTTCCAGCTCATCACGCGCTTGGGCAGCATGTAGTCCTGCATCATGCCGACCAGCGTGAGCAGGCGGTAGCCGCGCCAGAACCACTTGTCGATCCAGCGCTGCACGATGGGCACGTTGCCGGGGTCCTGCTCCAGCATGAACTTGATGCACTCGATGCCCAGCGTCATGTGGCGCGATTCGTCGCTCTGCGCGGAGAAGCCGAAGGTCACCGTGGAGAGGTCACCGTTGTGCGCCGCGCCCGACATGAAAGGCACGAACAGCAGGTTGGTGAGCACGTATTCGAACGAGAAGCTCACGGCGGTGAGGAACTCGAACGGACCTGCCGTCATCGCATCTTCGAAGAACGACTTGGGCACCGACAGGAACCACACGCGGTCGTACCACTGCGTGGCGTTGTGCATGCCGTTGAAGTACTTGTTGTAGTGGCTGATGGCGTGCGTTTCGGTCTGGAAGTGGCGCAGCTCGTCGATCGATTGCATCTGCGCGGCAACGCGCGCACCGGCTCCGGTGAAGTGGCGACCGACATGCGCAAAGCCGCGGTGCGCGCCGTATTCCAGCGGCGTCACGCCCTGAATGAAGAGCTTGAGCGCGTTGATGTAGCGCGCATCGGTCACGCCGAGCTGGCCGTTGTTCTGCGCGAAAGCCTCGATCACGGCGTAGAGCTTCTTTTCCTTTTCGCCCTGGTATTTCCAGTAGGCATCCATGGTCAGACGGAACGGGTCTTCCCACTTGTCCCAGTCATGGATCTTGATGCCCTCGTACTTGTCGTAGGGGAACACCTTGTCCATCGGTTGGTAGGTGGTGTCCCATGCGAGGCCGCGCGTCATCACGCCGTAGCGATCCTTGAGGCCCAATTTCTTCTTGATCACGGGGGTGTCCATGATGTCTCCTTGGCTTGCGATTTTTCGGTGGGGGTGCGTGTTTGCGGGCGGCCGATCAGCGGCCCCAGCTCAGCGAGAATTCGTCGTCGTCTTCATCGACGTGGCCCGAGAGCGTGACCAGATTGATCTGCAACTGCTGCAGGTTGAAGGGCTGGCCGGTGTTCTCTTCGATGCTGGCGCGGCGGATCACGAGGCGGTCCGGGCAGTCGATCTTCACGAGACCGGGCGTGTAGGCGACAGTCGCTTCGGCGTTGTCGGCCAGCACGGCATCGACGACAGGGCGCGATTCCTCGTTGTCCTGAAAGGCGATGAACACCTTGGAGCGGGGCGGTGTGCTGCTGCTGTTCTGTGTTGGCATGATGTGCTTGTCTCCCGAATGTTGGCGTTCAGATGTCGAGACCGGCCTTGCGGGCACGGGCGTCGAGCGCTGCGCGCACGTCGTTCATCGCGCGGTCGGCGTCATCGGCCAGAGCGAGTGCAGCGATGGGTGCGATTGCGGTGAAGGCGCGCTCCACGTAGCGGCCATACCAGTCGGTGAGCAGCTTGCGGTTGTGCTCGGATTCGGCTGCGGCCACCTTGATCACCGCATCGATCCAGCGTGCGGATTCGGTGTGCCACTCGGGGATGAAATTGGTCAGCATTGCCACGGCAGTGCCGCCCTTGAGCGCGAGGTGATCGTCCACATACTGCGTGAACAGCAGCGGGTAGAGCAGACCGTCGAGCGCGAAGTTCTGCGCCATGAACAGCTCCACCGGATCGAGCACCACGAGGCTGTCTTCCACATACTGGCGCAGCGGTTGCCATGCCTTGGATTGCAGCCAGTCGTTCTTGCCAGCATCGAGCGCGCCGGGCTCTTCCAGCGTGAGGCCCAGACGTGTGAGGTATTGCGCCACGCCGAGCTGGTCCATCGCATGGAACATTGCGGGCGCGGTGAACGCCGTGCCGTAGCCACGTGAGCAGACCTGGCAGTTGTTCATGTTGCCGCCGAAGGCCACGTGGCGCAGCGGCATGAGCACGGTGCAGACCTGTGCACGTAGCGCGTCGGGCATCTTCTGCGCCAGTTGGCGCGATTCGACGAACTGGTAGTTGGCCTCCATCGCATCCTGTTGACGAGCGCGCGCCATGGTCCAGGTGGCGTAGTAGAACTGGCGCGGATCGCGCAGGGCATACCAGTCGTTCATCACGATGGCGGTGCGGCGCTTGTCGAACAGCTCGAAGCCTTCTTCCCACGTGGGCTTGTAGTGGAAATGTTCGGACGGCTGCGCGCCCAGCATCGCTTCGAGATAGCGCGATGCGGGCTTGTCGCCGGTATGCGTTGCCACGCGGGCGAAGGTCTGGCGCAGCGGCTGAATCTCGCGCGCCTGCAGTTCTATGTTCATGGGCCTTGTCTCCTGTATGTTGTTGATGCGGTGTGATGCACGGGACTCAAGCGATGTGATGAGAAACAGAAATGGGGATGGGTATGTGCTGCCGTTGGCAGAACTGTTCGAAGTCGGGCTGGGTCATCATCAGTTCGACCACCAGCTCGGGCCAGCCGACCGAGAACTCGAATTCCACAAAGCCGTTGTCGCGGCGGCGCAGCACGTTCACGCTGCGTTGCGTGAGGTCGGCCTTGGGCAGATCCAGTCCATCGGCTGTGGTGGTTGTCGATTCATCCATTGCGCACTCCTTGCAGGTCGGTGCTCATGGGTTTGCACGGTGCGTGCCAAGAATCCGCGTTTCTTCAGAAATATCGATAAAACACGGGTTAGTCCCTAGGTTTTGATGTGTTCTTCAAACCTCGGCGGAACAGTCCATAGAAAGCTTCTGCCGGAATAGACATTCGAGCGACTGTTTGCTGCGTCGCAGCATGATCATTTGGTGAATTCGGGGTTGATCAGATGATGAATTGATCACTTCGCGGGGTAGGACAACGCGGGTCAGCCCGAATAGGCAAGAAAGGCGGTTTTATCGATAGTTGTGCCCATGTCCTATTCCATCCCTTCCATGCCGTCGGATG
Organism: Diaphorobacter sp. HDW4B; assembly: GCF_011305535.1. GTDB lineage: Bacteria > Pseudomonadota > Gammaproteobacteria > Burkholderiales > Burkholderiaceae_C > Diaphorobacter_A. The sequence continues at coordinate 3,930,093 of NZ_CP049905.1, forward strand.
CCGATCTGCGCAGTCTGGTGCGCTTTTCCACCGACGATGGTCTGATCTGGTTGTCCGGGCAGCGCATGCTGCTCATGCATTCCGCAACGCTCATGGAGCTGCGCAAGGAACTGATGAACACGCTGGGCCCCGTGCACACGCGGCGCGTGCTCATGCGCGGTGGATATGCGGCGGGCGAGCGCGATGCTTTGCTGGCGCGGCAGATTCGGCCCAACGGCAGCCTGTTCGAGATGTTCTCTGTGGGGCCGCAACTGCATCGACTCGAAGGCGCGGTGCGCGCAACGCCGCTGGTATTCGATGTGGACGAGAACGCAGGCAAGCTGCTGTGCCAGGTGCGCTGGGAGCACAGTTGGGAAGCCGAATCGCAAGTGCGTGAATGGGGGCCGCAAAGCGAGCCCGCCTGCTGGATGCTGCTGGGTTATGCGTCTGGTTATTCCAGCGCTTTTTTCCGAAAGCAGGTGCTGTTCAAGGAGATGCAATGCGAAGCCTGTGGACATGCAAGCTGTCTGATCGAAGGCCGCTTTGTGCACGAGTGGCCCGATGGCGAACAGCTCGCGCGTGACTATCTGCCCGACTCCATGCTGGTGCGCCTCGATGACTTGCACTCGCAGGTCGAAGCGCTGCGCACGCGTCTGCAGCCCAAGGATGCGCAGGGCCCGTTGCTGGGCCAATCGCACGCGTTCCAATCCGCCGTCGAGTTGCTGCGCAAGGCCGCGCCCACGCAGGTCACGGTGTTGCTGACGGGCGAGACCGGCGTGGGCAAGGAGCGCTTTGCAAGCGCCCTGCATTCCATGAGCGCGCGTGCGGACAAGCCATTCGTTGCCGTCAATTGCGCGGCCTTGCCGGACGAGTTGATCGAGAGCGAACTGTTCGGTGCGGAGAAGGGCGCTTTCACCGGCGCAAACGCCACGCGCATCGGCCGCTTCGAGCGCGCCAACGGCGGCACCTTGATGCTCGATGAATTGGGCGAGATGCCCTTGCCCGCACAGGCCAAGCTGCTGCGGGTGCTGCAGACCGGAGAGATCGAACGCCTGGGCGGCACCAAGCCCATCAAGGTCGATGTGCGCGTGGTGGCCGCCACCAACGTGGACCTGGAAAAAGCGGTGGAGCAGGGGCGTTTTCGCGCCGATTTGCTGTATCGCCTGAACGTCTATCCGATCCGCATCCCTGCGCTTCGCGAGCGGGTGGATGACATCGAGTTGCTGGCCATGCATCTGCTGCAGAAGTTCTCTGCGCTGCATGGCAAGCATGTGGCGGGACTCACCGATCGTGCGGTGGCGGCGCTGCGCAGTCATCGCTGGCCGGGCAATGTGCGCGAGCTGGAAAACCTGATGGAGCGCGGCCTGATTCTTTCACCCGCCGATGAGCTGATCGACGTGAGTGCGCTGTTTCCACAATGGCGCGATGCGGGGCAGACCTCGGTGAACGCGCAGGGCTTTCTGTGCAGCGAAGAGCGGCAGCCCGAGATGAATGAACAGAAGGCGGGTGTGAGCGATTTCTACGACGCCATGCAAAGCGAAGGCTTGTCGCTGGAAGCCATGGAAGAAAAATTGCTCCAGGAGGCCGTGCGCCGCGCGGGCGGAAACCTTGCCGCCGCCGCACGCGCCTTGGGCATGACGCGACCACAATTGAGCTACAGGCTTTCACGCACCCGTGATCGCGCGCAACCGGACAGCAGGGAGTGAGAGGGAATGGCCAAACGCCCATACATACAGGTCGTGTCGGCGCTGGAGGCCGAGGGCTTCAGCAACGATGACACGTCGCGCACGCTGACCGAGCAGACCTATGCCGAACTGCGCACCGACATCATCGAAGGCCGCCTCTTGCCCGGCAGCAAGCTGCGCGTGGAGCATCTGCGCCAGACCTACGCCGTGGGCGCGGGCACCTTGCGCGAGGCGCTCACGCGGCTGGTGAGCGATGCGCTGGTCTCCGCCGAAGGGCAGCGCGGCTTTCGCGTCTCGCCGATTGCCATCGATGATCTGGAAGAACTCACGCGCCTGCGTGTGCACATCGAAACCAATGCGCTGCGCGAATCGATCCGCCATGGCGACGATGCTTGGCGCGCGCGTCTGCGTGCGGCCTACGAAGAGCTGTCGGCCGTGGAGCAACCGCTCACGCGCGCCAACCGGGGCCGTTGGGAAATGCTGAATTTGCGCTTTCACGAAACGCTGCTTGACGGTCGACCATCGCCCTGGGCCAAGAAAGTGCTCAAGCTGCTGTCACGCCACATCGAGCGCTACCGCTCGTTCGCCATTGGCCTGCCCGGTGCCATGCGCGACGTGCACGCCGAGCACATGGAAATCTACGAACTCGCCATGTCCGGCCAGGAAGCCCGTGCGGCCCTGGCGCTCGAAGCCCATATCTGCGCGACCCCGCACGAGTTGCTCAAGGCGCTGCGCGAGGGGCGGATGGTGTTGCCTGCGGCTGAAGCGTCGTAACTGTCAGGTCCCGGATGATTGGATCGTAAAAACCAAGCGTCCGCTACTGTTCAGCCGAGAGGTACTCAAAGCGGTTGTGGCAACATGGCGCATCGAGACAGGAGAGACGCCATGCTGATCTCATTGCACAAGAACGCAACCACCACGCCAGCGATTCGCCTGGCGCTGCAGCAATCGAGTGCGTCCGACCACGAGCTTGCGCAGCAATATGGCATTGGACTTGGTACGGTGCGCAAGTGGCGCCATCGCACAAGCGTGCAGGATGAAAGCCATACCGCTCATCACCTGCAGACAACGCTCAACGCAGCGCAGGAAGAGCTGGTGATCTATCTGCGATCTCAACTGCTGCTGCCTCTGGATGATTTGCTGGCAGTCGTTCACGAATTCATTGAACCTGCGATGAGCCGCTCGGCGCTGGATCGATTGCTGCGTCGCCGAGGACATTCGCGCTTACCCACGGCCGTTCGAGCCGAGCACGAAAGCAAACCGTTCAAAGCCTATGAGCCGGGCTATGTGCACATTGATGTGAAGTACCTGCCCCAGATGCAGGATGAGAACAAGCGCCGATATGTCTTTGTTGCCATTGACCGAGCTACGCGTTGGGTGTTCATCCAGATCAAGCAATACAAGACGGCAGCGGCTGCGCACGCGTTTTTGGCGACCCTGAAGAAAGCTGCTTGCTTCAAGATTCGCACGATCCTCACAGATAACGGCAAAGAGTTCTCGGATCGTCTGTTTGGCAAGCACGAGAAGCAACCAAGCGGTGATCACGAGTTTGATTTACTGTGCAAGGAACTCGGTATAGAGCACCGACTCACACGGCCCAGAACGCCACGTACCAACGGAATGGTGGAGCGCTTCAACGGAAGGCTCAGCCAAGTGCTGCGCACGCATCACTTCAACAGTGCAGAGGATCTAGAGAAGACGCTTCATCGCTTTGTGTAGCTGTACAACCAGCAGATTCCACAGAAAGCTCTGCGGCATGAAACGCCCGTTCAGGCCCTCAAGCGATGGCAGGCGTCACATCCAAAATTGTTTGAAAAGAACGTGCGCAATCATCCGGGACCTGACACGTAACTCCGTAACTCTCCCCCCTCGAATCAGCAGAACCCCAACCGACTTTGGCTCGGTTGGGGTTTTTTGCTTGGGAAAAGTATTTTGTTCTTGGTTTGCATGCAGGGCTGATGGCTGAATACATCGGTATGTATGAAAGTGTTTGAGTTATCAGATATCTTTTAATCTGATATTTACAATATTCCTATTTTTATTTGTGAGAATTTAATTGGATTTGAGCTGACTGGTATGCATGCTTGATGAGCGTAAAGTGTTGTTTGCAAGAAATAACATTGATGAGCTTCAATAATCTGTCTGGTTAATTGACATCATTGTTGGTTGTGGCGCATTGAATTCAAATTTGGAGGTTATCCATGGAGTTTTAATATGTTTTTTTCAAATGCTTATAAGGGGCGTGAGTTGATTTCCCCAATGGCGAGCGGTTTGAACCGCCAGCGAAAGAGTGAGGGAGCAGGGCGCAAATCCGAGGGATTGCTTTGGCGTGCAAATCAACGATTGATTCCACGCGTGCTGCGCATGACCTACGTGTCCATGCTGTGCCTGACGGTGTGGGGGCATGCACAGGCCCAGACAAAGACCACATGCGATGGCACTTTGTTTGTTTCCAACGCAAGCGGCAATGGTGTTGCAACCAAATTCAACCAGATTGATACCACGACCAATCCACCCACGTTGAAAAATTTGGGCGTGACTACTGGCGCCAATTACAACGCCCTGGGCTACAACCCTGTTGATCAGTATTTCTATGCCATGAGATATGGTACGGATGAGCTGCTGCGCGTGAACCCGAATGGCACGGTCACCAGTCTGGGCAGCGTGAATGGGTTGCCAAACAATGATGACTCTGCATTCACGAGTGGTGCTTTCAATGCGGCTGGAAGTTACTACATCAAAGTGCAGGGCGATACCAAGGCTATTTATGTTGTAAACGTAAATACCCGGAAATACACCACCATCACCTTGAGCGCTGCCATCGAAATCTCCGACATGGCGTTCGTGAATGGGGTGCTTTATTCCGTGGGCAACAACGGCCAGCTCTACAAGATCGAGATCACCGGCAACACCGGGCAGGTCACTGCGATCGGTACGGCATATCCGACGGCTTCGGGTGCTCAGTTGGGCGCACAGTTCGGTGCCACCAATGGCTTGTTCGGCACGGCCAATGATGGCTCGGGCTTCTATTTCATTGACGTGAACACGGGCGTGCGCACCCGGCTGTCGGCGTCGCCAGTGGCTTCCTCCAACGATGGTGCCAACTGCCCGACCGAAGCGCTGAATTTCCCCTCGGACCTGACCATTGCCAAAACCGCAGGTTCCTATGTGGCGGGCAGCCCGTTGGTCTACACGATCACGGTGGGCAACAACGGGCCGCTGGATGTCACCAATGCCCATGTGTCCGATGCCTTGCCTGCTGGCATCACGTCGGCTACTTGGACCTGCTCTGCCGCTGGAACAGCCAGTTGCGGAGTGGCCTCGGGAACAGGTGCCATCGACGACACCAAGGCGTACGTGCCGTACAAAGGCACGGTCACGTATACGCTGTCCATGGACATCCCTGCCAATTTCACCGGACCCCTCACGAACACGGCCAATGTGGCACTGCCCGCAGATGTGCCCTACCTGAGCGACCCGGATCTGACCAACAACACGGCCAGCGTCACCAGCGTGCAAGCCGTGGCCAATCTGGGCGTCACCAAGACGGATGGCTTCGGCAGCTACACGCCTGGTACCGATGTGACCTATACCGTCACCGTCACGAATGCAGGTCCGGATGCAGTCGTCGGCGCGACGGTCAGCGACTCATTGCCCGCAGGTATTAGCACCGCCAGCTGGACTTGCGTTGCTTCCACCGGCGGCTCCTGCACGGCCAGCGGCAACGGCGCACTCAGCGACAAGGTCAATCTGCCCTCCGGTGGCTCGGCCACCTACAGCATGGTCATGACCGTTCCCATCACGTTCGCTGGCAATTTGGTGAACACGGCCACGGTGCAAGTACCAGACGGCGTGATCGAATCTGACCCGTCCAACAACACCGCGACCGACACCGATGCGCAAAGCACGGCCAATCTGAGCATCACCAAGACGGACGGCCTCACCCGCTACATGCCGGGGACGGATGTGACCTACACCATCACGGTCGCCAACAGCGGTCCGGATGCAGCCAATGGCGCGACGGTCAGCGACCCCCTGCCTGCTGGCATCACCAAGGCCAGTTGGACTTGCGTGGCCGCAGCAGGTGCCACTTGCACGTCGACTGGAAGCGGTGCGCTCAGCGACAAGGTCAACCTGCCTGTGGGTGCATCCGCGACCTACAACGTGATCATGACCGTGCCCGGCACCTTCTCGGGTGCCTTGGTGAACACGGCCACGGTGGCCTCGCCTGCAGGGGTGATCGATCCCGATACGGCCAACAACTCGGCAACGGATTCGGACGCGCAGGCCTCTGCCGATCTGAGCATCACCAAGACCGATGGTGCGACGACCTACAAGCCTGGCACCGACGTGACCTATACCATCACGGTCGCCAACAGCGGTCCGGATGCGGCCAACGGCGCGACGGTCAGTGACGCATTGCCTGCGGGCATCACCAAGGCCAACTGGACTTGCGTGGCTGCTGCTGGTGCCACTTGCACCGGCACTGGATCTGGTTCGCTCAACGACAAGGTGAACCTGCCTTCGGGTACTTCGGTGACCTACAAGGTCGTCCTGTCCGTGCCGACGACCTTCACTGGTGCGTTGGTGAACACGGCTTCCGTGACATCGCCTGCGGGTGTGGTCGATCCGAACGCGGCCAACAACTCGGCAACAGATTCGGACGCGCAGGCCTCTGCCGATCTGAGCATCACCAAGACCAATGGTGCGACGACCTACAAGCCCGGTACGGACGTGACCTACACCATCACCGTCACGAACAACGGCACGGAAACGGTCACTGGTGCAACCGTCAGCGACCCCTTGCCAGCCGGCATCACCAAGGCCAGCTGGACCTGTGCGGCCGCCAATGGCGCCACTTGCACGGGTGCTGGATCCGGCGCGCTCAGCGACAAGGTCAATCTGCCCGCAGGTGCATCCGTCACCTACACGGTGGTTCTGTCGGTGCCAAGCACGTTCACCGGTGCGCTCGTGAACACGGCCTCGGTGGCCGCACCTGCTGACATGCTGGATCCGAATGCTGTCAACAACACGGCTACGGACACCGACCAGCAGCAGGCCGAGACGGCTGCAGCGATGCCCGTGCCCGTCGGCGGCGGCTGGGTTCTGGCTCTGCTCACAGGTCTGATGGGCCTGATCTCCATGGGCTTCGGCACGCGTCGTCGCGGCTGATGTCGGGAGAAGGGGACTCGTGCAACGCGAGTCTCTGAAGAAAATCGCTTGCAGACACATCGCCACGGCGCGGTGTGTCTGCCAGCGTGGTGATGCGGCGAGGCGGGGAGCCGGATGTCACCCAGAATGAATCAAGCCTTTGTTTCGCGGGCACCGACCTGCCGATGCCAAGTGACACTCCCCCTGCGCACATGGTCAATCTGAATGACCTTGTTTCATGCGGCTTCCGAACGTGAGCGGATTGCCAGTAGTTCACATTTTTTGAACTGAAGCGACAATTTCATTGAAACTTCGTGCACGGAACCGACTCTAGACTTCAGTTCATAGAAGTCAGGACGGCGTGAGCACGGCACGCAATCCCGATAGATCAGCGATTTGACCGTGAGGGATTGAAGTTTCCAGATGCAGGCAGCTTTGCAAAAACAGCCGACGCGGTACACCGGAACGGCCAAGGCGTTTCATTGGGTGCTGGCGTTGGCGCTAGTCACCTTGTTTGGCGTCGGTCTGTACATGACCGGCCTGCCGTTTTCACCGCAGCGCCTCAAGCTCTACAACTGGCACAAGTGGGCGGGCGTCACCATTTTGGCGCTCTCGGTGCTGCGCATGTTGTGGCGCTTCACGCACCGTCCGCCGCAGTTGCCCGAGAAGGTGCTGGCCACCATGCCCGGCTGGCAGCAGTTTGCGCACCACGCGGTGCACTTTCTGATGTATGCGTTGTTCCTCGCCGTTCCATTGATCGGTTGGGCTTACAGCTCGGCTTCGGGTTTTCAGATCGTGTGGTTCGGCGCGCTGCCGCTGCCTGATTTCGTTCCCGTTGATCCTGAACTCGCCAAGGCCATCAAGCCCTGGCATGCCTACAGTGCCTATGCGCTGGCCGCTCTGGTCGTGATGCATGTGGCTGCGGTCATCAAGCACCAGGTCATCGACCGCGATGGTCTGCTCAGCCGCATGTTGCCGGGCAAAGCCTGAAATTCCAATCCGGAGGCAGGGCTTAACCGAGTCCTGCTGAAAACCGAATATTTCCTTGTCAAGGAGAAATGAAATGATGTTGACGAAAAAATTCTCTGCCCTGAGCGCAGGCGTCGTGCTGGCGGGTTCCGCGCTGATGATGGCCGCTCCTGCCGCCCATGCACAGCAAGCCGTCGTGCCCGCTCAAAGCGAAATCGCGTTCGTGAGCAAGCAGATGGGCGTGCCGGTGGAAGGCAAGTTCAAGAAGTTCGATGCACAGGTGTCGTTCGATCCCGCCAAGCTCGCGACCAGCAAGGTGGCGTTCACCATCGACACCGGCAGCGCCACACTCGGCGTGAAGGAAACCGATGCGGAACTGCCAAAGGCCGTGTGGTTTAACGTGCCGAAATTTCCTCAGGCTACATTCCAGTCTTCGGCCATCAAGTCGGTAGGCGGGGGCAAGTATGAAGTGGCCGGCAAGCTGAGCATCAAGGGCGCGAGTCAGGATGTGGTGGTGCCCGTCACGCTCACTCAGAGCGGCGCCACGACCACGGCTGTGGGCAGTTTTCCCATCAAGCGCCTGACGTTCAAGATCGGCGAGAACGAGTGGGCCGACACCTCGATGGTGGCGGACGACGTGCAGGTGAAATTCAAACTGGCACTGACCGGCGTTCCCAAGATCTGATTCCGGATCTTCCTTCTTTTTTGGTATTTTTGATTTTTGACTGGAGCAATTCCCATGCGTAAATTCCTCTTCGCCCTGGCCGCCACCGCTGCATTCGTTGGTTCCGCTGCACAAGCACAGACCGCCACTTATGCCATCGATCCTTCGCACACGTTCGCAACCTTCGAGATCAGCCACTTTGGTGCCAGCGTGAATCGCGCTCGCTTCGACAAGAAGGAAGGCACTGTGCAACTGGACAAGACAGCCAAGACCGGCAAGGTGGAACTCACGCTGCAGATCGACTCCGTGAACTCGGGTGTGGCACCGTTCAACAAGCATCTGCAAAGCGCTGAAATCTTCGACGCAGAGAAGTTTCCGACAGCCAAATTTGTGGGCGACAAGTTCACGTTCGACGGCGACAAGGTGGTGTCGGTTTCCGGCGACCTGACCATCAAGGGCAAGACCCAGCCAGTGACCTTCAAGGCCAACCAGTTCGCCTGCTACGAAAGCCCGATGCTCAAGCGCGAAGTGTGCGGCGGCGACTTCGAAACCACGATCGACCGCACTGCGTTTGGCGTGGACTACGGCGTGGCTTACGGCTTCCCCAAGAGCGTGCGCATCGTGGCCCAGATCGAAGCAGTCAAGCAGTAAGCTTCGTTTCCCGGTTGGATTCGACGAAGGGCTGGTGCCGAAAGGTGCCAGCCTTTTTGCATGGGTTGCGTGACGTATTGCAGCTCCTCGGATCTTTGTGAGCTTGAGCTGCGCGCGCGAATTAGCACGTGTGCTGCGCGAAATCCATACCTCACTTGCGGGATGGACTAAAAAGTGGGGGCTTTTTACATTCAGTTTCCATGAAGGCCGTCATTTGTTGCGATGGCTCAAACGCTTGGCCTTTGGGCTGGCTTTCGGATCCTCGGTAAAAAACTATGCTGAATCAACGTCGTTTATTTCATGTATCCACCGCCGTGCTGGCTGTGGTCGCACTGGCCGGGTGCCAGAGCAATCCCCCCGTGCAGAACGCCAGTGGCGTGCAATCCATGGAAGTGGATTCGAGCCGCAAAGGGCCGGTGTCCGGCGTGGGCGTCGAAGGTCAGGACATCGTCAGCATGACCGACCAGATGATGCGTGACATTCTGGTCGAGCCGATCTTTGCGGACACCGGCAAGCGCCCGCGCGTGATCATCGATGCGCAGTATTTCGTCAACGAAAGCTCGCAAGCCATGAACCGCAATCTGATCACGCAGCGGCTGATGGTCAATCTCAACCGCGCAGCGCGTTCGCGCATGCAGTTCATCAACCGCCAGAACGCGGCCATGGTGGAGCAGGAGCGCGCGCTCAAGCGCAGCGGCACCACCGATGTGGGCACCACCGGTTTGACCAAGGCGCAGGCCGGTGCGGACTACCGCCTGTCCGGCAAGATCACATCGCTCGACAGCCGCAGCAACCGCTCGGGGCTGGTGCAGCGCTACACGCAGATTTCGTTCGAGCTGACCGATCTGGAGTCGGGTGAAATCGTCTGGGCAGGCATCTACGAGTTCTCGCGCGCTGCGGCGGACGACGTGGTCTATCGCTGAAAGGAAGACGCATCATGATGACTCGACTGCTGCTTCCACTGGCCTGCTTCGGCGTGGTTCTTGTCTCCACGGGTTGCACGACAGTGCAGTCCACCCCGCCCACCGCCATGGGTTGCCCGACCTGGGAACAACAACAGCGCACCGGCGTTGCTCAGCGCTTTGGCGGCATCCAGATGCTGTCGCCGGAACTGGAGCGCATCATCGGCGTGCAGGACATGAGCACATCGCGCACGCCCACGGGCTTGGCGGCGGTGCAGGCCGATGTCTACAACTGCAGCGATGCGGATCTGGTGCTGCTGATGCGCACACGCTTCTCCGGTGATCGTGGACAGAGCGAGCCGCCAAGCGCCTGGAAGACGGTGTTTCTGCCGCCGCGCGGGCATGCGGTTTATGGCGAATCCGCGATCTCGCAGACCACCCGGAAAGTGGCCATCGACATCCACGATGCCAATCGCGGCCAGTCGCAATGGCAGCAGGGACAGAGCTACACCGTGCCGGTGCAACCGGTGGACATTCGCTGAACGCGCAGCAGCAAGAGAGACGACCATGACCCAGTCAAACAAGGGCGCGCGAGCTGCCCTGATGATCCCGCTCGCCCTGACGACAGCGTTGCTGGCCTTGCCGACACAGGCGCAACAGATGCGTGATCGCATGTCCGATGTCTACCGCGATGGACAACCGGAGGTGCTGCCAGCGCCGTTGCCAGTGCGCTCTCCCGACGCGCAGCCCGTACTCCAAAGGTCTGCATTCTCTCAGGCCTATGCGAGAGCTGGCCGCCCGACGATTGCGGTCTATTGGAATCGTCAGTTGGCCGAGTTGATGGAGCCCACCGACATCGTGCAGACCCACATCGAGACCATCGACACGCGAAGCGGTGATGGCAAGCGAGCGGACGAAGAAGACACCAGAAACATCACCGTCACGTCGCAGCGTCTGCAAAGAACCGAACAACGGCGCAGCAAGCTGCCGGAGCACCTGGACCTGCAACTGCGGTCGGCCTTCATGCAGTCCATGACCTCGGCGGGCGTGCGATTGGTGGATCGCAACGTGGTGATCCGAACCACGTCCGCGCAGCGCAAGGGGCCGGCGTCCGCACGACATGGTCAGCATGTGGAGAGCGAAGCATTGCTGCAGCACGCCAAGCTGCTGATGGAGGTGCTGCACATGCCGGACGCGGCATCGCCCCGTGGCTGGTCGGTGCATGTGTCGATCAAGCGCATGGACGATGGCGTGCTGCTGACCGAAGGCTACATGGACACCAGACCGCCGGAGCGCGCGAGCAATGAGCCGCGCAGGTTCGAAGCCGATCCGAACGGCGGCTTTCGCGAGGTGCTGCCAAGCAACACGATTAGCGACATAGGCCGTCGCATTGGCGAGCAGACGCTGGCGCGATTGGGCGAAGCGTTGGCCACGCGCTGACGACATCCACGGAAACGACAGACAACTGGGTCCCTCACGGGAAAAGGAGAAGCATCATGGCATTCAAATCACATCGCAATCTGCGCCGCGCGCTGGCGTTCACTCCGGTGGCAACGGCGGTCTTGGCGGCAACGCTCGGCATGCCGGCGCATGCGCAATGGGGCGCGTTGTTCCAGAGCCTTGTGCAGACGCAGTCGAACAACGCTGCGCAGGAAGCGCAAAAGCAAGCCGTGGAACAAGCGACCGCAACGCCCAAGAAGAAGTGGGCTGCGACCAAGGTCGTTCCCGCCGATCTGCAGCAACGTGCCAGTGCCTACGCAGCGCAGACTCCCGATGCGGAAATGCGCGTTCTGCACGAGCGGCTCTACATCGAGGGCGAGCGCAATGCCACGTTGAACTACCAGCGCATTGGCCTGGCGGCGTTGGCGGCAGGCAAGCTGGATGTGGCGGAGAAGGCGCTCGATGCTGCAACGCTGCGCATCGATCAGGTCTATGCCGACAACGAAGAGGCCAAGAAGGCCAAGTCGATGTGGACGGCCGAGAAGGTCAAGGACTTCAAGGGCGAGCCCTATGAGCGCGCGATGACCTACTTCTATCGTGGACTGGTCTACGCGGCGAGAAGCGATTTCCAGAACGCGCGTGCCATGTTCAAACAGGCGGATTATCAGGACACAGTGGCCGAGTCCGAGCAGTACGCGGGTGACTTCGGCCTCATGCCTTACATGGCGGGCTGGGCAAGCTACTGCGATGGAAATTCGGCGCTGGCCAAGGATTTCCTGCAGATGGCGATCAAGGGCGAGCCATCGTATTCCAACGTGCCCGTCGAGCAGCCCGTGCTGGTGTTGCTCGAAACAGGTCGTGCGCCATTCAAATATGGCGCAGGCAAGCATGGCGAGCAGCTCAAGTGGCAGGCCTACGATCAACAGCCTTCCGGCGTGAGCGCGAGCTGCAGCAACTCGCAGGACAGCGCGTGCTTCAGCAGCAGCTTCGTGATGGGTGCAGACATCGGTTATCAGGCCACGACACGCGGCGGTCGCCAGATCGATTCGGTGCTCAACGGCAAGGCGTCGTTCAAGGATGGCGCGCAGGGCGTGGCCGATGTGGCCAACACCTTGGGCAGCGTGGGCATGAGCGTGGCGATGGGAACTGGCAGTCGCGACGCCGCAGGCCTTGGTCTGCTGGGCATGTTTGCGGGGTTGGTCGCGCAGGGCATCTCGTCATCCACGCAAGCGCAGGCCGACATCCGCGAATGGGAGCAACTGCCCGCCAATGTGTGGCTGGCAACCGCGCCGACCAAGTTGGAGAGTGGGTTGACCGCGCAGGTGGCCGGAGATCGCAAGATCGAACTCACGCGCATTGCCGACGCGCCTTCGTGCCAGCTCTATTGGGGACGCAGCACGGCTCCACTGAGCGTGCTGGGGGATGCAGGACCGCTGGAGCCGGGCGAGCATCCACGCGATCCGGCTTTCCGTCAGCAACTGGAAGCAGCTCCAGCGAGCTGATTCGAGTTGACTCCAGCGGCTTCGGTTGCGACTCAGACCTTGCGCGCGTGGTGGCGCGCAAGGTGCACGCGCTCGTCGAGTGACGACAGCACCAGCGCGAACACGATGCCGACGAGGGCCCCGAGCGCCGTGTCGTAGATGCGCGATACCGCCATCTCGGTGGCACCGGCATGGCCCGACAGCGCCGTCATCAGCAAGGCCATGGGCGTGATGGCGATCTGGCCGAGAGCATAGTTGTAGCCGATGATGATTTCGGTGATGAACTGGAAGATCGCCACCACCAGCAGAATCTGCCAGAACGATGGATGGGCCGACAGAATTACCCACGCGATGAACGCGCCAATGATGGTGCCGAGCGTGCGCTGCCATGCGCGGTGGATGGTGCCGGGCAGATGCACGCCTTGCAGAATCGCGATGGCACCGATCGACGCCCAAGCGGGATGCGACCAGTCCATGGCGTAGGCGATCAGCGACGAGATCGCTGCGCACGCGGCAACGCGCACCGCAAACTGTGGTGCATAGCCGGGCGTGAGTGGCGACAGCTTCGAAGCGGTGTTGGCCGGGGGGATGGATGGCGGCGCGGGCAGGCGCACATCGAGATCGCGCAGATGGTCGGTGAGCAGGCACACGATCATGGCGGCGGCCGCCCCGGCGGCAGTTGCCAGAACGCGCTCGGCCCATGCCGCTCCGCTGTCGATGGGCGTGATGGCGGCGCTGGCCGCGAACACAAAGATCACCGCGCCCGGCGCACCAATCTGCGTGCGATGAGCGACAGCGGCAAGCAAACCCGCAATCACTGACAGCAGCAGCAACATGCCGACGGGCTCGATGCCGAGCAGCGCCATGAACGAGAGAATCGCCACCGGCGCCGTCAGCATGCAGCCTGCGGTGAACACCATGGAGCGGCGCTTGGCGGGCGAAGCAAAGCGCCCGAACAGCGCCGCCATGCCGCCGAGTGCGGCAAAGCCCGCCATGTGCGACCAGGGTGAGTAGTGCAGCGCGATGGCCGACACCACGACAGCGATGGTCGCCTGCATGCCAGCAATCGTGGCGTTGCGGATGGACGGCGGGCGGTTGAGCGAAAGGCTCTCGCGCAGGCGTGCAGGGGCGAGCGTCTGCATCAGCATCTGGCTGCGCGAGGCTTGGTGGGCAATGGCTTGTTCTGTCCGTACAGACCTCATTTCGTCGTACCAACCCACTTCATGCGACTGGCTGTGCGGAGTTGTCCGTACGCGATTTGTCATTGAGCGCTGCGATGCGCTGATCGATCACATCGAAGGCCTTCACCATGATGTCGATGGTCTCGTCGTCCACGCCCACCAGCAGTTCGTCTTCGAGCGCCACCAGGCGCTTGCGGATGGCCTGCACCTTGGTGCGACCCACGGGCGTGAGGTTCAGCAGCTTGATGCGGCGATCGGTGGGGTGAGGGCGGCGCTCCACCAGATCCTGCGACACCAGCATGTCGAGCAGGCGCACAAGGCTGGAGCCGTCGATGCCGACCGCTGCCGCGAGCTCGCTTTGAGAAATGCCGTCGCCCAGACGGTGCAGATGAATCAGCGGCGACCAGGCGGCGTCGCTGAGCCCGGCGGCGGCCAGACGGGTGTCCAACGTGTGTCTCCAGCGGCGGGCCAATCCCACAAGTCGAAAGCCTACGCGACGCCGTGGGGTGATGAAATCCTTGTTTGTCATGCAGTCAATTTTATTGAAATCATTGTGATTCAAATGATTTCAATAATAATTTACCGCCTGCAGTCAGGGATATTGCGGGTGTGCGCAAAGGCCTCGTGCGTTCTCCAGGCAGCGTCAGGCGAACACGTTGGCGCGTTGAACGATGCGCTTGGCCGCCTCGGAGCCAACGCCCGCGCCCATGGTGCCGAAGTGCGAACCCCAGTCGCTGCCCATCAAGCCGCAGCGTGTGGTGAAGAACGCGTTGCTCACTTCGGCCGTGCTGTGCTGCAGCAGTTCCGCGCCTTGAATGGTGCGCGCGATGGCCTCGGTCATCGGGCGGGCGAGGTATTCGTCGGTGAGCGCTGCGGCGATCAGTCGTTCGGTGTTGGCCGCGAGCTGGTCGAAGCGTGCATCCTGACCGGCGAGTTTTTTCCATTCGGCCAGCAGCGCGTCGCGTGTTTCCGGCGTGCGCTGCATGGCGCGGCGCACGTCCATGCACATCATGTTGGCCGTGCCTTCCCACACGCTGTTGAGCGGCGCTTCGCGGTACAGGCGGGCCATCGGGTTTTCTTCGATGAAGCCATTGCCGCCGTGGCATTGCAGGGCCTCGTTCGCAATCGCCGGAGCACGCGAGCAGTTGAAGAACTTGGCGGCGGGCGTGGCTATGCGGGCGAGCAGCTTTTCGTGCTCGTTGCCCTTGTCCATGCCGTCGGTCGCCTTGGCCACGCGCAGGGCGAAGAGGGTGGCGGCTTCGACTTCGACGGCCATGTCGGCCAGCACGTTGAGCATCATGGGCCGCTCGGCAATCGATGTGCCGAATGCCGAGCGTGTGGTGGTGTGCTGCAATGCGAGCGTCAATGCCTGGCGCATGAGTCCGGCAGAGCCCACGGCAAAATCGAGGCGCGTGAGATGTGCGTGCGACAGAATCTCGCGAATGCCGTGGCCTTCCTCGCCCACGCGGATGGCGAGGGTGCCTGCGTACTCCACTTCGCTCGATGCGTTGGAGCGATTGCCCGCCTTGTCCTTGAGGCGCTGGACGAAGAAGCGGTTGAATGAGCCATCGGGCAGCGTGCGCGGCAGAAAGAAGCAGGTCACGCCGCCATCGACCTTGGCGAGCGTGAAGAAGCCATCGGACTGTGGCACCGAGCAGAACCATTTGTGGCCGGTGAGTTCGTACCAGTGCGCGGTGGCACCGTGGTAGTTGGCGCTGTGCGAGAAGCGCGCCGTGGTCTGCGTTTCGCGCAGGTCCGAGCCGCCTTGCTTTTCGGTCATCGCGTAGCCGATCACGACCGATGGCTTGTCGCCCACTTCGCTGCGGCTGAATTGGTATTGCGTGCCCAGCGATTTCTGGGCCCAGATCGCGAGTGCCGGTTCGACAGAAAAACCTGCGTGCGACGCATAGGCCATGCCGGTGGGGCAGGCCGTTCCCTGCTCGACCTGATTCCACAGATAGGACAGTACGGCGCGTGCATAGTGGCCGCCTTCTTCCTTGGTCCGCCAGGTGAGATTGGGCACCTCGTGCTTCCACGCGAGCGTCATCAGTTGATGCCAACTCGGATGGAACTCCACCCAGTCGATGCGATGACCGAAGCGGTCATGCGTCTTGAGTTCAGGGTTGTGCTTGTTCGCCAGTCGTGCCAGTTCCTGCACCTGCTCGTCGCCCGCCACGGCTCCCAATGCGGCGCAGCGCTCTGCCGCCCATGGCGCTTCTCGCTGTATGGCCGCAGTGAGCACGTTATCGTTGGAAAACGCGTTGAAGCCGCTTGCCGGTTGGGCCTGATTGCGCACCTCGTGCGTCTGGTATCGATTGGCGGGCGCGGCGAGGGATTCGGTGATGGTGAGCTGGTTCATGGCGTTTGTCTCCTGCTTTTTTGGGGTGAGAAATGGGCGTTCAACCGGCTTTGGCGGCAATGCTGGAGCAAGCCAGTGCGGCAATCTGATTGGCAAGCGTCTCGATCTCGACGCGCTGGTCGGCCTCGTTCATCTGCGCGGTGTTCGCAAGCGGCGAGAGCGGGCCGATCAGTCCTTCCATGAAGCCACCGACGATGACCGTGGCGGCGATGTCGGCGCGCACGTCGTTGCGAAAGCGCTTGTCCGTTTGACCTGCTTCGATCACCCCGCGAATCACTTCGCTGATGGCGGCGCGGTATTGCAGACGCACTTCATCGATGGCCTTGTCGCAGGGCTCGGCAATCAACGCATAGGCCAGGCGCGGATTGCGCATGGCGCGGATGACGAAAGTGGTCACCATCGAGTGGATGCGCTCCTGCGTGCTGGCGTCCGAGGCGGCAATGTCGGTGAGCACATCCACTTCGCGCTGGGATACGCGCGAGAGGACGTCGGCGAAGAGTTCTGCCTTTGATGGGAAGTAGCGGTAGACGGTGCCGGTGGCGATGCCTGCCGTCGTCGCGACATTGGCGATCTGCGCTTCTTGCCAGCCGCCTTCGCTGACCAGGGCTCTGGCGGCTTTGAGGATGCGGGTTTTGTTGTCTTGAAGCTTGGCTTCAATGGCTGGGGTTTGTCGGTAGGCCATCTGCTTTGTTTCTAAGAAATGAATGGTGATTCATTGAATGGTGTGAATCGTAGTTCATTCTTTGGGTTGTGGCAATGGGTGATGGGTTTGAGGGCGGAGGCCGGGAGTTCCGCCCGGCGGCGGAGTCCCTTTTTGCTTGCGCACAAAAAGGAACCAAAAATGCGCTTGAATACCTGCGGCAAAACTCTCTGCGCGCCGAAGGCGCTCCGTTCAGACAGCTTGCCGCAAGTCAGTCTGGAAGAGGTGTGATTCGGCACTTCGCGTTGCTCGTGCCGGGCGCTGCGTAGCTGCGTTTTGTGTGGGATGCCCGCTGCTCGTTTGGGGGCGTGGATGCTGTCGTGCTCCCAAATGAAAAACGCCGCGTGAAGCGGCGTTTTGTCATCGAAGTTGGTTCGACTTATGCTTTGCGGCTGCTGGCTGCGTTGGCTGCTGCCAGTGCGGTCATGTTCACCACGCGGCGCACTGTGGCCGAGGGGGTGAGCACGTCGGCTGCGCCGCCGCCGCCCAGCAGGATCGGGCCGATGGTGGTGCCGTGGCCGCCGGTTTGCTTGAGCACGTTGAACAGGATGTTCGCGGCGTCGAGGTTCGGGCAGATCAACACGTTGGCCGAGCCGGTGAGGGTGGTTTCCAGCAGGGTGTTGTGGCGCACCTTTTCGGACAGGGCCGCGTCGCCGTGCATTTCACCGTCGCATTCGATGTGCGGAGCCATCTTCTGGAACAGGTCGCGGGCCTTGCGCATCTTGACTGCGGAGGGGCGGGTGGACGAGCCGTAGTTGGAGTGCGACAGGAACGCGACCTTGGGTGGCAGACCGAAGCGCTGCACTTCTTCGGCCGCCATCAGCGCGATCGAGGCCAGTTGTTCGGCGGTCGGGTCTTCGTTGATGTAGGTGTCGGCGATGAACAGCGTGCCGGTGTCCAGCATCACGGCATTCACGGTGGCGAGTTGGGTGGCGTCTGGCTTCAGGCCGAGGATGTCGCGCACGTGGCCGAGGTGGGCGTCGAACTTGCCGACCAGACCGCAGAGCATCGCGTCGGCATCGCCCAGGTGCACCATCAGCGCTGCGATGATGGTGTTGGAGCGGCGCACTGCGGCCTTGGCGGCTTCGGGCGTCACGCCTTCGCGGCCCATGAGCTTGTGGTAGGTTTCCCAGTACTGGCGGAAGCGTGGATCGTCTTCCGGGTTGCAGACGTCGGCGTCTTTGCCGAGCTGCATGCGCAGGCCGGCCTTGGCGATGCGGGCTTCGATGACGGCGGGGCGGCCGATCAGAATGGGCTTGGCCAGACCGTCGTCGATGGCGACCTGGGCGGCGCGCAGCACGCGTTCGTCTTCACCTTCGGCATAGGCCACGCGTTGCACATTGGCCTTGGCCGCAGCGAACACGGGGCGCATGAACATGCTGGTCTGGTAGACGAAGCGAGTCAGGCTCTCGCGGTAGGCTTCGATGTCCTGGATGGGGCGGGTTGCCACGCCGGACTCTTGTGCTGCCTTG
Organism: Diaphorobacter sp. HDW4B; assembly: GCF_011305535.1. Classification (GTDB taxonomy): domain Bacteria; phylum Pseudomonadota; class Gammaproteobacteria; order Burkholderiales; family Burkholderiaceae_C; genus Diaphorobacter_A. Next base: position 3,948,727 of record NZ_CP049905.1, read on the forward strand.
GCGACCGCAGGGGCGATGCGCAGGATCAGACGGGTGTCGAACGGGGTGGGGATCAGGTAGTCGGGGCCGAAGCTCAGTTCCTTGCCTTGGTAGGCGGCTGCCACTTCGTCGCTTACGTCGGCCTTGGCCAGCGCAGCGATTTCGCGCACGCAGGCGAGCTTCATGGCTTCGGTGATCTTCGTTGCGCCGCAATCCAGCGCGCCGCGGAAGATGTACGGGAAGCACAGCACGTTGTTCACCTGGTTCGGATAGTCCGAACGGCCGGTGGCCATGATGCAGTCGGGGCGAATCGCCTTGGCGAGTTCGGGGCGGATTTCTGGCTCGGGGTTGGCCAGCGCCAGAATGATCGGCTTGTCGCCCATGGTCTTGACCATGTCGGCGGTCAGCACGCCGGGGGCAGAGCAGCCGAGGAACACGTCGGCACCGTTGACCACGTCGGCCAGTGTGCGCGCGTCGGTCTTCTGTGCATAGCGTTGCTTGGATTCGTCCAGACCACCGGGGCGGCCGTCATAGATCACGCCCTTGGAGTCGACCATGTAGACGTTCTCGCGCTTGACGCCGAGGCCGACCATCACGTCCACGCAGGCAATCGCCGCAGCGCCCGCGCCGGAGACGGCGACCTTGACCTTGTCGATCTGCTTGCCGACCAGTTCCAGACCGTTGAGCAGGGCGGCGCTGGAGATGATGGCCGTGCCGTGCTGGTCGTCGTGGAACACGGGAATCTGCATGCGCTTGGACAGCTCACGCTCGATGTAGAAGCACTCGGGGGCCTTGATGTCTTCGAGGTTGATGCCGCCGAGCGTGGGCTCGAGAGAGGCGATGATCTCGATGAGCTTGTCCGGATCGCGTTCGGCCAGTTCGATGTCGAACACGTCCACGCCCGCGAACTTCTTGAACAGGCAGCCCTTGCCTTCCATGACCGGCTTGCTGGCCAGCGGGCCGATGTCGCCCAGACCCAGCACGGCCGTGCCGTTGGTGATCACGCCCACCAGGTTGCCGCGTGAGGTGTATTCCGAGGCCAGCGATGGATCGGCTTCGATGTCCAGGCACGGATAGGCCACGCCGGGCGAGTACGCCAGCGACAGGTCGCGCTGGTTGGACAGCGGCTTGGTCGGCGTGACGGAAATCTTGCCCTTGGAAGGGTTGCGGTGGTATTCGAGGGCGGCTTCGCGCAATGCAGCTTCTGCTGCAGACAAGTTTTGGGTCATACGATACTTACTACTGAACAATGTGATGGTTCGACAGAGCTTACTCCAGCATGACATGGCTGCTGGGCTAGGCCGAACCCTACAACGGTTGTGACAAAAGAATACAAAAAGCCCCGACGCTTTGCAGCGCAAGGGCTCTATGGCATCAAATACCTTGGGTAAAGGATTCGGATTCAGACATGCGGACTGGCGAGGCGAGTTGGTTCAATGCGCGTCGGTCTGAGCCGCAGCCCGCACAGCGGCGGAGGTGTCGCTGCTGGTGCCGTTGAAGAAGATGTTCAATAGTACCGCAGAGAGCGAGGCCAGCAGAATTCCCGATTCGATGAGCGGGTGGATGGGGTGAGGCATCCATTGGCGGAAGTTCGGGGCGACCAGCGGGATCATGCCCACGCCGATGGAGACGGCGACGATCATGGCGTTGTTGCGGTTCTTCTGGAAGTCCACATTGCTCAGGATGCGGATACCGGTGGCAGCCACCATGCCGAACATCACCAGACCCGCGCCGCCCAGCACCACGGTGGGCAGGGATTCGATCAGCGCCGCCATCTTGGGCAGGATGCCCAGAATGATCAGGATGACGCCGCCGGCCACGCACACCCAGCGGCTCTTCACGCCGGTCACGGCCACGAGGCCCACGTTCTGCGAGAAGCTGGTGTAGGGGAAGGTGTTGAAGATGCCGCCGAGCAGGGTGCCGAGGCCATCGGTGCGCAGGCCGCGTGTGAGGTCGTCCTGCGAAACTTCCTTGCTGGTCATGTCCGAGAGCGCGAGGAACATGCCGACGGACTCGATCATCACCACCACCATCACCAGCGACATGGTGAGGATCAGGATGGGGTCGAACACCGGTTTGGCGATCTCGAAGGGCAGCACCAGATCGAACCAGGCGGCCTCGGATACCTTGTGGAAATCCATCAGGCCCATGGCCGCAGTGATGATGCCGCCCACCACGATGCCGGCGAGCACCGAGACGTTGGCCAGAAAACCCTTGCCGAAGCGTGCAATCAGCAAGATGGTGATCAGCACCGCGCCGGAGATGCCCACGCCGGTCAGGTCGGCGTACTTGGGGTTGGGAATGGTCGGCACTACCGAAAAGCCCTTGGGCACGGGCGGCAGCGACGAGCCGGGCGCACCTGCTGCGGACTGTGCCTCGGCCAGCCATTTCAGATGCTCGGGGTTGGGAACGGAAGGCGCGGTCGGGCCGACGGGGTTGCCGAAGATCCAGTTGATGCCCACGCGCATCAGGCTGATGCCGATCACCGCGATGATTGTTCCGGTCACGACGGGCGGGAAGAAGCGCAGCATGCGACTGATGATGGGCGCGATCAAGAGCGAGATGATGCCCGCGCCGATCACCGATCCGAAGATCAGTCCGGCACCGGCCTGGCCTCCGGTGGTCTGCGCCATGGAAATCATCGGTGCGACGGACGCGAAGGTCACGCCCATCATCACCGGCAGTTTGATGCCGAACCACTGCGTTGCGCCCATGGCCTGGATCAGCGTGACCAGACCGCAGACGAACAAGTCGGCGGATATCAGATGCGCCACCTGCTCGGGCGCGAGATTCAGCGCGCGGCCCACGATCAGTGGAACGGCAACCGCTCCCGCATACATGACCAGCACGTGCTGCAGACCCAGCGTGGTGACCTTGCCAAGCGGGAGCTTTTCATCGACAGGATGGACAGAAGATGACATGGGGTACTACCTCTAAGCTTTTTTACGATGTCTTTGCACACTGGTATGCAAGCTTTGAGCCAGCTTGCATGCACCTGTTTTGTGCGCAATGATTCATACAAAAAGTGTATACAAAATAGATACCGACACATCCCCCGGGAAACCCTAGCGCCGCGCAAAGTCCTTGTAGGACAAGTTGCTGCGCGTTGGAGCCTGAAAGACGGTGGAATGGCGGGAATTGCGAGCGGATCATCATCGGGCTCTCCGCTGCTTGTGCGTCCGAATCTCACGATTCTTGCGACAACGGAGAGCAGCGCGTACGTTTGCATGCTTGAAAAATCCAGATGATGGAAAGAGATTGCGCGATCTGGTGAAGGTTGGGCCCGGTAGGGAGCGGCCATCCGCGTTGGCCTTCCTCCACGGAATGTCACAACAGCTTTCTTGAATTGTCAAAACTACCGCGTTCGACGGGCTTCTTCTTGTCTGCTGGATCAATATGGCGAGAAGACCCGGGTTTTACTGGTTGGTAGCTAATGGCTACCGTCTTTTAATATTGGTAGTATTGTTCGATATTCATGCACTGGAAGATGAGCTGCACCGAGTGGCTCCCCGCCGGTGAGTTGGGAACGAGCATGTTCATGCCTCCGAAAAGCTGATCTCTGCCATGTCGAGCCTCGCATTCAACAAGGCTCCCACCAATCTGCGGGCGATGGCTGCGGATGGCGATTCCGTTCCCGCCATTCCGACCGCTCCGCAGTACGGCAGCGCTGCCTTTCAATGGAATGGTTTCATTCTGGAGCGGCATCTGTTGCCCGCAGGCACGCTCCAGACGACTGTGATGACCAGCCACTGCCTGGCCATTCCACGCTCGCCAGTGCCCACGCCCATTCGGTGGCAGCTCAACAACCAGCGGATCGACGGTGCGATGTCGGCAGGCAAGGTGTACTTTCGCGCGGCAGGGGACGAACTGGCCAGCACCTGGGAGAACCCATTGGATGCCGTGTTCGTCTCCATCAGCCCGGACACGATCGGGCTGGCGCACGAAGAAGCCTTTCGGGGCAAGCCGGCGCTGCACAGCAATCTGAGTGGCGCGAACGATTTCGGCCTCGCTCAACTGGTGCTGGAACTCGATACCCACATTCAGGGCAGCCGCGTGGGCGGTGCGCTGTTCGAGCAGTCGGCGCTGCTGGCCTGTGGTCTGCGGCTGGCCTCGCTCTATGCATTGTCCGGCCCGGCCACAGAGCGGCCGACGACCGGCACGCTGGCTCGCCATACGCTCGCGCGGCTGGACGATTTCATTCTCAGCCACCTGACCGAGCCGCTCACCATCAACGCCATTGCCGATGCGGTCAATATGAGTGTCTACCACCTGTGCCGCAAGTTCCGAAAGACGCGTCAGGTCAGTCTTTGGCAGTACGTGCTCATGTGCCGCATTGCCTACGCGCGCAGGCTGATGCAGCGCAACCCGGACATGCCGCTGCTGGACGTGGCACTCGCCTGTGGTTTTGACTCGTACACGCAGTTCTTCGAGGCGTTTCGCAAGTTCTGCGGCATGTCTCCGCGCAATTTTGGCCGCCGTGTGGCCTGAAAGCCGCTAGCCAGCAAGGTGCGCAAAAAACCGAATGTTCCGAGAGGTGCGCAAATGTAATCTTTCATTGGGCATCTCAACGACGAGGTGCCATTCAATGGACGCACCTTCGCGGAACACACGATGCTTCTCAAGCGCAGACTCCCCGTTGACCAGTGGGTGGCCGCTTCCGACGCCATTTTTGAAGCGTTGGGCGAAGCCATTGTGCTGGTGAGTGCCAACGGGCACATTGCCTACGCTAGCCCGCTGACGCGGATACGGTTGGGCGAGGTCGAGGGGATGTGCATGTTGCGACATGAGCGGCTTTGGCATGCCGACCTGCACGTGCGTGAACAACTGAATGAGGCGCTGGTCAAAGCGCAGTCGCAGGGCGTCAGCTCTCAGCTTGGTGTGTCGACGACGCTTGGGCCTTCCACCATCTGGCTGCACTTTGCCAAAGCCCATCCGGACATGCAGTCAGCCAGTGATTCGCTGGTCTACGTGCGAGTGCGCATCGTCACGCCCAAGGAGCCACGAGACGCAGCCGAACAATTGCGCAGTGCGTTCAACATCACCGCCGCCGAGTCCAATGTGCTGGCCGCATTGGTGGAAGGCTGCGTCGCCAAGCAATACGCCACGCGCACCGGCGTATCCATCCACACCGTGCGCAAGCAGATCACCACCGTCATGCGCAAGATGGACTGCACTCGCCAGGTGGAACTGGTCGCCAAGGCGCGAGCCGCACTGCATTAGCAACGAATCACTCGGCGCTCATGCACAACCCTGTGCTGCTGGTGTGGTGAGTGGTGGATGGACCAGTGCGCCGAGCCAGCCAGTGGCTTGCGGCGGTCAGCACCAGACCCACCACCGTCAACGCACCTGCAGCCCAGCTTAGCGACAGCAGTCCGAAGCCGCCCGCGATCACCGCGCCGCCCACCCAGGCACCAATCGCATTGCCCAGATTGAAGGCCGAGATGTTGAGGCTCGACGCGAGATTGGTGCCCGCCGATCCGGCCGATTGCAGCACCTGCATCTGCATCGGAGCCACCGTCATGAACGCGGCAATGCCCAGCAGCAGCACATAGACCATCGCCACCCACGGGCTGTCAAAGGTCCAGCGACCGGCGATCAGCGCGATCAGCAAGGCGGCCAGCGTGATGAACAGCGCGCGCATCGCACCGCTGCGGTCCGAGAGCTTGCCGCCGATGTAGTTGCCAATCGCGAGACCCGCGCCAAACACCAGCAGGGTGATGGTCACCCACTGATTGCCCATGTGCGTGACCTGCGTGAGCAGCGGCTCGATGTAGGTGTACAGCGCAAAAACGCCCGCAAAACCGAACACTGTGATGCCCAGACCCAGCCAGACCTGCGCGTTGCCCAGCACCGCCAGTTCCTGCTTGAGCGAGGAGGGCGCAGGCATGGCCAGATGGCGCGGCACGAACAGCGCCAGAATCATGAACGCCACCACGCCCACCACAGCCACGGCCGCGAACGACATGCGCCAGCCGAAGTGCTGACCAATCCACGCGCCCGCAGGCACACCGAGCAGCGTGGCCAGCGTGAGCCCGGAGAACATCAACGCAATCGCAGACGCCTTTTTCTCGGGCGCGACCAGCCCGGTCGCCACCACCGCACCCACGCCAAAGAACGTGCCATGCGTGAGCGAGGTGAGCACGCGCGCCGCCATCAGCCAACCATAGCTGGGTGCGAACACCGCCGCGAGATTGCCCGCGATGAAGATCAGCATCAGCGCCAACAGCAGACGCTTGCGCGGCCACGAGCGGGTGCCGAGCGTGAGCAGCGGCGCGCCGATCGCCACGCCAATCGCGTAGCCGGAAATCAGCGTGCCCGCCACGGGGATGGAAATGCCCAAATCCTGACTCACCTGCGTGAGCAGACCCATGATGATGAATTCGGTCGTACCGATGCCAAAGGCCCCGGCGGCCAATGCCAAGAGTGATGCTGGCATGAAAGTTGTTCCTTGTGATGTTGGCGAGATCCGCGCAGTCCGCGCAGTCCGCGCCATTCGCGTGATGAGAACGAACTGTGCGCCTTGAATTGGCTTTTGTGTAGCCGGAACATGGGAACAGCACTTGTGCCATCATGGAACAAATGCACTGCAAGGAACCCTTGCCCATGAAAACCGTGTCTACTCCCTCCAGCCAGCTCGGCACCGACGTCAACCGCTCGGGCGAACTCGAAGTCTTCGTGCTGGTTGCCGACCTCGGCAGCTTCTCCGAAGCCGCCCGCAAGCGCGACGTATCGCCCTCTGCCGTCAGCAAGATCGTCGCGCGACTGGAAGCCAGATTGGGCGTGCAACTGCTGCAACGCTCGACCCGCCACCTGCAGCTCACCGCTGAAGGTCAGAAGCTCTACGACAACGGCAAGCGCGTGCTCGCCGACCTCAACGAACTCGAAGCGCTGGTCACCGCACGCAACAAACCCAGCGGCGTGGTGCGCATCAACGCCAGCACCGCGACCGGCCAGCGCCTGCTGATCCCGCTGGTGCCCAAGCTCATGGAAACCTACCCCGACCTGGTGCTTGACCTGAGCTTCACCGACTACGTGGTCGACCTCATCGAAGCCCGCGCCGACATCGCGATCCGCTGGGGCCGCTTGCCTTCATCCGACAACGTCGCCCGCCTGCTCGGCCACACCCGCCAGCTCATCGTCGGTGCCCCCGAATATCTGACACGCATGGGCCGCCCCAAACGCCCCGAAGACCTGGAGCGCTTCGTCCGCATCGGCTGGAACTACCCTCGCGCAGTCCCTCATTGGCCGCTGTGCGACAAAAAACAAAATACAGAAGACAAACGAAAAATCCACATCAGCATGGGCCAAACCCTGCGCGTGAACGACGGCGAAGCCATGCGCCACCTGGCCATACAGGGCGCAGGCCTCGCGCGCCTGTCGCTCTATCACGCATGGGACGATCTCAAAGCAGGCCGATTGGAAGCCGTCCTCGAAGACTACAACGCAGGCGACCTCGAACCCATCCACGCCCTCTACGTAGGCAAGCCCGGTCATCTGCCATTGCGAACCAGAGCGGTCCTGGATTACCTGAAAGAACACGTAGACCTGAAACACGCAGAGTCATTCCCCAAGGAATTTCTGAAACGAAAATAAAGCACAACATTGCCACCGCCATCTCGTGCAGTCGCGAGATGCCCCGGCACGAGCGAAGCAAAGTGCCGAGCGCACCTCTTCAAAACTGACTTCCGGCGGTTGTCCGAGCGAAGCGCCTACGGCGCGAAGTCGAGTTCTGCCGGAGGTATTCAAAGCGATTTTTGGTGACTTTTTGGCGCAGCAAAAAGTTACTCGCCCGCCGGGGCGAGACCCGGCCTCCGCACTCAACCACGTAGCGACGTCCAAAAAAAGAAAATGAAAGGCGTGGAAGGCATCCTTCGCCAATCAAGGATGCCAGTGGCTACGCTGAACAATAGTCTCCTGATCCGCATACCGAGCCGCCGCCAACGCCCGCGACAACCGATCCGCCCCCTCCACAATCAGCGCAGCATGCCGCCGCAACTCGGCCACCGCCTCATCCCCCGCAGCCACGGCCAAGCTGACAGCCCCAATCACCGCCCCACGCGCTGCAAACACAGGCGCAGCAATGCTCGCAGCCAACGCATTGGCTTCCCCCACGGTCGTGTGATGACCGCTCTTGCGAATGGCGTCCATGAGCGCCCCCTCATGCCCGGTGAACGCCAGAATCACCTGCCCAGCCGCACCCTTGTCGAGCGGCAACGGCTCACCCACCCGCGTGGGACTCACAAACCCGTCCGCCCCGCGCACGCGCAGCAACCGCACCCGCCGCCCATGCTCCAACGCAAAAAACGAGGCACTGTGTCCGCTTTTCTGTGCCAGTTCATGCAGCGCAGGTTCGATCACATTGCGCAGGTCGAAGGCACGCTGATAACGCGCGCCGAGCAAGGCCACCGCAGGCCCGAGTCGCCACACGCCACCGGGCAAAGCCACCAGATAACCCGCAACGGCCAAGGTGCGGGCCAGCCGCAACGCCGTCGGCTTGGCGAGCTTCGTGCGCTGCGCGAGTTGGGCCAACGTGAGCTGCGCATCGTGCTCGCCGAACGCATCCAGCAAGGTCAGCGCGCGCAGAACGGCGGTGACGATGGAGGTGGAGGCGGGCGGTTCTGGGGGCGTATGGATGCTTTCCATGGATGGCCTGGTGATGGTGAGCGTTTCATTGCATGAAACGGTATTGTCCGCGATTGCATGCTTCCTTAATCTAGGGTTTTCAGGCTGATTGCAAGCACGAGTCAGCGCACGCAGCCGCCGGACCGTCGAACCAGGAGACACCAGACATGAAGAACCATCCCGCAAGCACCCTTTCCCAACTCACCCGCCGCAGCGCCATCGCCTTGTTGGCGTTGAGTGCGAGCGTTTCGTCGTGGGCCGACGCGGCTTACCCAAGCAAGCCGGTTCGCATGGTCGTGCCGTTTGCCGCAGGCGGAGCGGTGGACACCGTGGGTCGCAGCGTGGCCGAGCGTCTGTCGCAGCAGATGGGGCAGCCCGTCATCGTGGACAACAAACCGGGCGCGAATGCCAACATCGGTGCCGAGAACGTCGCCAAGTCGCCAGCGGATGGCTATTCGCTGCTGGTCGGCGCGAATGGCGTGGTGACCAACAACACGCTGTACCCGAACCTGTCGTTCAACGGTCTGCGCGACTTCACGCCGATCGCGCGCATCGGCTATGCGCCACTGGTGCTGGTCACGCCCGCCGATGCGTCGTACAAGAACGTGCAGGACCTGCTTGCCGCTGCTCGCGCCAAACCCGGTGCGATGAATTACGGCTCGGCGGGCAACGGCAGCTCCGGTCATCTGGCGGGTGCGCTGTTCGAGTCGGTCGGCAAGTTCGACGCGCTGCACGTGGCCTACAAGGGCGGCTCGCCCGCGCTGGTCGATCTGATCGCCGGGCGCCTGAATTTCATGCTGCTCAATCCGCTCGAAGTGCTGCCGCATGTGCAGTCCGGCAAGCTCAAGGCGCTGGCCGTGACCGGCGAGAAGCGCGCGCCCATGTTGCCCAACGTGCCGACCATGGCCGAGGCGGGCGTTGCCGGTTTTGACGCAAGCGTGTGGTGGGTGCTGCTGGCCCCGGCCAAGACGCCTGCGGACATCGTGAACAAGCTCAACGCCGAGACGCTCAAGGCGCTGGCCGATGCGGGCGTGCGCGAGCGTCTGAATGCGCTGGGCGCGGTGATCACGCCATCATCGTCGGCCGACGCAGCAGCCTTCCTCAAGAGCGAATCCGCCAAGTGGGAAAAGGTGATTCGCGACGCGAACATCAAGGCGGATTGAGTACCAAATTTTTCGTCAACACAAGAGAAGAAGGGGAGAGAAGCATCATGATCATCGACTGCCACGGCCACTACACGACGGCCCCGAAAGCGCTTGAAAACTGGCGCAATGCGCAGATTGCGGGCATCAAGGACCCATCGCAAAAGCCGCGCGTGAGCGACCTGAAGATCAGCGACGACGAACTGCGCGAATCCATCGAGACCAACCAGTTGCGCCTGATGAAGGAGCGCGGCGCGGACCTGACGATCTTCAGCCCACGAGCGAGCTTCATGGCGCATCACATCGGCGATCTCGAAGTCTCCAGCACCTGGGCCGCGATCTGCAATGAGCTGTGCCATCGCGTGGCGCAACTCTTCCCCGACCACTTCGCAGGCGCGGCCATGCTGCCGCAGTCGCCCGGCGTCGATCCGAAAACATCGGTCGCCGAACTCGAAAAATGCGTGAAGGAATACGGTTTTGTCGGCATCAACCTGAACCCTGATCCGAGCGGCGGTCATTGGACCAGCCCGCCGTTGACCGAGCGTCACTGGTACCCCATCTACGAAAAGATGGTGGAGTACGACATCCCCGCGATGATTCACGTGAGCACGAGTTGCAACGCCTGCTTTCACACCACGGGCGCGCATTATCTGAACGCCGACACCACGGCCGTGATGCAACTGATTCAGGGTGACCTGTTCAAGGATTTCCCGACGCTCAAGTTCGTGATTCCGCACGGCGGCGGTGCGGCGCCTTATCACTGGGGGCGTTTCCGTGGCCTCGCGCAAGAGATGAAAAAGCCCTTGCTGGAAGAGCATTTGCTGAACAACATCTTTTTCGACACCTGCGTGTACCACCAGCCCGGCATTGATCTGCTCACCAAGGTCATCCCGGTGAAAAACATCCTTTTCGCCAGCGAAATGATCGGCGCGGTGCGCGGCATCGACCCGCAGACCGGCCACTACTACGACGACACCAAGCGCTATGTGAGTGCGACGGCCAACCTGAGCGACGAAGAGCGCCACATGGTCTTCGAAGGCAACGCCCGCCGCGTGTTCACACGCCTCGACGCACAACTCAAGGCCAAGGGCCAGTAAGGAGAACCCATCATGTATGAACTCGGAGTCGTCTACCGCAACATCGAGCGCACCGACCGCGCCACCACCGACGCGCTCGCTGCATTGGGCTCGGCCACTGTTCACGAAGCCATGGGGCGCGTTGGCTTGCTCAAGCCCTACATGCGTCCGATCTACGCAGGCGCACAGGTCTCGGGCACCGCAGTCACCGTGCTGCTGCACCCCGGTGACAACTGGATGATGCACGTCGCCGCAGAACAGATCCAACCCGGCGACATCGTCGTCGCAGCGATCACGGCAGAATGCACCGATGGCTATTTCGGCGACCTGCTCGCCACCAGCTTCAAGGCACGCGGCGCACGCGCGCTGATCATCGACGCCGGTGTGCGCGATGTGAAGACGCTGACCGAAATGCAATTCCCCGTGTGGAGCCGCGCGATCAGCAGCAAGGGGACGATCAAGGCTACGCTGGGGTCGGTGAACATTCCCGTGGTCTGTGCCGGGGCTTACGTTACGCCCGGTGATGTGATCGTTGCTGATGACGACGGGGTGGTGTGCGTGCCTCGGGCGATGGCTGCTACTACGTTGGCTGCTGCGCAGAAGCGGGAGGCTAATGAGGCGGCGAAGCGGGACAAGTTGGCTTCGGGCGTCTTGGGGCTGGATATGTACAGCATGCGGGAGCCGTTGGCTGCGGCTGGGCTTCGGTACTTGGATTGAGTTTTGCGCACTCAAACTGCGCGGGTTGGTGTATCTTTTTCAGCTGCTGCTGGGCGGTTGCTTACGGATGCCGGGAGTTCCGCCCGGCGGCGGAGTAACTTTTTGCTTGCGCCAAAAAGTCACCAAAAAACGCTTTGAATGCGGGGTCACACGATAGAACTCACTTTGCGCCGTAGGCGCGCCGTTCGGGCAACTATCGTGAGTCAGACCAAAAGCTGGGGAGGGGCTGCTGCATTCTGCGATGCAGCAGCGGAGGCGCAAGCATCGCGACGGAATGATCTTAGTTTTCGCGCGCGTCGAGTCGAATCTCACATCAAATTCTTCACAGCGCTTATGCACAGGCATCTCGCGACGTCGCGAGATGCAGCACGAGCAACGCGAAGTGCCGTGACACACCTCTTATGAAAAATCTGACTCACGATAGTTGCCCGAACGGAGCGCCTTTGGCGCGCAGTGAGTTCTATCGTGGGTATTCAAAAGCGCGCTTTTGGTGACTTTTCGCGCGCCAGCGAAAAGTTACTCGCCCGCCGGGGCGAACACCCGGCATCGGAAATCAAACTACGAACAGAATTTTGAAGAGCACACTTCAACCTCCCCAAAAATGGGGAGGCGAAAAGTGGATTAAGCCAACAAATCCACCAACGACCGAGCCACGACCTTAGTAGCCCGACGAAGGTCTCCCAACACCACCCGCTCATCCGAGCGCTTGGCATGCGACTCCAGCACAGTCCGTGGACCCGCGCCGTAGATCACGCCGGGAATCCCACGCTCCACATACAGACGCACGTCGGTATACAGAGGCGTCCCCACAGCCGGTGGCTTTTCGCCAAACACCGCTTCGCCATGCGTCTGGATTGCATCGACCAGCGGTTTGTTGCCTGCCAGTGGTGTCATCGCGTTGGCCAGCAGCAGGCGCTTGATGTCGAGGCGCACGGCGTCTTCGCCTGCGAAGCCGTGGTCCTTGTTGAACGCGGCGATCGCGTCGATCATCACCTGGCGGATGGTCGCTTCGACTTCGGCTGGGTTCTCTTCGGGGATCATGCGGCGGTCGATCTTGAGCACGACCTTGCCGGGGATGACGTTGGTGTTGGTGCCGCCCTGAATCTGGCCGACGTTCACATAAGGGTGCTTGATGCCCGTGACTTTGGATGTGACCTGCTTGTACTTCACGTTCTCGGCGTACAGCGCATTCAGGATGGCTGTCGCCGCTTGCAGGGCGTCGACGCCGGTGTGCGGCACGGCTGCGTGGGCCATCTTGCCGTGCACGGTGACTTCCATCTGCAGGCAGCCGTTGTGGGCGGTGACGACTTCGTAGCTGAAGCCTGCGGCGACCATCAGGTCGGGCTTGGTCAAACCCTTTTCGAGCAGCCAGCCGGGGCCGAGGATGCCGCCGAATTCTTCGTCATACGTGAAGTGCAGTTCGACGTTGCCCTTAGCGGGTTTGGCGACGGCTTCGAGTGCGCGCACCGCAAAAGTGAAGGTCGAGAAATCGCTCTTGCTCACGGCCGTAGCGCGGCCGTACATGCTGCCGTCGACGATGTTGGCACCGTAGGGATCTTGCGTCCATCCTTCGCCCGGTGGCACCACGTCGCCGTGTGCATTCAGGGCGATGGTCTTGCCGCCGTTGCCATAAGGGCGGCGCACGATCAGGTTGGTGATGGACTGCATGCCGTAGTCCTTCACTTCCTGTTCGGGGACGACGTGTTTTTCGGCGTCGAAACCAAAGTCCTTGATCAGCTCGGCGGTGCGCTCGGCGTGCGGTGCGTTGTTGCCCGGTGGTGTGTCGGTGGGCACTTGCACGAGGGCCTGCAGAAAACGCACTTGCTCATCGAAATGCTGGTCGATCCACGCATCAATGGCGGCATAGGTGGCCTGGCGATCTTGGGTCATTGCTTTTCCTTTTTTGTCTGGCTGTCGTTTTGATGGGTTGAGAGGCGCTCAGGCCTTCACGCCTTCGGATTCGAGTTGGTTGAGCACGTGGGTGAAAGCATCCACGGCGAGCTGCATGTCGTCGGACGTGGTGGACTCCAGCGGGTTGTGGCTGATGCCGGAATTCAGGCCGCGCGTGAACAGCATGGCCTGCGGCATGATTTCGTGGATCTTCATCGCGTCGTGGCCCGCGCCGCTGGGCATGCGGAACAGCGGAACGCCGAGCGCATTCACCGCGTTTTCCCAGCGCTTTTGCCACTCGGGCGCGCTGGGGGCCGCATCTGCGCTCATGGTTTGATCGGCCTTGTAGTGCAGGCCACGGCGCGTGGCGATTTCGTCGAGCTTGGCGAGGATGTCTTTGACCATCGCGTCGCGCTGCGCATTGGTGGGCGCGCGCATGTCGAGGCTGAACAGGCAGCGGCCGGGCACGACGTTGATCGAACCGTTGGGCACATTCAACTGACCGATGGTGGCGACGCTGTCGCCATCCTGCGCGGCGCGCTGTTCGACATAGAGAGCCAGTTCGGCTACGCCAACCGCTGCATCGCGGCGGCGGTCCATGGGTGTGGTGCCTGCGTGGCTGGCCATGCCGATCATCTCGCAGACATAGCGCTGGCTGCCGTTGATCGAGGTGACCACGCCGAGCGGAATGTCCAGCTCGTTGAGCACTGGGCCTTGTTCGATGTGCACTTCGATGAAGCCGAGGTAATCGGCGGCATTGCGTTGCAGTTTGGGAATGTCGTCAACGCACAGACCCGCGTGCTTCATCGCGTCGCGCATGGTGATGCCGTCCGCGTCCTGCTGGTCCAGCCATTCGTTTTTAAAGTCGCCGATCAACGCGCCGGAGCCGAGGAACGTGGCCTTGTAGCGCTGGCCTTCTTCTTCCGCAAAGGCCACGACTTCGATGCCGAACGGCAGGCGCTTGTTCTGCTGATGCAGCTCGCGAACGCAGGCCATGGGCACGAAGATGCCGAGGCGACCGTCGTACTTTCCGCCGTTGCGCACGGTGTCGTAGTGGCTGCCGGTGAGCAGGTATTTGCCGTCGTCTTGCGCAGGCTTGTAGCGACCCACGACGTTGCCGACCGCGTCGATTTCCACTTCGTCGAAACCACAGTCGCGCATCCAATGGCTGATGCGTTGCGCACACGCGCGGTGGGCGTCGGTGAGGTAGGTGACGGTGAGTTGGTTCAGCTCCGCGTAGCCGGGATCGGTGTGCTGCGACAGGCGCTCTTGCCAGTCCCACACTTCATTGCCGAGCGTGGGCTCGAAACCGAACTTGTCGTTGAGGCGAATCTCGGCGATGCGGTGGATGTTGCGCAGCGCTTCGGCACGTTCGAAGTCAGGGTGATTGAACAAGCGACGCGCGAAGGTGTCGATGATTTCCTGCTTGTTCAGGCCCGTGCCGCGTGGGCCGCGCACTGCCAGAATGAACGGAAAACTAAAGCGCTTGTTGTAGTCCGCATTCAGTTGCTGGATGCGCGCGAATTCTTCGGGCGTGCAATCGGTGAGGCCCGCCTTGCTTTGTTCGTTGGTCGATTCGGCGGTCAGCGTCTTGGAGACCATGGCTTTGCCGGCAAGCTCCGGGTGGGCGCGGATCAGGTCGAGTTGTGCCTGTTCGCTCGATGTGTTCACGACGTTCGCCATCGCATGCTTGAGGTGCGCAAGCGACTTGAATGGGCGCTGGCCCATGGCGTCTTTGGCGATCCATGGCGAGTGCTCGTAAATGCCGTCCAGCAATTGCGTGGCCTCGGCCACATCGGCTCGGTTGAGCTGGTCCAGTGTCAGCGTCATGGCGTGGTCTCCTGTTGTCTAGTTCGTGGTTTCGTGCATCAGAGCGCGGGCGCGGGAAAGCGCTGGGCCCAGTGGCGTGCGATGTCGATGCGGCGCGCCACCCACACGTTGTCGTGCTTCTGGATGTGGTCCAGAAAACGTTGCAGCGCCGTGATGCGGCCGGGCTTGCCAAGCAGTCGGCAGTGCATGCCGATGCTCATCATCTTGGGCGCGTTGTCGCCGTTGGGATCACCTTCGGCGTAGAGCACATCGAAGGTGTCCTTCATGTATTGGAAGAACGGATCGGCATGCGAATAGCCTTGCGGCAGCGCGAAGCGCATGTCGTTCACATCGAGCGTGTAGGGCAGGATCAGTTGCTGGTGCTTGCCGCCATCGGTCTTGCGAACCGTCATCCAGAAAGGCAGGTCGTCACCGTAGTAATCGCTGTCGTAAGTGAAGCTGCCGTTGTCGGCGACGAGGCGGTGCGTGTTGGGGCTGTCGCGTCCGGTGTACCAGCCCAAGCCGTGGTCGCTGTTCTTGCCGTAGAGCTCGCCAAAGATCTCCATGCACTGCGCCATGTGCGCGCGCTCGACCTCTTCAGGCACGCCCTGATAATGAATCCATTTGAGGCCATGGCAGGCGACTTCGTGGCCCAGTTCGTCGAACGCCTGAGCGACTTCGGGATAGCGCTTGAGCGCCGTTGCCACGCCGAAAACGGTGAGCGGCAGACCGCGTTTTTCAAACTCGCGCAGCAAGCGCCAGACACCTGCACGCGAGCCGTATTCGTAGATGCCTTCCATGCTCATGTGGCGTTCTGGATAGGCCGCCGGGTTGAACATTTCCGACAGGAATTGCTCGCTTGCCGCATCGCCATGCAGCACGCAGTTTTCGCCGCCTTCTTCGTAGTTCAGCACGAACTGCACGGCCACGCGGGCCTTGTTCGGCCATTCGGGATGCGGGGTGTTGCGGCCGTAGCCGATCAGGTCGCGAGGGTAGTTGGCGCAGGCGTCGTATGTCATGTCGGAATGGGGTGCTTGGGTGGCTTAGTTCGTGACGGAGGAGAGGGCCATCGACAGATCGCTGGTGGGCATGTCACGGTCAAAGGTGAGGCCTTGCTCGACATGCAACAAGTGTTCCTGCATCAGGCGCACGGCGGTGTCCTCATCCTTGTTGGCCAGCGCGAGCACGATGGCTTCGTGTTCCTCGTGGGAGTGTTCGGCGGCAGTCGTGCTCTGGTACATGAGCGTGATGAGCGCGCAGCGCGAGATCAGATCGCCCAGCATCTGCGCGAGCACGCCGTTGCCCATGAGCTCGGCCATCACGACGTGGAAGTCGCCCAGCAGCTCGGTGCGCTGGCCGACGTCGTTGCGGTCCATGGCTTTTTTCTCGGCCGTGATGTGCTGCTTGAGCGCCTTGATCTGCGCGGGCGTGACCTGCTGCACGAAGGTGCGCGTCATCGCGGTCTCCAGCATCAGGCGCACGGCGAAGACCTGCTTGGCCTCTTCGACCGACGGCGTGGAGACGAACGCGCCGCGCGCGGGCTCCAGCGTCACCAGACGGTTTTGCGACAACTGGAACAACGCCTGTCGCACAAGCGTGCGCGAGACGCCGAAGTGATCGGCCAGCTTCTGCTCGCCCAGCTTGGTGCCCGGCAGGAGCTTGTGCTCGACGATGGCGCGTGTGAGCGATTCGGCGATGGTGCTGGTTGCGGAAGATTCCATTTGGGATATTCACTTAGTCTTCAAGTTCACAAAAATTGTATACACTTTTGGTCGACAGAGATATAGTCGTATCCATCCAACGTTTAAGGAGTTATCCCAATGGGCCTGAGTACTCACGTTCTCGACACGATGAATGGCTGCCCGGCTGCGGGCATGAAGGTGGAGCTGTTCGCTACCACTACCGATGGTGGCGGTCAGGCTACCTTGGTGAAGAGTCTGGTGTTGAACCATGACGGGCGTACGGATGCGCCTTTGTTCGATAACTCCACGTTGAAGGTGGGGACTTATCGGTTGACGTTCGATGTGGCTGGTTATTTTTCTGCGCTTGGCGTTGCTTTGCCTGAGCCTAATTTTTTGAACAAGGTGAGTTTGGATTTTGGGGTGGCGCATGTGGATCAGCATTACCACGTGCCTCTGCTCGTTAGTCCTTGGAGTTACTCTACTTATCGGGGGTCGTGATTTTTTGATTCTGCTTCTTGGTTGAGGGCGGGGGCCGGGTCTCGCCCCGGCGGGCGAGTAACTTTTTGCTTGCGCCAAAAAGTCACCAAAAAACGCTTTGAATTCGGGGACACGCGGCAGAACTCAGCTTCACGCCGTAGGCGCTCCGTTCGGGCAACCGCCGCGAGTCAGAATTTTCATAAGAGGAAGGCTCGGCACTTCGCTTCGCTCGTGTCGGGGTATCTCGCGACTGCGCGAGATGCTTGTTACAGCTGGCCTTCGGTCAGCGTGTCCAGTTGGAATTTGCCTGATTTGTCCCATAGCCATGTGTCTGTGTAGACAACGCCGTTCATTTTTGTTGGGGCGGGGTAGGGGGCTGCGGCGCGGACGGTGCGTTCGATTTCTCGGATGACTTCTGGTGCGTGTCTTGGGGCGCGCATCCAGTGCAGGCTTCGTACTTTTCCGTTCTTGTCGATGCTGACTTGCAGCACGCCGATGGCGTAGAGCAAGGGCTGCAGCTTGCCTTTGTAGATGCGCGATGCGTTCTTTTCGTAGAGGTGCTGCGCGGCGTCCTTGCGGTAGGCCTTGGGGGTAGTCGCGTTCGATATCTTTTCGGGTGGCTTGGGTTGGGCCGGTGCGGGGGCTGGTTTGGGCTTGGGTTGCGCGGGTTTGGGTGTTGCCTGAGGTGTCGCTTGCGATGCTGGCTTCTGCGGGACTGGTGCTGCTGGCGTTGTTGCAGCGGAGTGGATGGGCGGGCCGGGCGGGACTGTTTTCTGTGTGGCGGGCTTCGATGTTTCCTTGTATTGGAAATACGCTGCCGCCGCGATGATTGCGCCGAGGATCAGGAGCCATGCAAGACGCTGCGAGCCGGGGCCGCCTGTCGCTAGGAATTTTCTTTTCAAAGTCTCTGCCATGTGCGCGTTCGCTGGTTATGCTTGCCCGACGTCTTTGTTATTGCCATTCCAAGAAAGGTTTGTGTGCCAGCGCTTGTGCAACGCCTGATCAAAGCCCTGCAAGTGGACGCGCCTGCGTGTCTGGTGTCGGTGGAGTCTACCCAAGGCTCGGTGCCGCGTGAGGCGGGGGCGTGGATGGCGGTGCTGCCTGGCTCAGGTGGTGCGCTCGGTCATGTCGTTGGAACGATTGGTGGCGGGCATCTGGAGTTGGAGGCGATTCAGATCGCGCGCAACTTGCTTGTCTTGCCTGAAGCTGCGGATGAACTGCCTGATGAAGAAGGCATGGTGCGGCGTTGGGCGTTGGGGCCCAGCTTGGGGCAGTGCTGTGGCGGGTTGGTGCATCTGCGCTTTGAGTTGGTGCGCGCCGAGCATGCGCAGGCGCTGCAGAAACGGTTGATGCCATCGCTGCATCCGCTCGCCTTGTTCGGTGGCGGGCATGTGGGCGCGGCAATCGTGAATGCGCTCGCGCCGCTGCCGTTTGCGGTGCAGTGGATCGACAGCCGCGACAGCGTGTTTCCCGACGAGGTGCCGATTCAGGTGCGCTGCGAGCATTCCGATCCAGTCGAGGCCGCCGTGCGTGATCTGCCTTCCGGCGCGCGGGTGCTCATCATGAGCTTCAGCCATGCGGAGGATCTGAACATCGTTGCGGCCTGTCTCAAGCGGCAGCGCGAGCAGGGCGATCTGCCGTTTGTGGGGTTGATCGGCAGTGCGACCAAGCGGGCGGTGTTCACGAGTCGGCTGCGTCAGCGCGGGTTTGATGAGCACGAGATCGCGCACATCACCTGCCCGATCGGCGTGCCAGGGATCACAGGCAAGGAGCCCGAGGTGATTGCGGTCGCTGTCGCGGCACAGTTGTTGCAGTCTGTCTATGCCAGTCCGCAATGAGTGCATGAGATTTTGGGGTGAGCAAGGGTAATTCCTATGTCTTGTGCATGGCGGTTGGTGTTGGTTTTGTATACACTTTGTGTCTGCAAAAGTCGGTCGCAGCGGTGCCCAGGTGTCTGGTTCAGTCCAGAACAAACCAAGGTGCGCGGCCAGAATTTTCTGCTCAGAGCGCCCGCAGTGGTGAGCAGGTAAGGTTGAGAGCTATGGAAAGCTACATTCTCGACTGGGCCAACCTGCTGTTGCGCTGGCTCCACGTCATTACCGCCATTGCCTGGGTCGGCTCCTCGTTCTATTTCGTTTTTCTCGACAGCAGCCTCACGCCGCCGGTCGATGAAAGCCTGAAGCGCGATGGCGTCTCGGGCGAGCTCTGGGCCGTGCACGGCGGGGGCTTCTATCACCCGGTCAAGTTCAACGTCTCGCCGCCCAAGCTGCCGGACCACCTGCACTGGTTCTACTGGGAAAGCTACACGACATGGCTGTCGGGCTTTGCGCTGCTGACGGTGTCCTACCTCTGGAACGCGAACATCTATCTGGTCAACCCGGCCAGCCCCAACCCCATGTCCTCCAGCATGGCCATCATGGCGGCGCTGGCGTTCCTCGTGGTGTTCTGGCTGCTGTACGACGGCATCTGCCGCGTGTTCGGCCAGAAGAAAAACGGCGACGGCATTGTGGGCGCCATGGTGCTGGTGCTGGTCTGCATCGCCGCCTTCCTCGCCTGCCACATCTTCCCCGGCCAAGCCGCTTTCCTGCTGATGGGCGCGATGCTCGCGACCTCGATGAGCGCCAACGTGTTCTTCTGGATCATCCCCGGTCAGCGCACCGTCGTGGCCGATTTGAAGGCCGGTCGCCCCGTCGATCCGATCCACGGCAAGCGCGGCAAGCAGCGCTCGGTGCACAACACCTACTTCACGCTGCCCGTGCTGTTCGCCATGCTGTCGAACCACTACGGCTGGCTCTACAACCACGATCTGAACTGGCTCGTGCTGATTCTGATGATGTTCGCAGGCGCAGCCATCCGCCAATTCTTCGTGCTGCGCCACGGCTTCAAGCTCGGTCGCAACAGCCACCCTTGGCCTTACGCGGTGGTCGGCATCCTCGTCATCATCGGCGTGGCCGCGTGGCTCAAGCCTGCACCCAAGGCCGCCGTCGCAGCACCTGCTGCGACCAGCGCTCCAGCAGCCGCAGGCGGCACGGCACCCGTCGCCGCAGCAGCCGGTGTGCCCACCTACAACGAAGTGCACGGCGTGATGGAAAAAGCCTGTGTGGTCTGCCACAGCGCCAAGACCATCGCACAGAAGAACATCTCCTTCGACTCCCCGGAAGAAGTGAAGAGCCACGCGCAACAGATCTACACCCAGGTCGTGCAACTCAAAAAAATGCCCTTCGGCAACCCCGCAGGCCTGACCGACGCCGAGCGCGACATGTTCAAACGCTGGTACGAGGGCGGAGCGCCGACGGCGCCATAACTCCAGGACCCCAGAACCATCAACAGCAAAAAAGGCCGCACGCGGCCTTTTTTGCATTCGGCCACGAGCAACGCGAAGTGCCGAATCACACCTCTTCCAAACTGACTTCCGGCGGTTGTCCGAGCGAAGCGCCTACGGCGCGAAGTCGAGTTCTGCCGGATGACTTCAAAGCGATTTTTGGTGACTTTTTGGCGCAAGCAAAAAGTTACTGCCCAGCCGGGGGCAGTCCCGGCACCCGCCGCCAGCAACATAGCCAGCCCCCAAGCAGCGCCCAAAAACAGAACAGCGAAAATACCGCTTTCTTATGAACACTATGCGCGCACAAACATGTCGCCCGCACCCCCAAGCCCGTAAGCTCCGCCCATGCCCATCTACCGCTCCGCCCTCCTGCGCTTCGACGCCTCCACCGGCAAGGCCATCTACGAAGAAGACGCCCTGCTGGCAACGCAAGCCGACCCCACCGGCGTGCAGCGTGTGGTGGCCGCCGGAAGCTGGAGCGCGCTGAGCGCCCAATACGCAGGTCAGGGTGAGCCCATCACCCATCTCCCAGGCCGCATCATCGCGCCGGGCTTCGTCGACCTGCACATCCACTACCCGCAGACCGACGTGATCGGCTCCCCGGCGGACGGTCTGCTGCCCTGGCTGGAAAACTACACCTTTCCGCACGAGTCGCGCTTTTCCGATCCTGCCTATGCGGGCGATGTGGCGAAGTTCTTTGTCGATGAACTGCTGCGCAATGGCGTGACCACGGCGGTGACTTTCTGCACTTCGCATCCCGGTTCCGTCGATGCGCTGATGACCGAGGCGCAGGCGCGCCGCATGCGCATCATTGCGGGCAAGGTGCTGCAGGATCGGCATTCTCCCGATGGCGTGCGCGACGAGACAGAGCAGTCGCTGATCGACACCGAAACGCTGATCAACCGTTGGCACGGCAAAGACCGGCTGGGCTACGCGATCACGCCGCGTTTTGCACCGACCAGCACCGATGCGCAATTGCGCGGTGCGGGCGAGCTGGCGGCCAAGTACCGCGATGTGTGGATCCAGTCGCATGTGGCTGAAAATCTGGACGAGATCCGCTGGGTGCGTGAGCTGTTTCCCGCCGCGCGCAGCTATCTTGCGGTGTACGACGATTTTGGCCTGATGCGCGAGCGTGCGATCTACGCGCACTGCATCCATTTCGACGACCATGATCGCGCGCTGATGCGGGATCGCGGCACAGCGGCGGCGGTCAGTCCGACGAGCAATCTGTTTTTGTCGAGCGGGTATTTCGATTTTCTGAAGGCTGACGAGGCAGGTTTCCAGTACGGCCTGGCCAGCGATGTGGGCGGCGGCACGAGCTTCAGCCCGTTCCACACCATGCTGGCGGCGTACTACGTGGGGCGCGAAGGCCATGCCAAGCAGGGGCAGTCACTCAAGCCGCAGGCGCTGTGGTGGCAGCACACGGCGGGCGCTGCCAAGGCGGCGGGGCTTGATGGGGTGGTCGGCAATCTGCAGCCGGGTTGCGAGGCCGACTTTGTGGTGCTCAACCCGCAGGCCACGCCGCTGATCGCGCGCCGTACCTCGCAGGCGCGCAATCTGGACGAGCTGCTGTTTGCGATGATCGTGCTGGGCGACGACCGCTTGATCGAGCGCACGGTGATTGCCTGAAGCACGGGTCGCTGGTCCGGCCAATTGGGGGCGTCGTCAGCGACGGACGCTTTTGCGGTGAAAATATCCGGTTGGGCGCGCCCCTCGGGCATTCGATGCGCTATATTTTTTGGTAGTGCGACGCCGTCGGTTCGGCGGCGACACTGCATGCAAACCGTTGTGACTGGAGAAACTGGGATGTCCATCAAGAGCGATAAGTGGATCCGCCGTATGGCTGAGCAAGAAGGCATGATCGAGCCGTTCGAGCCCGGACAGGTCCGCCAGGTGGATGGCCGCAAGATCATCAGCTACGGCACCAGCAGCTACGGCTACGACATCCGCTGCGCGCCTGAATTCAAGGTGTTCACCAACATCCACAGCACGGTGGTCGATCCCAAGAACTTCGACGAAAAGAGCTTTGTCGATTTCCACGGCGACTCCTGCATCATTCCGCCCAACAGTTTTGCGCTGGCCCGCACGGTGGAGTATTTCCGCATTCCACGCAATGTGCTGACGATCTGCCTCGGCAAGAGCACCTATGCGCGCTGCGGCATCATCGTGAACGTCACGCCGTTCGAGCCCGAGTGGGAAGGCTATGTGACGCTGGAGTTCAGCAACACGACGCCGCTGCCAGCACGCATCTATGCGGGCGAGGGCTGCGCGCAGGTGTTGTTCTTCGAGAGCGATGAAGTCTGCGAAGTGAGCTACAAAGACCGAGGCGGCAAGTACCAAGGCCAAGTCGGCGTGACCTTGCCCAAGGCCTGATCTTTTTTCTGGGTTCGCTGGTCGTTTTGGGGTGTCAATACTGCCCTTCATGCGTCGTTGTGAAAGCCTTGCCGTACGAGAGTACTGATCTGCGGCTTCACGCCTAGCCTGAGGGGCTGTCTTGGCATTGTGGTGGGTGTTCGTATGCCCGCTGCGCTGCCTGGGCT
The DNA here is from genome assembly GCF_011305535.1 of Diaphorobacter sp. HDW4B. Classification (GTDB taxonomy): domain Bacteria; phylum Pseudomonadota; class Gammaproteobacteria; order Burkholderiales; family Burkholderiaceae_C; genus Diaphorobacter_A. The sequence goes on from NZ_CP049905.1 coordinate 3,971,983, forward strand.
CGCTCCGGCTGCGGAAACCTTGATTTGCGGGCATGTCCTACTGCGGGGTGGCGCAAAATATTGTCAACTGCGGTACTGAGATTGGCGTTTTCTTGATGCTGCGGCTATTTGCCGGGCGCGTCGGGCTTTCTCGGCGTAACATCCTGCACCCGCGACAGTGCGCGCAGTTCAAACCGGAGATACGACAATGAGATGGGAAGGCAACCGCGAATCGAGCAATGTGGAAGACCGTCGCGATGGTGGCGGTGGTGGAGGCGGCGGCATGATCGGTGGCCGCTCCATCGGCATTGGCACGGTGGTGATCGCCCTGATCGGCTGGGGCGTTTTCGGCATTAATCCGCTGGCGACCATCGGCATGTTGTCGGGTGGTGGTCAGCCACAGGTCCAGCAGCAGCAAGGTCCGGCCAAGGCACCTCCGTCGAGTGATCAGGGGGCGAAGTTCGTCTCCACCGTGCTGGCTTCGACCGAGGACGTCTGGACCAAGATTTTCCAGCAGGGCGGTGCGCAGTACCGTGAACCCAAGCTGGTGCTGTTCCGTGGCGCGGTGCCGACCGCCTGCGGTACCGGCCAGTCGGCCATGGGCCCGTTCTACTGCCCGGGTGACCAGAAGGTGTATCTCGACATGGGCTTTTTCGACACCATGAGCCGCCAGCTCGGCGCTCCCGGTGAATTCGCCCGTGCCTACGTGGTCGCTCACGAAGTCGGCCACCATGTGCAGACCCTGCTGGGCACGACCGAAAAGGTCGACAGCATGCGCGGCCGCGTGAGCCAGCGCGATCAGAATGCGCTGTCCGTGCGTCTGGAGCTGCAAGCTGACTGCTACGCAGGCATCTGGGCCAATCATTCGCAGCAGGCCAAGAACTGGCTGGATCAGAGCGACATCGAGTCGGCCATCAACGCGGCCCAATCGATCGGCGACGACAAGCTGCAGCGCGAGCAGACGGGCACGGTCCGTCCTGACGGGTTCACCCATGGCTCCAGCGCGCAACGCGTGCGCTGGTTCACCACCGGCCTCAAGACGGGCAGCGTCCAGTCTTGCGATACCTTCAACACACAGTCCTTGTGATCGTGACTTTGGATGCGAAAAACAGGTGTTCCACAGGCCTCTTGCCAGAGAATTGGCAGGGCTTGGCATGTGGAAAACCCGTGATTTGCGCCAAAGTGCGACAATAGAGGCTTAATGACACAAGCCTATTCTTCCCTCGCGCTTGCAGAACCGCTCAAGCGTGCCGTAGCCGACATGGGTTACGAGTTCATGACGCCCATTCAGGAGCAGGCGATCCCTGTCGTCCTGGCGGGGCAGGACGTGATGGGTGCCGCCCAGACCGGCACCGGCAAGACGGCAGCTTTCTCGCTGCCGCTGCTCCAGCGTCTCATGAAGCATGAAACCAGCTCGGTTTCTCCGGCCCGCCACCCGGTGCGTGCGCTGGTGCTTCTGCCTACCCGCGAGCTGGCCGATCAGGTGGCGCAGCAGATTGCGATGTACGCCAAGTACACCAAGCTGCGCAGCACCGTGGTCTTCGGCGGCATGGACATGAAGCCTCAGACCCTCGAGCTCAAGAAGGGCGTCGAGGTGCTGGTGGCAACGCCAGGCCGTCTGCTGGACCACATCGAAGCCAAGAACGTGGTGCTCAACCAGGTCGAATACGTGGTGCTCGACGAAGCGGACCGCATGCTCGACATCGGCTTTCTGCCCGATCTGCAGCGCATCCTGTCGCACCTTCCCAAGACCCGCACCACGCTGCTGTTCTCGGCCACGTTCTCGCCGGAAATCAAGCGTCTGGCAAGCAGCTATCTGCAGAACCCGATCACCATCGAAGTGGCCCGTCCGAACGAGACGGCTTCCACGGTGGAGCAGCGCTTCTACTCGTCCACCGACGACGACAAGCGCCGCGCCATCAAGCAGGTGCTCAAGGACCGCAACATCAACCAGGCGTTCATCTTCGTGAACAGCAAGCTCGGTTGTGCGCGTCTGACCCGTGCTCTCGAGCGCGACGGCCTCAAGGCCGCAGCCCTGCACGGCGACAAGAGCCAGGACGAACGCCTGAAGGCCCTCGAAGCCTTCAAGAGCGGCGAAGTGAATCTGCTGTGCTGCACCGACGTGGCCGCGCGCGGTCTGGACATCAAGGATGTGCCTGCCGTGTTCAACTTCGACGTGCCGTTCAACGCCGAAGACTACGTGCACCGTATCGGCCGCACGGGCCGCGCCGGCGCATCCGGCATCGCCGTGACGCTGGTGACATCGCACGACACCCGCTTGGTGACCGACATCGAAAAGCTCATCAAGAAAAAGATCGAAGTGGAAGCGCTGGAGCTCGATGACGAGCGCCCACGTGGCCGCTTCAACGACGGCCGTCGCGCCTGGGGTGGTGAAGAGGGTGACTCGCGTCCATCGTCTTCGTCGTCCTCCGGTTCGTCGTCCTCATCCTCGCGCGGCTACCGCAGCGAAGGCCACAGCCATGGCCGCGATCGTGATCGCGACAGCTACCGCCGCGCTCCGGTGTCCAAGGACCCGTTCTTCGACAAGCCTTACGAGGAAGGCGCAGCCAAGTCCGAACCTGCCAGCTGGGAAGCCGCCAAGGTCCAACCTGTGCGTGGCGTGTCGGCCAACATCAAGTCCAAGCGCAAGGTGGCGGCGCTGTTCAGGCCTGCGGTTGCACCGGTCGCCGAGGTGCAATAAGCGACGACGCTGCTCAAGCGTGCATGGTCATGAGAAGTGGCTGACGGGGAGCACTCCCGGCCAGCCCTTCTCGAAAATCAAAACCTGAAGTTCAAGCCACGGCCATGAAGTGCTCCACCACAGGCGGCGCAGCAAAGAACGGCCCCACAATCGCACGCCACTCACCAAACGCTGGCGATCCTCGGAAATCGACTGTGTGGTTTTCCAGCGTTTCCCATTGGATCTGCAGCAGATAGCGCTCTGGCGTTTCGATCGAGTGCTTGATGGTGTGGCCTTGGTAGCCTTTGGCCTTGGCGATCACGGTGGTGACGCCGCGTGTGATGGCTTCTTCAAAAGCGGCTTGCTGGCCGGGCTGGATGCGGATGTCGACGACTTCCAGGATCATGATGTTCTGTCTTCCTTGTTGACTGGGTTGGTGAACATCGCATTCTGGCATTGAAGCGGCAGGTCCACGCGCACGACGGTTCCGTGGCCGGGGCTGGATTCGATGGACAGGCTGCCGCCGATGCGGCGGGCGCGTTCGGCCATGCTGCGCATGCCGACACCGAGGCCGCTGGAATCCTGCGCGGCGGAAACGTCGAAGCCTGCGCCGTCGTCTTCGATCTGAAGGACCATGAGGTGCGGCCCGGTCTGGTGGCACCACACGCGGATGGTGGATGCGCGGCTGTGCTTGATGGCGTTGGTCAGTGCCTCTTCCAGAATGCGCGAGAGGCCGAGGCATTGCAGGGCGCTGGGGCGTATCTCGGTGCTGTGCCAGACGGGGTCGCTGTGCCATTCCCAGGCGATGGTCAGCTCGTCAAGAATGCGGGTGAAGCGATAGCGCAGCGGGGCCATCCAGAGTTCGGGCGTCTCCGGTACGGTGGCTCCGACGCTGGAGCCGTAGTCGATCATCTGCCGCAGGTCGTCGCGCAGCATTTTCAGGAGCGACAGCATGCGCTCGTGGGCTAGCGGCTGTTGGCTGCGTTGGGCGCGTTCGACCACTGCGATGCTGCGCACGAGACTGCCGCCCAGGCTGTCGTGCAGGTCATGGGCAAGCTGCACGCGCTCCTGCAGACGGGTGCGTTCGAGCTTTTGCGAGTGTTCGCGTTCCAGCGCGTGGGCCAGTTCGTTTCGGGCATCGTCCACGCGTTGTTCGAGTTCGGCATTGAACTGTTCGACCTTGCGCATGCTGGCGGCCAGACGCCCGCCCAGCATCAACGCGATCAGGGCCGTGGTGAGAAAAATCGTGAACGGCACCCAGGCCTCCTGCTCGGCTTCTATCTGGAATGCATACCTCGAGTCGTGTATGCCGACGATCAGGTAGATGGCCCAGTACAAGGCGGTGAGAATGTTCTTGGTCTGCCTGCTGCGCCATGCATGCCATTGGATCTGGAGACAGGTGCCAAAGAAGATCAATGCGCAGGTCATCGCGAACAGTTTGGAGGTCGCATCCCAATAAGCCCGGGGGACCAGCACGATGACGAGGGCCGAGAGTGCACTCATGCACCACAGCAGGCGCTCGACGCGCGGCAGGCGTTGTCCGGTGAAGCGGAAGCTGAAGATGTTGAACAGCACGATGTACAGCAGCACCGCCACAAGGTTCAGGCGCGCCATGCGGATCGAGCTTTCGAATGTCTCGGTGCCGTGCACGAGGATCGGCCAGATGGGCCACGGTGCTGACGCGAGAACGGTGCTCAGGTAGAACGACCATGCGAAGGACATCAGCGCGAACCAGCCATAGATGTGTTCGCCTCGGCGCATCAGCCAGATCACGAGGAAGATGCAACCCAGCGCTGCGGACAACGCGTTGGACATCAGAAACGCAGTGCCTCGTCGCCAATCGAGTTCGTCGTATTGCCGGCGCATGGCTTCGACGGCGCCGAGTTGCATGACGTCAAGACCCGGTGTCAGCTCGGCCAGGCCGACCACGCGCACCCAGACGGTGTTGATGCCGGGCTTCAGCGCCGATGCGGGGACTGCCCACCAATGCGGCGTGTTCCAGCCATGCGTGATGGGGTCGGTGAGCGAGGCGTCGCGCCAGAGCAGGTTGTCATTGAGGTGGAACTCGCCCGCCATGAAGATGCGCGGAAAGCCGATGCCGACGGGTTCCTGAGCCGCATCACTGTCGCTTGGGCACTGCCGCTCCCAGTCGATGCGGTACCAGACCGTGCCGGTATGTTCCGGCCAGCGCTGGTTCCAGAAGTCGGGAAGTTGAACCGGCACCCAGCCTTCGGTGGGGCGAGCGTCATGGGGAATGGTGGCCTTGGCCGCCAGTGTGGACAGAACGTTGTACGTGCACAGGTCTCGCGGAGCTTTTGCCAGCACGGGCATGCCCCACAGCGCAAGCAGCAGCCACGGCAGCAACTTTCGCAAAAGTGACATGCGGCCCGCGTGCTCCACTCAACCCAGCAGATCGCGGCGCGTGAGGGCGGTGTGCACGGCCATGGCGCGGGTGTTCACGCAGAGCTTGCGGTAGATGCGCTTCACATGCGTTTCGACGGTGTAGTACGACAGATGCAGGCGCTCGGCGATTTCGCGGTTGGACAGGCCGTTGGCCACCATCTTCAGGATTTCTCGTTCGCGCTTGGTCAGCGGTTCGCCTGCCGTTGGAGGAGCGCCCGGCTCGGGTGCTTCTTCGTGCGCCACGCTGATCGCGGGGGCAGGCGTGGAGGTGTCCACGGCGATGGTCGGTGGTGCTGAACTGGGGGTGTCCGGCAGCAGTTCCAGAATGCGCCTTGCGATGAACGGATCGATGGGGGCGCCTCCGCGCAGCGCGCTGCGGATTGAGAGCATGACCTCGAAATCGTCGCGTTCCTTGAGCACGTAGCCGGTGGCACCGGCGCGCAGCGCGCCCAGAATGTCGTCCTCCGAACTCCATGCCGTCACCACCAGAATGCCCAGAGTCGGGTCCTGCATGCGCAGCTCGCCGATGAGTTCGCGGCCGTTGCCGTCGGGCAGCACCAGATCGACGAGCGCCATGGCCACGGGCTGGTTGGCCACCGTGGCGCGGGCTTCGCTCAGCGTGGATGCGAAGAGCAGCGCGTCCGGCGTGTAGCCCAGCTGCAGCAGCACTTCGCGCAGGCGTTGCTGGAATTCGGGTTGGTCCTCGACCACCAGCACCGGTGTCGGCAGCGTGGAGCCGGGATCCATGCGAGGGCCGATGGGTCGGGGCAGCGGGTCGGTCGGCTCGGAGTCAGCAGCAGCGGGCATTGTCGGCGTTGTGTTGGGGCTGGGAGACTGTGAGCATCGCTGGTATTGCAGGCGCGTGGAATCCCGTGAATCAGGTATTTTGGAGCGTCTGCCTTGGCAGGCACCGCTCGTTCACGCCGTGACGGGCTTGGCCGAAAACTGCTCGCTGGGGTTGATGATCTGATCGCGGCAGGCGACGAGCGGCAGGTCGCGCTCGCCGGACTGCGTACGCTGGACCAGCGCGTAGAGCGTGCTCACGGCGCTGGAGACGGCCACGGGCGCGGTATTGCCCTGAATCAGATGGCCGAGCAGCACGGACGAGAACACGTCGCCCATGCCGTTGGGCAGCGGCTGCAGATCGATGAAGGGCGTTTGCACCAGCCATGCGTCGTTGGCGGTGACGGCCAGCGTGGCGAGGCTGTCATTGGGCAGGTCGCCGGTGCGCAGGCTGGTGATGACGATGAGCGCCGATTTGGCGTCGTGCATGTGCGTGAGCATGGCGCGCGCAGCCTTGATGGCTGCATCGACCGTGGTGAGTGGTTCACCGCCGCACAGCAGCTCGAATTCGTAATGGTTGGGCGTGATCACGCTTGCCATCGAGAGGGCGCGCTTGCGCAGGAATTCAGGGATGCCGGGACGCACGAAGATGCCGCGGCCCACGTCACCCATCACCGGGTCGCACAGGTAATGCGCCTTGGGATGCGCGGCGCGCACTTCCTGCACGGCCGAGAGAATTTCCTCGCCCACACCGGCATCGCCCAGATAGCCCGAAAGCACCGCCACGCAGCGCGAGAGCACGCCGCGTGCGCGCAGGCCGTCGAGCACATCGGCGATATGCGCAGGCGTGAACACCTGCCCCTTGAACTCACCATAACCCGTGTGGTTGGAGAACTGCACGGTGTGCACGGCGACGGGCTGGATGCCGAGCATCTGCAGCGGCAGCATGGCCGCGTCGTTGCCCACATGGCCGTAGGCGACGTGCGATTGGATGGTGAGAACGAGAGGGGTTTGGGGTGTGGACATGGTCTGTCGATTCTGCTCCTCTCCCATGGTCGAGAGAGGAGGCGGGGCATGGTTGCGTCGGCTGAATCAGTCGGCCAGTTCGGCGATCAGTTCGATTTCCACGCAGGCACCCAGCGGGATCTGCGCGACGCCGAAGGCGCTGCGTGCGTGCGCGCCCTTTTCGGGGCCGAAGACCTGGGCCATCAGCTCGCTGGCACCGTTGGTGACGATGTGCTGTTCGGTGAAGTCGCCGGTGGAGTTCACCAGGCTCATCAGCTTGACGATGCGCTTGATGCGGTTGAGGTCGCCCGTCGCAGCATGCAGCGTGCCCAGCAGATCGACGGCCACGGCGCGTGCGGCCTGCTTGCCTTCATCGGTGGTCACGTTCTTGCCGAGCTGACCGGCCCAGACGGCACCGTCCTTGCGCGCGATATGGCCGGAGAGGAACACCAGCTTGCCGGTCTGCACGAACGGCACATAGGCAGCCGCAGGCGTGGCCACGGGAGGCAGGGTGATGTTGAGTTCCTTGAGTTTGTCGTAAACGCTCATGTCGGCAGTCCTGTGAGTAAGGGTTGGGTCAACGGAGGAAGGCCGGGTGTGCCTTCCAAGGGGAAACGTCAATGTTACAGAGTCGCGAGCACAGTTTCAGGAAAGACCGTGGAACGGCCCGCGATTGGATGGTTGGATCAAGGCGCGGCACCAGCCGCATACCTAGCATCGACGCATGCCTGATCGCATCGGATTTACCCATCGACGCCCATGGCTTGGCACGGCCCTGTTGCTGGGCGTTCTGCTCGGCACGGCCTTGCAGTTGCAGCAGCGGAGCCTGTGGGACTGTGCCACCTACCAGACCTGTGTGCTGATCGGGATGGCGCTTGGTAGTTGTGCCTTCGTCGGTCACCGAATGCGGTGGGGAAGGGCTGTGTTGCTGTGCGCGGCGGCGGCCTTGGTGACCTTTGCGCAGATCGGTTGGCGCAGCACGGCGTTTGCCGAACAGGCTTTGAACTCGAACCTCGAAGGGCGCGATTTGCGGATCGAAGGCACGATTGCCGCAATGCCGCAAGTGCGTGAAAACGGCGTCCGGTTTCGCATGAACGTCGACTCCGCAATGCTGGATGGAGAGGCCGTTCGCGTGCCTGAATTGCTTGATCTGAGCTGGTATGCGCAGGGACTGTTCGCGGGCGACGACGCGGCGTCCGGCAGCGAGATTCCAAGGCTGATCGCAGGTCAGCGCTGGACTATGGACGTGCGCCTGAAAGCGCCGCACGGTGCGGCCAATCCGTTGGGGTTCGACTACGAACTCTGGATGTGGGAGCAGGGCGTGCAGGCCACGGGCTATGTGCGTTCGCGCGTCCAGCCACGGTTGCTGGAATCGACATGGGCGCATCCCGTGGAGCGCTTGCGGCAGCAGGTGCGCGATGCGATTGTGGATCGGCTGGTGGTTCGCTCGGCAGAGAGTGGCGATGCGTCGCGCATGCGTGCTGCGGGTGTGGTGGCGGCGCTGGTGACAGGCGATCAGCGCGCGATCGATCGCAAGGACTGGGATGTGTTTCGCATCACTGGCGTGGCGCATCTGGTGAGCATTTCGGGTTTGCATATCACGATGTTTGCGTGGCTGGCCGGGGCCGTCATCGGATGGGCGTGGCGGCGATCTTCGCGTCTGTGTCTGATGCTGCCAGCGCAACTGGTGAGCATGTTCGGTGGTGTTTTGCTGGCGGCTGCCTATGCGCTTTTCAGTGGCTGGGGTGTGCCTGCGCAGCGCACGATTTTCATGCTCGCGGTGGTGGCTTGGCTGCGTGCAGGCGGCAGGCGTTGGCCTTGGCCGCATGTGTGGTTGCTGGCCTGTGCGCTGGTATTGCTGTGGGACCCGTGGGCGATGCTGCAGGCGGGTTTCTGGCTGAGCTTTGTGGCCGTGGGGATTCTGTTTGCAAGCCATCTTTCCATGCCTGCGCACGCGGCGCCGAACGCGTCGTCGGGATGGCCAAGCCGCTGGATGGCGTTTGGCAAACAGCATGTGATGGCGCTGCTCCAGCAGCAGGGTGTTGTGACGTTGGCGGTTGCGCCGCTGACCTTGCTGCTGTTCGGGCAGATGTCGGTCGTCGGCTTGGTGGCCAATCTGCTGGCGATTCCCTGGGTGACGCTGGTGATCTTGCCCGTGGCGTTTCTTGGCATTGCGTGGAATGCCTTGTGGGATGTGGCTTTGTGGACCGTGCAGTGCTTTGCCTTCGTGCTGCAATGGTGCGCTGCCTTGCCGCTTGCTCAGCTCTCGCTTCCGGTGGCCCCGCTGTGGGCGGGTGTGCTGGCGGTCTGCGGTGGAATCTGGTTGGCGCTGCGCCTGCCGTGGCGCGTTCGCGCGATGGCCTTGCCCTGTCTTTTGCCCGCTTTGTGGTGGACTCCGGAGCGACCCGCGCAAGGACTTGTCGAACTGCTGGCCATCGATGTGGGGCAAGGCCAGGCCGTGCTGGTGCGCACGGCGCATCACAGTCTGCTGTATGACGCGGGGCCGCTGTATTCGGCTGACTCCGATGCGGGCGAGCGCGTGGTCGTTCCACTGCTCAAGGCCACGGGCGAGCGGCTCGACATGCTGCTGCTCAGCCATCGCGATGCCGACCACACGGGCGGCGCATCCGCCGTGCTGGCCGATCAGCCACAGGCCGTGCTGATGGCCTCGGTGGAGGGTGATCACCGGCTCTGGCAGGGAAGGCCGTTCAATCCCTGCATGGCGGGCCATTCATGGCGCTGGGATGGGGTTCGGTTCGAGGTGCTGCATCCGCTGGCAGAAACGGTGCGGGAATGGGTGGATGGACATGCCCCAATGCTCAAGTCCAACGCCATGAGTTGCGTGCTGAAAATCACCGATGCGCAGGGTGTGGTCGCGCTGCTGGTGGGCGATATCGAACAGGCGCAGGAACGCGAGCTGCTGGCGCGCAATGCGCTGGGGCCGGTGAGTTATCTGCTCGTGCCCCATCACGGAAGCAAGACCTCGTCGAGCGCGGCTTTTCTGGATGCGCTCACTCCGCAGGTCGCCGTGGTGCAGTCCGGTTATCGCAATCGCTTCGGTCATCCGGCAAGCGACGTGGTGGCGCGGTATCAGGCGCTGGGGATTCATTGGGTGAGCACTCCGGCATGTGGCGCCGTGCGCTGGCGTTCCGCGCAATCGACGACGTTGGAGTGCGAACGCGAACGATCACGGCGCTATTGGCAGCATTTGGATACAACTACGCGCGATTAACTAGGGATAGCGTGAATGGCCGGGACATGGAATCGGCGAAAAAACAGGCCCGCAACTTGCTATCCTGTGTCCTCAGGAGGCCTTCTTTATGCACCGGTTTGATGAAATGTACGAAACGCTTCCTATCGCGGCAGGTGCCGAGCGCGAGCACTACAAGCGCTACGCGCAGTGGCTTGCCCGGCAACCCGACAGCGCCATGCAGGCGCGTCGCGCGGAAGCAGAGATGATCTTTCGACGTGTCGGCATCACCTTCGCGGTGTACGGCGCAAAGGACGAGGACGGTTCGGGCACCGAACGTCTGATTCCCTTCGATCTGATTCCCCGCATCATTCCTTCGCACGAGTGGCAGCGCATGCGCCAGGGGCTGGAGCAGCGGGTCACGGCGCTCAATCGCTTCATCCACGACGTCTACCACGGGCAGGACATCATCCGCGCGGGCCTGGTGCCGAGCGAGCTGATCAACCACAACGCGCAGTTCCGCCCTGAAATGGTGCAGGTTGATGTGCCCAACAATGTGTACGCCAACATTGCGGGCATCGACATCGTGCGTGCACCGGATTCGAGCGGCAACGGCGTCTACTACGTGCTTGAAGACAATCTGCGCGTGCCGTCCGGCGTGTCGTACATGCTCGAAAACCGCAAGATGATGATGCGGCTTTTCCCCGAGCTGTTCGCCATGCACAAGGTCGCGCCGGTCGCGCATTACCCCGACATGCTGCTGGACACTCTGCGTGCGAGCGCGCCGTCCAACAGCGCCGAGCCCACGGTGGTGGTGCTCACGCCCGGCATGTACAACAGCGCCTACTTCGAGCACGCCTTTCTTGCACAGCAAATGGGCGTGGAGCTGGTCGAGGGGCAGGATCTGGTCGTCAAGGACAAGTTCGTCTACCTGCGCACCACGCGCGGGCTGCAGCGTGTCGATGTGATCTACCGCCGCGTCGATGACGACTTTCTCGATCCCAAGGTGTTCCGCCCCACGTCGACGCTGGGTTGCGCCGGGCTCATGGACGCGTATCGCGCGGGCAATGTGGCGATCTGCAATGCGGTCGGCACTGGCATCGCGGACGACAAGTCGGTCTACCCGTATGTGCCCGAGATGATCCGCTTCTATCTGGGTGAAGAGCCGATTCTCGCGAACGTGCCCACTTGGCTGTGCCGCAAGCCCGATGATCTCAAGTACGTGCTCGCGCATCTGCATGAACTGGTGGTCAAGGAGGTGCACGGTGCAGGTGGCTACGGCATGCTGATCGGGCCTGCCGCCACCAAGGCCGAGATCGAGGAGTTCCGCGCCGTGCTCGTCGCCAATCCGGCGGGCTACATAGCGCAACCCACGCTCTCGCTGTCGAGCTGCCCAACGTATGTGAACTCCGGCATTGCGCCGCGCCACATCGATCTGCGGCCGTTCGTGCTCTCGGGCAAGCGGGTGCAGATTGCGGCGGGTGGACTCACGCGCGTCGCGCTCAAGGAAGGCTCGTTGGTGGTCAACTCGTCGCAGGGCGGTGGCACCAAGGACACCTGGGTGCTCAATCCGGAGGACAGCCCTGCGGGCACCGGCGCCGGATCGTCGTCGCAGAGCCAAGGTCAAGGCCAAGTGCAAGGGCAGAGACAGATGCAGTCGCAGCTCGATGCATCACAAAACCAATTCAATTCTTGAGCAAGGGAGCCTGACATGCTGAGTCGAACCGCTGACCATCTGTTCTGGATGTCCCGCTACACCGAGCGTGCTGAAAGCACCGCGCGCATGCTCAACGTGAACTACGAAACCTCGCTGCTGCCGCAGTCCGCCAGCAAGGCGCAGGAGGGCTGGCGCGGCCTGCTGTCCATCAGCGAGCTGATTCCTGCCTACACCGCGCGCTACGGCGAGATCGAGCAGGGCAAGGTACTCACCTTCATGGTGCACGACGAGAACAATCCCTCGTCGATCTACTCGTGCCTGCACGCCGCCCGCGAAAATGCGCGGGCCGTGCGCGGCGCGCTCACCACCGAAGTCTGGGAAACGCAGAACCAGACCTGGCTGGCGCTGCACAAGCATCTGCGCGATGGAGCCTTCGAGCGCGATCCGGGCCAGTTCTTCGAATGGGTCAAGTACCGCTCGCACCTTTCGCGCGGTGTGACGTTGGGCACCATGCTGCATGACGAGGCCTACCGCTTCATTCGTCTGGGCACGTCGCTTGAGCGCTCGGACAACACCGCGCGTTTGCTCGACGTGAAGTTCCACGCCGTGCCAACGGACTTTCACGGCAGCGTGCGCGATCCCAAGCGCGCAACGCCCGAGTTCGATTTCTATCACTGGAGTGCCATCTTGCGCAGCGTCTCGGCCTTCGAGATCTACCGCAAGGTCTATCGTGACGTGATCACGCCCGAGCGCGTGGCCGAACTGCTCATGCTGCGCGCCGACATGCCGCGCTCGCTGCATTCCAACATGAAGCAGGTGGTGGAAAACCTGGCCGCTGTCTCCAACGAGCATTCGGGCGAGACCCAGCGCAAGGCCGGTCGCTTGCTGGCCGATCTGAGCTATGGCCGCATCGAGGAAATCCTTGCGACCGGCCTGCATGCCTATCTCACGCAGTTCCTCGACCGGGTGAGCGAGCTGGGTTCGCGCATCAGCCGCGACTTCCTGGTGCCGGTGCATCACTGACGCGGAATGACCAAGCGCTGAGCGCTGGGTGATCTTTCGGGGGCTTGATCAGCCCCCGATTCTTTTGATGGCCTCGGCCATTTTTTCCGTTCGTTCCAATTTCTGAAACGTGGATTCAGCATGGACAAGCCATCTGCCCTATATTGGTGGGTTGTGAGTCGCGCGTGGCGCACACGTGCTTTTCCTACGTCAGTCCAATTCAATCCAGGAGCATCTGATGAGCTACCCCAATACCCAACTTTTCATTGACGGCCAATGGCGCGATGCGGCGGATGGCAAGACGCTGGGCGTGTTCAACCCTTCCACCGGCAAAGAAATCGGCCGTGTGGCCCATGCGAACAAGGCGGATCTGGATGCCGCGCTGGCTTCCGCACAAAAGGGTTTTGAAGTCTGGCGCGATGTGCCCGCCATCGAGCGCGCCAAGACCATGCGCCGCGCGGCTGCGCTGATGCGCGAGCGTGCCGATGCGATCGGCGCCATCCTCACGCAGGAACAGGGCAAGCCGGTGGCTGAAGCGCGAGGCGAGGCCATGGCTGCTGCCGACATCATCGAATGGTTTGCCGACGAAGGCATGCGCGTGTATGGCCGCATCGTGCCGTCGCGCAATCTGGCGGTGCGCCAACTGGTGGTGAAGGATCCGGTCGGCGTGGTCGCCGCATTCACGCCGTGGAATTTCCCGATCAACCAGGTGGTGCGCAAGCTGGGCGCGGCGCTGGCTGCGGGCTGCGCGGTGATCGTGAAGGCGCCGGAAGAAACCCCGGCCAGCCCGGCCGAGCTGATTCGCGCGTTTGCCGATGCCGGCATTCCTGTGGGAACCATCAATCTGGTCTACGGCAATCCGGCCGAGATTTCGAGTTACCTGATTCCGCACCCCATCGTGCGCAAGGTCACGTTCACGGGTTCGACGCCTGTGGGCAAGCAACTGGCGGGCATCGCCGGTCAGCACATGAAGCGCGTGACCATGGAACTGGGCGGTCATGCTCCCGTGATCGTCTGCGACGACGCCGACATCGCTCTGGCCGTGAAGTGCACGGCTGGTGCCAAGTTCCGCAATGCCGGTCAGGTCTGCATCTCGCCCACACGTTTCCTCGTGCATGAAGACGTGCGTGCGGACTTCGTCGCCGCGCTCACCAAGTATGCGCAGGGTCTGAAGGTGGGTGATGGTCTGGCCGAAGGCACGCAGATGGGCCCGCTGGCCAACCCGCGCCGCTTGACCGCCATGGCCGAATTCATGGCCGACGCCGTGCAAAGCGGTGCCGAAGTGACCACCGGCGGCGCTCGCATTGGCGATTCCGGCAACTTCTACGCGCCCACCATCCTGAACAACGTGCCCACCACGGCACGCATCTTCAACGATGAACCGTTCGGCCCGGTAGCCGCCGTGCAGGGCTTCACCGACCTGAACGCCGCCATCAAGGAGGCCAACCGCCTGGCCTTTGGTCTGGCCGGATATGCCTTCACCAAGTCGCTGAAGAACGCGCACCTGCTGTCGCAGCGCGTGGAAGTCGGCATGCTGTGGGTGAACCAGCCCGCCACGCCGTCCGCTGAGCTGCCATTCGGCGGCATCAAGGATTCGGGCTACGGCTCCGAAGGCGGCCCGGAAGCGCTCGAGGCCTGCCTGAACACACGTGCGATCTCGATCACCAACGTCTGATCACTCGCCTGCGTGAAAATGAAAAAAGGACCTGCGGGTCCTTTTTTCTTGGTGGCTGCGAGCCTGCTTTCAGTCCATCAGATCGTCAAGAATCAACCGGCGCAGTGTGGCCAGCGGCAGATCGTCAAGGCGCGCGAACAGGTACAGCACCAGCGTCGAATCCAGCGGATGCGGCACCATGATTTCGTGGTGCTCGGAGAAGGTGGAAATCATCTCGCGCATCTGTCCTCGTTTGGCGAGAAGGTCGAGATCGGCGGTGACGGTCTCTGCCACGATCTTGAGGGCCTTGGCTTCGGGCGCGTTGTCGGTGCGGGCCGCGAAGTCATGCGCGCGCATGTCCAGCCAACCGGCCCAGGCCGTGGGGCTGAGGCCGTACATCAGGCGATCCAGCATGTCTTTGAGAGCCGGGCCAGACAGGTCGACGGAGCGCTCGGGGAAGGCAGGCGCTTCGGCTTTGGATTTCTTGCCGGACTTGGTGGCGGGTGGCGGGGCGGGCGTCAGTTCGGGCAGGAGCGCTGGTTCTGGCACGGGCTCGGGCACAGGTTCGGACGCGGGTTCAGCTGTCAGCGACGCGATGACGGTGGGTGGTTGGGACTCTGTGAATTCTTCCGGTTCGAGCGCCAGATCGACTTCGGTGACTGGCGCTGATGCTTCCACGGTTTCCTCGGCCTTGGCGCCCTTGCGCAGCGGGCGGACGATGGACAGAAGCTGTTCGTGAATCGCTTTCCAGGTAGGTCCGCCCATGAGTACCGAGCCTCTTGTTTCTGTGGACTGCAAACCGGCGTTGCTCACCATCTCGTGCAGCATGTCGGAGAGCCCGGTGTTGCCCCCCGGAGTGACGAACAGCACACGCGGCTTGCAGCGCTGCACTACGGGATGGGCGAGGGCGCGGGCCACGAATTCGGTGTCCGTGCCCTGACCGCTGCGGCGCATCAGGAAGACCATCAGTTCGATCTTCTCGAGCAGCGGCTGCGACAGCGTGGAGGCCAGCAGCCCCTCGCTGATGCCGACGATGCGCACGGGGCCGGCAGAATCGCCCACCACGTCGGCGTAGTCGAGCGGATAGCTGTCCGCATCCTTGCCGGTGTTGGAGACCTTGAGCGCACAGGCCTGGGTGCCAAAGCGCTCCGAGAGGTGGCTGAAGATCGGGTTGAACCACAGCACCGAGTTGCTGAAGATGGCGACCTGCCGCACGGGCTGGTTGTGGACGACTGCTTTGCTCGAACGGTTGGGCGTGAGGAAGTAGCGGAACGGATCGGCCGCATCGCCCGGATCGTCGTCCAGAAACCGCTTGGTTTCCGCGAGGCGTTGCGCTGCATCGGCCCGGTGCTTGGAGCCGTGCGAGATCACGACGTTCCATTGTTGATATTGGCGTTGCGTGATCTGCCGCTCGAACAGGATCGTCGGAGACTCCTGATCCCAGAACGCGGCAATCCGAGCCACCAGGCTTTGCACCACAGCGTCATCTCCCTCCAACACGTGAAGGAAATAGCCGTCCGAGATGGTAAGCAGACCGGTGAGTTCGTTGCGTCGCGCGAACTCTTCGCTGGCAGCCAACAGGCTGTCGGTGGGTAGGGCTACCTTGCCTTGGCGTGCGGCCTTACCGAAATAGCAGACTACTTGCATGGATATTCAATCGGATCACACAAAAGTACCGCAATTATCTTTGCGTTACGCAAAGATACACCTAAAACAGCCTGTAATTGTGAATTTCCAATCGTTAATTTGTTTCGACTGGTCGATTTGGATTGCTGCACCAATCACTCCAACTGCCCGCATATAGCGCGGTTCGGCCCAATCCGGCGACTTCCATTGCAATCAAATTGGGCAAAGCACTTACACCGCTTCCACATTGATGGACCACCCCGGCGATGTCATGTCCGAGCAACAGGGCATCAAATTCCTGACGCAATTGAGCCGCAGGTTTGAATTTGCCGTCCGCCCCCATATTGGTCGCAAATGGCCGATTCAGAGCACCGGGAATATGTCCAGCCACGGGATCGAGTGGCTCCACTTCGCCGCGATAACGGGCTGGGGCGCGGGCATCGATCACGGTTTGGTCAGGATTATCGATATTTTTCAAAACCTCATCGGCATTCACCAGACGGACCAGAGTTGGCTTGAGTTCAAAGTTGAATTGAAAGTGGGTGACTGCTTCGCCTGATTCCACAGATTCCCCAGCCGCCTGCCAAGCCTGCAGTCCCCCGTCGAGCACGGCAACGGCTTCATGACCGGCCCATTTCAGCATCCACCACAGGCGTCCGCAGTAATTGGCACCGTTGCGGTCATATACGACGGCCTGCATGTCATTGGCAAACCCGATTTCACTTAACCACATGGTAAAACGTTCGAGATTGGGCAGCGGATGGCGTCCACCGGACGCTGGTTTGTCCGCATCGTCGGCGAAGAGGATTTTCCCGTTGCTGCTGGGGCTGCCATGTTTGGCGCTCAGGTTTTTGTCCAGATCGGCGTGGATGGCTCCCGGAATATGGGATTCGAGATATTGCGATTTTCCCAAAGCCGGGTTGGCCAGATCGAAGCTGCAATCGAACACCATGAACGGTGCGCCGCTGGCGATGAGGCTTTGCAGTTCGGGGACTTGGATGAGGGTTGTGTATGTCATAGGGGCTCGTTTGAATCTGTACACACCATTTGCATGGAGTCTCTTGTCGCGAAGGCTGATCCTGCGTCAGGGAAACATACATCGCATGCCTGTCCGCATTCTGACGGAATCGTCAGCGCGCTTGAAGAACTCACCGTTCCTCACTCGGCGCATCGGGCGCGTTGCGTGATCGCAGAATGGTGGCGGCGATGCCGCTGGCGATGATGAGGAACATGCCGACCCAGCCCATCAGCGGGATCTTGTCGCCGAAGAACACCATGCCCGAGATCGCGCCGAAGATGATGCCGGAGTACTGCAGATTGGCCACCACCAGCGTCTCGCGCGAGTTCTTGGCCTGGGCGTAGGCCTTGGTCAGGCACAGTTGGGCGATGGAGGCCGTCACGCCGATGGGCAGCAGCCAGAGCGTTTGCCAGCCCGACCACGGCGAGATGCCAGTGACCAGCGTGGCTACGCCGCCCGCGAGTGCGGAACCGGTGGCGAAATAGAACACGGTGCGGGTTTCGGGCTCGCCGATGCGCGAGAGCGCGACCACCTGCATGTAGGCGAATGCGGCAGCCATGCCCGACATGAGACCGAGCATGCCGGCAAAGGCCTGGTCCTGATTGAAGTTGGGCCGCAGCATGAGAATCACCCCCGCAAAGCCCACGATGATGGTGGCGACCAGCGAGCCCTGCAGCGGTGGCTTGGGTGTGGCGGGCGAGGGCCGCCATGTCCAGAGCGCTGCGCCTACGAGGAATACCGCTACCCAGACGCTGCTCATGTAGTTCAGCGTCATCGCGGTGGCAAGCGGCAAATGCGCGATGGCGTAGAACCACGCGCCGAGTGATGTCACGCCGATCAGGCTGCGCCACGCATGCATGCCGGGATACTTCGTCTTGAGCGAGATGCCTTGGTGGCGCGCGAGCCAGACCATCATGATCATGCCGATCAGCCCGCGATAGAACACCATTTCGGCGGGGCTGAAGTACGGTGATGCGGCCTTGATGCACACGCCCATGCTGGCAAAGAAAAAGGCTGCCAGGACCATCCAGAGCGCGTGCATGAGTGACTTCCGATTCCAGAAACTTCGATGTTGAGGACTGCAGTCACTGGCGCGCTCGAGATGGCGCGAGTGAGTGCGAACCTCCGCAGTTTAAAGTGATATGAGTCGCTTGGAGTCGCTCGCCGCGAGCGGTGCCGCGTCTGCTGCGGCGCTGGCGCGTCGCTCCAGCCCAGACTCAGCACCTTGTCATGGTATTGCGCGATGGCCTCATCGCGATCCGCGCAGGCCTGATTGCGACCGGAGTCGAGGAGATTCCGGCTCAGTTTCGACGGCGTGCGCGAACTGCTGCAGGGCAATGACGGCGCAAAGGACCGAGGCGAAAAAGAAATGCTCAGCGCAGCGTTTCGATGGTCGCGTGCAAATCCTTGGCGCGCTGCAGATCAAGCGCCGTAGTGCACAGCATTTCGCGGTCGGGCGCGGACTTCTTGCCGGTCGCCGCCTGTGCCTGAAACGAGCACTGCGCCTTGCGATACTGCCGGTACTTGGCATTCGCCTGCGTCAGATGCTGACGCGCAGAAGTCTTTGAATTGTGCAACTCGCGCTGAATCGTGGAAGCCAGCAGCTTCTCTGCCGATTCCAACTCCTTGGTCGCCGCAGCCGACTGCTCCTTGATGCACGCACGCATGCTGTCATGACTGAGCCGCGAGTAGCAGTTGTTCTCTGCAGAAGGATCGCGTTGAGCGGCAGTCGCCAACGGAAGAAGTGTGGCGCAAACCAGCAGGAGCGAGCGAAGCATATGAGGAGAAATCGTACGGCAACCCAAAATGCCGCGTTCGCAGGATGGATAGAAAAGAGGACTTAAGAACGAGAAAAATGCGAGGGGTGGACTTCAAAACAGCGGGCCCAAGCAGCGATAACCGTGCCGCGATCAACCACCCCAACGCCAAGACAGCCCCTCAGGCGCGACGCGAAGCCGCAGACAGTACTCTCGTACGGCAAGGCTTCGCAACAAAGCATGAGGGGCTGTATTGGCGCCTCAAAACGAATGACTAATCGAAGCCAAAGGCTTCGTAGAACCAAATCATTTAGAAGACAAGGAGTCACCCATCTTGGCTCGGTACCACTCGTGGAAATGCTGCATGCCATCTTCCATGGGGCTTTGGTAAGGTCCTACCTCGTTGTCACCGCGTTCGTAGAGCGCCTTGCGCCCCGCATCCATGCGTTCGCCGATCTCGTCATCTTCGATGGCCGTTTCCATGTACGCAGCCTTCTGCGCAGCCACGAACTCGGGCTCGAATGCGACGATTTCTTCGGGGTAGTAGAACTCCACCACGTTCATCGTCTTGTTCACGCTGACCGGATGCAGTGTGGACACGGTCAGCACATGCGGATACCACTCCACCATGATGTGCGGGTAGTAGGTCAGCCAGATCGCGCCGCGCTCGGGCAGCTTGCCTTCGCGGTAGCTGAGCAGCACGTCGTGCCAGGTTTTGTAGACCTCGGAGCCCGGCTTGCCGAACGTGGGCGCAACGCCGACGGTCTGCACGGAATACTCCTTGGCGAACTCCCACTTCAGGTCGTCGCAGGTCACGAAATTGCCCAAGCCCGGATGGAACGGACCGACGTGGTAGTCCTCCAGATAGACCTCGATGAAGGTCTTCCAGTTGTAGTTGCACTCGTGCATCTCGACATGGCTGAGCACGAAGCCGTCAAAGCTCAGTTCGGACAGCGGGCCCATTCCGGCCAGATCGGCCCGGATGTCGCGACCATTGCCTTCGAACAGCAGACCGTTCCATTCCTGGAGCTGGTAGTTGTTGAGGTTCAAGCAGGGGTCGTGCGAGAAATGGGGCGCGCCCAGCAACTCACCGCTGGGGCTGTAGGTCCAGCGGTGCAGCGGGCAGACGATGTTGCCGCCTGCATGCCCCTTGTCGTGGCCCTGCAGCGAGCCACGGCCCTTGAGCATGATGGCCTGCCGATGGCGGCAGACATTCGAGATGAGCTCGACCTGCCCCTGAGCGTTGCGCACGAGCGCGCGACCTTCGCCTTCTTGCGGAAGAGCGTAGTAATCACCCGGGTTGGGTACGGCGAGTTGGTGCCCCACATAGCGGGGACCTTGCTGGAAGATGGTCTCCAGCTCGCGCTTGAAGAGCGCCTCGTCAAAATAAGTGGAAACTGGAAGTTGGCTTGCGGCCTGCTGCAGTTGAAGACTTAAATCAGACATGAAGGACCTGACCTAAAGACTCCCCACAGGGAGGGTGCGCGTGCGACGCACAAACTAAAAAAACGAAACCGGCCCAAGGAATACCCCAAGCCGGTTCGTGACTGGAATGGGATTATAGATGGTGGGGTTATTCCCGGAGGCCCCGTAAGTGTTTTGCCCTGTTGTGGAGCGTCGGGGCCTGTGGCGGGCTCGCCCGGCCTAACCTGCTGGGGAAATCACCCTAAACATGAATTCAGGTAACGCCATAGGGGTGCAGCGCCTAAAATGGTCCGTTTTTCCCTCCAGGCGTTCAGCGCTCGCTCTACCTATGCCCAAGGCACCTGCCGTCACCGAACCTGTCAGCTACGAAGCCGCGCTGCTTGAGCTGGAACAGCTCATCGAGCGCATCGAGTCCGGCCAGATGCCGCTCGAGCAGATGCTCGCGGGCTACCAGCGCGGGGCGACGCTGCTGACCTTCTGCCGTTCGCGGCTGGATGCGGTGCAGGAACAGATCAAGGTGCTGGACGACGGCAAACTGCAGTCGTGGACGCAGGAGTGAACACCAACAATGCGAGTAACGGATTCCGCAGTGCAAACCACAGCAGCAAATTTTGATTTCAAGAATTGGCAAACGCTCCAGCTCGCCGAGGTGGAGGATTGCCTGTCGCGCTGGGTGAGCGCGGACGCGCCCGCAGGACTGGGCGAATCGATGCGCTATGCAGTGCTCGACGGCGGCAAGCGCCTGCGCCCACTGCTGGTGCTTGCCGCGAGCGAGGCCGTTGGCGGTCTGCGCGACGCGGCGTTGCGTGCGGCCTGCGCGGCCGAGCTGATCCACGCGTATTCGCTGGTGCATGACGACATGCCCTGCATGGACAACGACGTGCTGCGCCGTGGCAAGCCCACCGTGCACGTGAAGTTCGGCGAGGCCGAGGCGCTGCTCGCGGGCGATGCGCTGCAGGCGCTGGCCTTTGAATTTCTGACGCCCGATGACGGCGTGCCAGCGGCCATGCAGGCCAAGCTGTGCCGTCTGCTCGCGCGTGCTGCGGGCGCGGAGGGCATGGCCGGTGGTCAGGCCATCGATCTGGCCAGCGTGGGCAAGTCGCTCACCGAAGACCAACTGCGCAGAATGCACCGCCTGAAGACCGGCGCGCTGCTGCAGGCCTGCGTGACCATGGGTGCCGCATGTGCCGAAACCTCCAAGGAAGCGCGCATTGCGCTGACAGAGTATGGCGCTGCCGTCGGGCTGGCGTTCCAGGTGGTCGACGACATTCTGGACGTGGTGGCCGATTCGCAGACGCTTGGCAAGACCGCTGGCAAGGATGCCGCGAGCGACAAGCCGACCTATGTGTCGCTGCTCGGTCTGGAGCCCGCCAAGCAATACGCGGAAGAACTGCGCGACAAGGCGCATGTGGCGCTTGCGCAATCGGGATTGGCCGACACGCGTGCGCTGGCGGCATTGGCCGATGCGGTGGTGCGCCGCACGCATTGAGCGAAGAGACCGACGAAACCGACGGCGCATTGATTGATAGATAGACAACAGGCTGCCCGGATTCACATCGCACCGGATGTGAATCGACCGCAGCGAAAAGACCCACTATGTCCACGAACTCCTACTCCCTGCTGAAGACTGTGAACGACCCGGCCGATCTGCGCCGGCTCTCGCGCACGGAACTCAAGACGCTCGCCCATGAGCTGCGCGCGTTCGTGCTGGAGAGCGTCTCCAAAACGGGCGGGCATCTGTCTTCCAATCTCGGCACGGTGGAACTGACCGTGGCGTTGCACAAGGTGTTCAACACACCGGGCGACCGCATCATCTGGGACGTGGGTCACCAGTCCTATCCGCACAAGATCCTCACGGGCCGCCGCGAGCGCATGTCCACGCTGCGCCAACTGGGTGGTCTCGCGGGCTTTCCGAATCGTGCCGAAAGCGAGTACGACACCTTCGGCACGGCGCATTCGAGCACCAGTATTTCCGCTGCGCTCGGCATGGCGCTGGCTGCCAAGCAAAAGGGTGAAGACCGCTTCGGCATTGCCGTGATCGGCGATGGTGCGATGACCGCCGGCATGGCCTTCGAGGCGCTGAACAACGCGGGCGTGGCCGATGCGAATCTGCTGGTCATCCTCAACGACAACGACATGAGCATCAGCCCGCCGGTGGGTGCGCTCAACCGTTATCTCGCTCAACTGATGAGCGGGCAGTTCTACACCAAAGCGCGCGATGTGGGCAAGCAGGTCCTGAAGCCCGTGCCGCCGCTGCTCGAACTCGCCAAGCGCCTTGAGCAGCAGGCCAAGGGCATGGTGGTACCCGCCACGCTGTTCGAGAAATTCGGCTTCAACTACATCGGCCCGATCGACGGTCACGATCTGGATTCGCTGATCCCCACGCTCGAAAACATCAAGAGCCTGAAGGGCCCGCAGTTCCTGCACGTGGTGACCAAAAAGGGCCAGGGCTACAAGCTGGCCGAAGCCGATCCGATTGCCTACCACGGTCCTGGCAAGTTCGATCCGGCGGTCGGTCTGGTCAAGCCCGCCACGCCGTCCAAGCAGACTTTCACGCAGGTGTTCGGCCAATGGCTGTGCGACATGGCGGCCAAGGACCAGCGCCTTGTCGGCATCACGCCCGCGATGCGCGAAGGCTCGGGCATGGTGGAGTTCGAACGCAAGTTCCCCAAGCGTTATTACGACGTGGGCATTGCCGAGCAGCACGCCGTCACGTTCGCTGCGGGCATGGCCTGCGAAGGTGTGAAGCCGGTGGTCGCGATCTACTCGACCTTTCTGCAACGCGCGTATGACCAACTGATCCACGACGTCGCGCTGCAGAATCTGCCCGTGGTGTTTGCGCTCGATCGCGCGGGGCTGGTCGGCGCCGATGGAGCGACGCACGCAGGCGCTTACGACATCTCGTTCGTGCGCTGCATTCCCAACATGAGCATGGCGTGCCCGGCGGACGAGCGCGAATGCCGCCAACTGCTGACGACGGCCTACGAGCAAGATCATCCCGTGGCCGTGCGCTATCCGCGTGGCTCCGGCGTGGGCGTGGCACCGCTGGCCGAGCTCGATGGCCTGCCGTTCGGCAAGGGCGAAGTGCGTCGCAAGGCGAGCGTGGTGGCCGATGCTGCCAAGGGACGCCAACGCATTGCGATTCTGGCGTTCGGCACCTTGCTGTATCCCGCGCTCGAAGCCGCCGAGGCGCTCGATGCCACCGTCGTCAACATGCGCTGGGCCAAGCCGCTCGACACGGAACTGTTGCTCGACATCGCCAACACGCACGACGCGCTGGTCACGGTGGAAGAGGGCTGCATCATGGGTGGCGCAGGCAGCGCGGTACTGGAAGCGCTCAACGCCGCTGGCGTGCTGCGCCCGGTGCTGCAACTGGGCCTGCCCGATGTGTTCGTCGAACATGGCGATCCGGTCAAGCTGCTGTCGCTGCAAGGCCTTGATGCCAAGGGCATTCAGGCGTCCATCGAACAGCGTTTCGGCGCGCGCGAAACGGTGGCTGCGTCCAAGGCTGCCTGAGCCGCTACGCGGTTTTCAGACCGACATTTTTCCAAGCCCGTGTCCGGATTTCGGACGCGGGCTTTTTTGTGTTTGAAATTCGCCAAAACTCAGAATTTGTAGCAACCGAGTACCACACGCAGGGGAAAACCCGCTGAGGCAGATAGAGACATTTTTCTAGAATTTGCTCACCCATATAGCGTCCAGCGCGTTCCTTATTTACCCAAGGGGACGACGGGCAAGCGCGATATGAAGTTTGCATCCAAGTTGTTGAACGTTTTCTCGTCACTCAACTTCATCCTCTGGAGATAAATTCATGGATCGTCGTTCCATCATCAAGCAGGCCGGTATCGCTGGCGTGCTCGCAGCAGGTGTTGCACCCGCAGTGCATGCCCAGGCCACTATCCGTTGGCGCCTGGCATCGAGCTTCCCCAAGTCGCTCGACACCATCTTCGGTACCGCCGAAGTGTTCTCCAAGAAGGTCAGTGAAGCGACCGGTGGCAAGTTCCAGATCTCCGTGCATGCAGGCGGCGAGCTGATGCCTGCTTTCGGCGTGGTGGACGGCGTGCAGAGCGCCTCCGTCGAAATGGCGCATACCGCACCGTACTATTTCTACGGCAAGGACCCCACGTTCTGCTTGGGCTGCGCAGTGCCATTCGGCCTGAACGCACGCCAGATGACCGCATGGATGTATGAAGGCAATGGCCTGAAGCTGATGCGCGAGTTCTACGCCAAGTACAACATCATCAACCTGCCAGGCGGCAACACGGGCGCTCAGATGGGTGGCTGGTTCCGCAAGGAAGTCAAGTCGGTCGCCGACCTGAAGGGCCTGAAGTTCCGTACCAACCCGTTCGCGGGCAAGGTGCTGGAGCCGTTCGGCGTGATCCCGCAATCCATCCCCGGTGCCGACCTGTACCCCGCGCTGGAAAAGGGCACGATCGACGCGCTGGAATGGGTGGGCCCGTATGACGACCAGAAGCTGGGCTTCAACAAGGTTGCTCCGTTCTACTACTACCCAGGCTGGTGGGAAGGCGGTCCACAGCTGGACTTCTACATCAACACCAAGGCCTGGGAAGGTCTGCCGGCCGAGTACAAGGCAATCGTCGAAGCTGCTGCTTCGCACGCGCACGTCACGATGTTGGCCAAGTACGATGCCAAGAACCCGATCGCCATCAAGCAACTCGTGGGCTCCGGCACCAAGCTGCGTCCGTTCACGCAGGATGTGATGAATGCGGCGTTCAAGTCGGCGCAGCAGATCTATTCGGATCTGAACAGCAGCAATCCCGAGTGGAAGAAGATCTACCCTGACTACGCGAAGTTCCTGGCTGACCAGAACTCGTGGTTCCGCTTCACCGAAGGCGCGTTCGACAACTTCATGCAGCGCCAGAAGCTGTGATTTTTTGATGAGGCTGGAAGGCCTCTTCGGAAATGAAAAAACCGCCGATAACCTCGGCGGTTTTTTGTTTTTGGGGTTGGTTTTTACGAAGCCTTTGGCTTCGATTGGTGGGTCGTTTTGAGGCGGCAATACAGCCCCTCATGCGTCGTCGCGAAGCCTTGCCAAGGGCGACTTGTCTCGGGTGAACCCGATGCAGCGCGCCGTGATTCTGGATGAGATGCAAGGCGCAGAACGCAGCAATAGCACCGCTATTGCGAGGCTCTGCAACGCCGCAGATCGCCGGAATCACGGATGCGATGCGCGGGGACTACCCGAGACAAGTCGCCCCAGTACTGTCTGCGGCTTCGACGCCTAGCCTGAGGGGCTGTCTTGCCGTTGTTGGGGTGGTGGCGTTGGCGTGGTGCGTGCTGCGTAGCTTGTTGTGACGGATTCAGTGCTCAGCGTTCAGTGTTCGGCTGTGCTATTGGCATTCCGCTTTGGTGGCGTACTACGCTTTGGCCGAAGGCGACCAGCAAGTATGGGTCGGCCGAGTTGATCCAGACCATGCTGCCGTTGCGGCGGCGCACGAGCATGCGGGGGCTGACGATGAATTGCAGCCAGGGCCAGTGGACGATCTTGAAGGTCGCCACTTCGCGGGCTTCGACGCGTTTGTCCCAGAGCCAGGTTTGGGTGATGGCTCCGTCGCTGTAGTGCGTTTGGCTGAAGACCATCCACCAGCCGACCCACGCGATGACGACGCCAGCGAGTGCGTAGGTGCTGAGACTGGTGAAGTTCCATTGCGCTTCACGCATGGTGGGCAAGGACCAGAAAGCAAAGGCGGCCAGGGCCGCCACGATGGCTACTGCCAGCAGGCGAACGAGTGGGGGAAAGGCCTTGCTTTCCCACTCGTCGCTTGCCTGTGTGCTTGCTGCAGGCCCGGTACCTGATTCGATGGCACCGGGCTTTTTTTCTTCGCTGTCTCCGCTCATCGTCATTGAGAAGCGGCGGGTGCGGCAGGTTCCGGTGCGGTGCTCGGATCGGGCGCTGTTTCCTCGGCGGGCTTGGGCTCTGCGCCTGCATCTGCCGGGGCGTTGCCGAACGGGTTGTCCAGATCGATGTTGCCTTCCGGTTGCATCGCGTCGGCAGGCATTTCAAGCTGCACCTTGTCGACGTCGACCACCACTTCCTTGTCGAGGAAAACGGTCACGGTCTGCGGGAAGAAGATCACGATGGCGACCAGCAGCACCTGCATCACCACCCATGGGATGGAGCCCATGTAGATGTCGCTGGATTTGACCGGTTTGTCGATGCGCTTTTCCTTGTACAGCGTGTCCGAGATGCCGCGCAGATAGAACAGCGCGAAGCCGAAGGGCGGATGCATGAAGCTGGTCTGCATGTTCACGCACAGCAGCACGCCGAACCACACCAGATCGATGCCGAGCTTGTGTGCCACGGGGCCGAGCAGGGGCAGGATGATGAAGGCGATTTCAAAGAAGTCGAGGAAGAACGCGAGGAAGAAGATGAACACGTTCACGACGATCAGGAAGCCGATCTGGCCGCCTGGCAGGTCGCTGAGCATGTGCTCGATCCAGATCGCGCCGTCGACGCCCTGGAACACCAGCGAGAACACGCGCGAGCCGATCAGGATGAACACCACCATGGCCGTGAGGCGCATTGTGCCGTCCATGGCTTCCTTGATCAGATTCCAGTTCAGGCGCTTGTGGATGGCCGCCAGAATCAGCGAACCGACAGCGCCCATCGCACCGGCTTCGGTAGGTGTGGCAATCGCGTGGTCCATGAAGGGCAGGCCGCCCATGGAACCCAGCACCGCGAAGATCAGAATGGCTGACGGGATGATGCCGCGCAGGCACTTGCCCCACAGCGCCCAGCCGTTCAGTGTGCGTGCGGACTTGGGCAGACCTGGCACGTATTCGGGACGGATGCGGCCGAGAATGAAGGTGTACAGCGCGAAGATCAGCACTTGCAAAATGGCAGGGCCCCATGCGCCCTTGTACATGTCGCCCACCGAGCGGCCGAGCTGGTCGGCCATCACGATCAGCACCAGCGATGGCGGCACGAGCTGCGTGATGGTGCCGGAGGCTGCAAGCACGCCGGTCGAGTAGCGCATGTTGTAGCCGTAGCGCATCATCACCGGCAGCGAGATCATCGCCATCGCGATCACCTGACCGGCCACCGTTCCGGTGATCGCGCCCAGGATGAAGCCCACGATGATGACCGAGTAGCCGAGGCCGCCGCGTACCGGGCCGAAGAGCTGGCCCATCGAGTCGAGCATGTCTTCGGCGAGCCCGCATTTCTCCAGTACCGCTCCCATCAAGGTGAAGAACGGAATGGCGAGCAGCAGATCGTTCGACAGGATGCCGAACATGTTGATCGGCAGCGTGGACATGAAGTTGGCGGGGAACCAACCCATTTCGATGGCGAAGAAGCCGCAGAACAGGCCCAGCGCCGAAAGTGAAAAAGCGACCGGGAAGCCGATCAGCATGATCAGGATAAGCCCCGCGAACATGATCGGGGCGAAATTTTCCATGTGCATTGTTGTCTCGTCCTGAAGGGAGTCGGAGTGCTTACTGCACTGGCTTCTCGTAGTGGGTGTTCATTTGGTAGTCGCCCTTGAGGTAGGCGACTCGCTTGATGATTTCGGCAACGCCTTGCAGAAACATCATGCCGAAGCCCACAGGCAGCAGCAGACCGGCGGGCCAGCGGATGAGACCGCCGATGTTGCCCGACATTTCCTTGGTGACGAACATGTTCCAGAAGAACGGCCAGGTCAGGTAGGTGAGCAGCGCCATGACCGGCAGCAGAAAGAAGACCAGACCGAAGATGTCGACATAGACCTGCTTGTTGCCGCGCAGCTTGCCGTAGATGATGTCCACGCGCACATGCTCGTTGAGCTTGAGCACCAGCGGCGCGCCCAGCATCACGGTGGCACCGAACAGGTACCACTGGATTTCAAGCCAGGCATTGGAGCTGAGGTCGAGGCCGTAGCGCGAGATGGCATTGCCGGCCGAAATGATCGCCGCCGCCAGCACGGCAACGCCCGCGATCTTGCTGAGCTTGGTGGACAACCAGTCCACGCCCAGCGCTAGTTTGAGGAGTCCTGACAAGGGTGTGTCTCCTGTGAATTTGAATTGTTGGAAAAAGCCTGATCTGGTGAATTGACTTTGGGCGCTGGTGCCGGGTATTGGCCTTTGCGCTGTGTTTCAAATCCTTGTCATGACTGCGACCAGCATGCTTTTTGTAAGAGCAGAACCCGTCGAGAAATTGGACAAAAAAGGCAAAAAGGGGTGCGAGGAATCATACATCCCACTAGGCGAAATCAAGAAAGCGCAATGATTGGGGTTTCACCTAGTGCAATGCGCTGATCGCACCATTTGTGTGCGATTTCAACGCTGCCGGGCATGTTTTGTCGTTCGGACGACTGTTTTGCCTGGTCGGTTTTTTGCCGTGCTCAGTCGGGCTTAATCAAGGATCGCCAGGCCTTTGACATGAGCGAACACGTCCTGGCCCGTGGCCAGCATCAGCATGCGTGCCGAGCGCTGCGTGACCCGTGCAAGCAGCGTGGTGCCTGCGGCGTCCAGACTCACCAGAATCTGGCCGGGGCCTTCTTCGCTCAAGCCGACGACGCGCGCGGGGATGCTGTTGAGAATGCTGCTGTCATTGAGCGGCGCGAGCGACAGGCTCACATCGCGCGCGGGAATGCGCAGGCGTTTGATCTCGCCCGCTTGGCGCGGCTGATCAGTGGGCAACTGCAGACGACCGCCGCTGAACTGCAGCGTGAGCAGATGGTCCAGCGCGTCAAACTCGACGACGGTGGCGCTCACCAGCGCACTGGCCGTGTCGGCGTGCGCCAGCGGCAGATCGAGGCGCGACATCAGCTCGTCGGTCGGGCCGCTTGCCAGCACCTGTCCGGCGTCGAGCAGCACCAGATGCGATGCAAGCCGCGCCACTTCGTCGGGGGAGTGGCTGACGTAGACCACCGGGATGTCGAGGCTCTGGTGCAGCAGGTCGAGGTAGGGCAGCACCTCACTCTTGCGCTGGGCGTCGAGTGCCGCGAGTGGCTCGTCCATCAGCAGCACATGCGGGCTGGCGGCGAGTGCGCGGGCGATGGCCACGCGCTGGCGTTCGCCGCCCGAGAGCGTGTCGGGGCGGCGCTCCATCAGTGGCGCGATGCCGAGCAGTTCAACCGCTTGTTCAAGCGCCACGCGACGCTGCGATTCGGGCGTGCGGCGCAGGCCGTATTCGATGTTCTGGCGGATGGTCAGATGCGGAAACAGGCTGGCTTCCTGGAACACGTAGCCCAGTCGTCGTTGGTGCGTGGGCAGCCAGACGTGGCGCGCGTCGTCTTGCCATACCTGCTCGTTGACGAGCATGTGACCCTGTGCGCGCTCAAGGCCCGCCATGGCGCGCAGGCAGGTAGTCTTGCCGCAACCCGAGGGGCCGAACAGCGCGCTCACGCCGTGGCCGGGCAGGTCCAGATCGACGTCGAGCGTGAAGTTCGCCCGGGCCAGTCGAAAGCGTGCGCGCAGGCGCTGATCGGTGGTGCTGATGTTGCTGCTTTGGTTCATGAGCGGGCCTGCGGACGCTGCAGCAGATGAATCGACAACAGCACGATGAACGAGAACACCACCATGCCTGCCGCAAGCCAATGGGCCTGTGCGTATTCCAGCGCTTCCACATGGTCGTAGATCTGCACCGAGATCACGCGCGTCTGGCCGGGGATGTTGCCGCCGAGCATGAGCACCACGCCAAACTCGCCCACGGTGTGCGCGAAGGTCATCACCGCAGCGGTGAGAAAGCCATTGCGCGCCATGGGAAAGGCGACGCTGAAAAAGCGGTCGAGCGGCGCAGCGCCGAGCGTTGCGGCGACTTCCATCGGCCTTTTGCCGAGCGCTTCAAACGCGCGTTGCAGTGGCTGCACGGCAAACGGCAGCGAATACACCAGCGAGCCGATCAGCAGCCCCTTGAACGTGAACGGCAGCAGCTTCAACCCCATCGATTGCATGAGCTGCCCGACCCAGCCCTGCGGCCCCATCAGGATGAGCAGGTAAAAGCCGATCACCGTGGGCGGCAGCACCAGCGGCAGCGCGACCACCGCCGAGATCGGCGCACGCCAGCGCGACTGCGTGTGCGCGAGCCACCACGCAAGCGGCGTGCACAGAATGAGCAGCAAAAGGGTGGTGAGCCCGGCCAGCCGCAGCGTGAGCAGAACGGCTTGCCAGTTTTCGGCGGTGAAATGCATGCGGTGGCGGAAGCGGGCGTGAAACGAGGTGCGCTGTCAGAGATGCAGCGCAGTATCCATCATCCCATTGCAGCGTTTGTCGAAAAGCGGGCTCAGAATCCGTAGCCAAAGGTCTTGATGACCGCGCGGGCGTCGTCGCTCTTGAGGTACTTGAGCAGCGCCTTGGCGGTGTCGTTGTCCGCGCCCTTGTTGAGCAGCACGGCATCCTGGCGAATCGGCTCGTGCATGGTCTCGGGCACCAGCCAGTAGGAGCCCTTGCTCACCTTGCCGTCCTGCATTACCTGCGACAGCGCCACAAAGCCGAGCGGTGCATTGCCGGTGGCGATGAACTGGTAGGTCTGCGCGATGTTTTCGCCGGTCACGATGCGGGACTTGATGCTGTCGGTGAGCTTGAGCTTGTCCAGCGTTTCCATGGCCGCAGCACCGTAGGGCGCGAGCTTGGGATTGGCGATCGAGATGTGGGCGAAGTCGCTCGTCAGCACCTTGCCTTCGCTGTCCACGTAGTTGTCCTTGAGGCTCCACAGCACCAGCTTGCCGATGGCGTAGGTGTAGCGCGTGTCCTTGACGGCTTTGCCTTCCTTTTCGAGCTTCTCGGGCGTGGTGTCGTCCGCCGAAAGCAACACGTCGAACGGTGCGCCGTTGACGATCTGCGCATAGAACTTGCCAGTCGCGCCGGTGGACACCACCACCTTGTCGCCCGTCTGCTTTTCGAACATCGCGGCGAGCTTCTGCATGGGCGCTGCGAAGTTGGCGGCCACGGCCACCGCCACTTCGCCCGCATGGGCGGCAGGCAGCAGCGCAACGGCCAGCGCGGCTTGTGCAAGCATTTTGAGAGAGAAAGAAACGCTGCGAGAAACGCGAGAAATGCGGGTGCGCTGAGTCGTCATGTGGTGGCCCTTGAACGTTATTCCATCATTGAATAGCGGTAAGTATATGCAAGATGCAAACACGCGGCATCATTCAGGCCATGCAACGAAAACAAAGCGAACCTTCTTTTGTCGAAGCGCTCGGCCATGTGCAGTCCGACCGGCGCATCGACATCCTGCGCCAGATCGGCGAACTCGGCTCGATCTCCAAGGCCGCGCGCGCCGTCGGTGTGAGCTACAAGGCCGCATGGCAGGCGGTGGACACGCTGACCAATCTCTCGGGCGTGGCGCTGCTTGAACGTGTGGTGGGTGGCCGCGGCGGCGGCGGTGCCAAGCTGACCGAGGCGGGCACGCAATTGCTGGTGGCGGCGCTGGCGCTCAAGAGCGCACGCACGCAGGCCGTGCAGCAGGTGCAAAGTCATGGCCTTGCGCCGGACATGCATGCGGAGGCCGCTGCGCGTCTGGCCGTGCGCACCAGCATGCGCAACCAATGGCCGTGCGTCGTGACGGGCATGGACGTGCAGGGCCAGATCGTGATGGTGAGCTTGCAAGCCGCTGCGTCGGAGCAGTTTCGCGTGCGCGCCCGCATCACCCGCGAAAGCGCCGAATTGCTGGGGCTGCGCAAGGGTATTGCGGTGCAAGCGCTGTGTAAGGCAACCGCCGTAAAGGCCGCTGCGATGGATGAGGATGTGCTCGGTTTGGAGAACTGTTGGGGTGGGGTGGTGGTCCGGATTTCCCGTGGATCGCTGGGGGACGAAATCTCCGCAAAGCTAGGCGGGGACTTGCAGATCGTCGGTTTCTCCGAGCCCGGCGCGGGGCTCAAATCGCGCGCTCGCGTGGTCTTGCGTGTGGATGATTCGGCGGTCGTGTTGGCGTTGAGTTAAGGGTTAACGCTGCAATCAAACTGCAGAAACGGCGCAAATAGCGCCGTTTTTTGCATAGGCGTAATTACATAGGCATTTCTACCAGTTCCTCCAAATGGAATGCGCACCTAGGATGCGGTGCAACATTACCGAAGGAGACGAAGGTCTGCGGTGCCTATGACGGGTGCCGTGTGAACCAGTTGCCATGAGCGACTTCATTCTGGAAACATCCCACCTCACCAAGGAATTCAAGGGTTTCACCGCTGTCAGCGATGTGAACCTGTCCGTGCGTCGTGGCTCGATCCATGCGTTGATTGGCCCCAACGGCGCGGGAAAGACCACTTGTTTCAACCTGCTGACCAAGTTTTTGGAGCCCACCTCGGGCACCATCAAGTTCAATGGTCAGGACATCACCCGCGAAGCACCTGCGCAGATCGCGCGGCGTGGCGTGATCCGTTCGTTTCAGATTTCTGCGGTGTTCCCGCATCTGACGCTGATGGAGAACGTGCGCCTCGGTCTGCAGCGCAAGCTCGGCAATTCGTACCACTTCTGGCAGAGCGAAAAAAGCCTTGACCAGTTGAACGGTCGCGCTGTCGAGCTGCTGGGCGAAGTGGGCTTGGCGGACATGGCCGACGAGGTCACCGTGAACCTGCCTTATGGCCGCAAGCGCGCGCTGGAAATCGCCACCACGCTGGCCATGGACCCCGAGCTGATGCTGCTCGACGAGCCCACGCAGGGCATGGGCCACGAAGACGTGGACCGCGTCACGCAGCTCATCAAGAAGGTATCGGCCGGCCGCACGATTCTCATGGTGGAGCACAACATGAAAGTGGTCTCCACCATCGCCGACCGCATCACTGTGCTGCAACGCGGTGCGGTGCTGGCCGAAGGACCATACGAAGAAGTTTCGAGGAATCCGCAAGTGATGGAAGCCTACATGGGCACAACCGAAGTTGAGTTGCAGGGAGCGCACTGAGATGAGCGGAACGCCTGCATTGGAAATCAAGGGCCTGAACGCGTGGTACGGCGAATCGCACGTGCTGCACGGCGTGGACATGGTCGTGAAGCCCGGCGAAGTGGTCACGCTGCTGGGTCGCAATGGCGCGGGTCGCACATCGACCATGCGCGCCATCATGGGCCTGACCGGCTCGCGCAAGGGCTCGGTGAAGATCAACGGTGTCGAGACCATCGACATGCCGACCTACCGTATCGCGCATCTGGGCGTGGGTTACTGCCCCGAAGAGCGCGGCATTTTCTCCAGCCTCTCGACCGAAGAGAACCTGTTGCTGCCACCGGTTTTGAAGACCGGCAAGCAGGGCATGTCGCTCGACGAAATCTACGCCATGTTCCCCAACTTGGCGGAGCGTCGCAACAGCCAGGGCACGCGCCTGTCGGGCGGTGAGCAGCAGATGCTGGCCGTCGCGCGCATTCTGCGCACGGGTGCCAACCTGCTGCTGCTCGATGAAATCTCCGAAGGCCTTGCGCCCGTGATCGTGCAGGCGCTGGCCCGCATGATCATCATGCTGCGCGAGAAGGGCTACACGGTCGTCATGGTGGAGCAGAACTTCCGCTTTGCCGCGCCGCTGGCCGACCGCTTCTATGTGATGGAACACGGCCAGATCGTCGAGAAATTCGGCGCGTCCGAGCTCGAAGCCAAGATGCTGGTGCTCAATGAATTGCTGGGCGTGTGAGCGCAGCAATCCGGCCATTCAACCAATCAGAAAACCAACCGAATTTTTGTCAAGGAGATAAGTAATGAAGGCAACTCTCAAAGCACTCGTGTGCGCAATGGGTGTCGTGGGTCTGGCGTCTGCTTCCGCAGTGCATGCCCAGGAAAAGGTGAAGATCGGCTTCATTACCGACATGTCCAGCCTCTACGCAGACGTGGAAGGCAAGAACGGCGCAGTCGCCATCCAGATGGCCATCGACGACTTCGGCGGCAAGGCGCTGGGTCAGCCCATCGAACTGGTGACCGCTGACCACCAGAACAAGGCCGACATCGCTGCCTCCAAGGCGCGCGAGTGGGCTGATACCGCCAACGTCACCATGCTGTTCGGCGGCACGAACTCGGGCGCGGCACTGGCCATCGCCAAGGTCGCTCAGGAAAAGAAGCGCGTGTACTTCAACAGCGGCGCGGGCTCCGCAGCGCTGACCAACGAACAGTGCACTCCCTACACCGTTCACTACGCCTACGACACCGTGGCGCTGGCCAAGGGCACGGGCGGCGCGGTGGTGGAGCGCGGCGGCAAGAACTGGTTCTTCCTGACGGCGGATTACGCCTTCGGTCACTCGCTCGAATCGGACACGTCCGCCGTCATCAAGGCCAAGGGTGGTGCGGTGGTGGGTGCGGTCAAGCATCCGCTGAACGCATCCGACTTCTCGTCGTTCCTGCTGCAGGCGCAGAACTCCAAGGCCCAGGTGCTGGGTCTGGCCAATGCGGGTGGCGACTTCATCAACTCGGTGAAGGCCGCCAAGGAATTCGGCATCAACAAGACCATGAAGACCGCCGGTCTGCTGGTGTTTCTGTCCGACATCCACTCGCTGGGCCTGAAGAACACCGAAGGTCTGCTGCACACCACCAGCTGGTACTGGGACAAGGATGATGCATCGCGCGCCTTCGCCAAGAAGTTCTTCGACAAGACCAAGCGCATGCCCACCGACATCCACGCGGCCGACTACTCCGCTGCCACCAACTACCTGAAGGCCGTGGCGGCAGTGAAGACCACCGATTCGGACAAGGTCATGGCCTACCTGAAGAGCACGCCGATCAACGACTTCTACGCCAAGGGCACGATCCGTCCCGATGGCCGTTTCGCCCACGACATGTACCTGGTCGAAGTGAAGAAGGCTGCCGACTCCAAGAAGCCATGGGATTACCTGAACGTGCTGCAGACACTGCCAGCCGACACGGTCTGGACCACCAAGGCCGATTCCAAGTGCGCGCTCTGGAAGTAATCCGGGCTGCTTGAGTGAATGATCGAGGCGCTGCCCGCGTCTCGATCCGTGCACTCTGCGCCCCTCGGTGATCACCCGTTTCGCCCTCACGTCAAAAAACCATCAGGAGACACAACATGCAGACGAAGAGCAAGTTCACAGCATTGGCAGTCGTTCTCGCAGCGGCGGGCCTATGCTCCCACGCAGCACTCGCGCAGGAGCAGAAGGTCAAGATCGGTCTCATCACCGACATGTCGAGTCTCTATGCGGACGTGGAAGGCAAGAACGGCGGCGTGGCCATCCAGATGGCCATTGACGATTTCGGCGGCAAGGTGCTGGGCATGCCCATCGAACTGCTGACCGTGGATCACCAGAACAAGGCGGACATTGCCGCATCCAAGGCACGCGAGTGGATCGACACGCAGGGCCTGACGATGATCTTCAGCGGCACCAACTCCGGCACGGCACTGGCTCTTGCCAAGATCGCGCAGGAGAAGAAGCGCGTGATGATCAACAACGGCGCTGCGTCCTCCGCGCTGACCAACGAGCAGTGCACGCCTTACACCGTGCACTACGCCTACGACACCGTGGCGCTGGCCAAGGGCACGGGCGCGGCGGTGGTGGATGCGGGCGGCAAGAGCTGGTTCTTTCTGACGGCGGATTACGCCTTCGGTCACTCGCTCGAAGCTGACACGTCGGCCATCGTCAAGTCCAAGGGCGGCACGGTGGTGGGCGCGGTGCGTCATCCGCTGAACGCGTCGGACTTCTCTTCGTTCCTGCTGCAGGCGCAGAACTCCAAGGCGCAAGTCCTGGGGCTGGCGAATGCGGGTGGCGACACGATCAATTCGATCAAGGCGGCCAAGGAGTTCGGCATCGGCAAGTCGATGAAGCTCGCTGGTCTGCTGATCTTCTACAGCGACATCCACAGCCTGGGTCTGAAGACCACCGAAGGCATGCAGTTCACCACGAGCTGGTACTGGGACCTGAACGACGAGACGCGCAAGTTCGCGGACAAGTTCATGGCCAAGACCCAGCGCCGCCCCACCGAAATTCAGGCAGCCGACTACTCGGCCACCATGAACTATCTGAAGGCCGTGGAAGCCGCCAAGACGACCGACGCCGACAAGGTGATGGAAACGTGGCGCGGCATGAAGATGAACGACTTCTTCGGTGCGGGCCAGATCCGTCCGGATGGTCGCTACGTGCATGACATGTACCTCATGCAAGTCAAGGCTCCTTCGGAATCGAAGGGGACTTGGGACTACTACAAGCTGATCAAGAAGCTGCCGGGCGACCAAGTGTTCGCCACCAAGGCCGAGAGCAAGTGCGCTCTCTGGAAATGACACGGCACTGACACGGCAGCGCGGCTGAACCTCTAACTTTTGCTCCCCATGGAAATCTTTGGTGTCTCCCTACCGGCCATGTTGAGCCAGCTCCTTCTGGGGCTGGTCAATGGCTCGTTCTACGCGATCCTCAGTCTGGGTCTGGCCGTGATCTTCGGCCTGCTCAACGTGATCAACTTCGCGCATGGCGCGCTGTTCATGCTTGGGGCGCTGCTCACCTGGATGGCCATGAACTACTTCGGCATCAACTACTGGGTGATGCTGATTGCTGCTCCGCTGATCGTGGGGTTGCTCGGGGTGGTGATCGAGCGCACGATGCTGCGCTGGATCTACAAGCTCGATCACCTCTACGGTCTGCTGCTGACGCTCGGTCTCACGCTCATCATCGAAGGCGTGTTCCGCTCGATCTACGGTGTGTCGGGCCTGGGTTACGACACGCCTGAACTGCTCGAAGGCGCCACCAACCTCGGCTTCATGATGCTGCCCAACTACCGCGCCTGGGTGGTGGTGGCGTCCATCGTCGTGTGCCTGGCCACCTGGTACGTGATCGAGAAGACCAAGCTCGGTGCCTACCTGCGTGCCGGCACGGAAAATCCGCGACTCGTCGAAGCCTTCGGCGTCAACGTGCCCGTGATGATCACGCTGACCTACGCCTTCGGTGCCGCGCTGGCCGCGTTTGCCGGGGTGCTGGCAGCGCCTGTGTATCAAGTGACTCCGCTCATGGGGCAGAACCTCATCATCGTGGTGTTCGCCGTGGTGGTGATCGGCGGCATGGGCTCCATCATGGGCTCCATCCTCACCGGTCTCGGCCTTGGCGTGATCGAAGGTCTCACCAAGGTGTTCTATCCGGAAGCCTCGTCCACCGTGGTGTTCGTCATCATGGCCATCGTTCTGCTCATCCGCCCCGCCGGCCTGTTCGGCAAAGAGAAATAAGAGGGGCACTGTCACATGAATACGAAGAAATTTGCTCCCATCGGTTATGGCCTTCTTTTGCTCGGCCTGATCATCGCGCCGTTCGCCGGTGCCTATCCGGTGTTCGTCATGAAACTGATGACGTTCGCGTTGTTCGCCTCGGCCTTCAACCTGCTGCTGGGCTACACCGGCCTGCTGTCCTTCGGTCACGCCGCGTTTCTGGGTGGCGCAGCCTACATCACCGGCCAGTCGATCAAGGTCTGGGGCGTCACGCCCGAAATCGGTCTGCTGCTCGGTCTGGTGACAGGCGCTCTGCTCGGCCTGGTGATGGGCTTCTTTGCGATCCGTCGTCAGGGCATCTACGCCACGATGATCACATTGGCGCTCGCGCAGATGCTGTACTTCGCCTGCCTGCAATTGCCTTTCACCGGCGGTGAAGATGGCCTGCAGGGCGTGCCACGCGGCAAGCTGTTCGGTGTGCTTGATCTGCAAAGCGACCTGACCATGTACTACGTGTGTCTGGTTGTCGTCGTGATCGCCTTCCTCGTGATCGTGCGCACCATTCACTCGCCGTTCGGTCAGGTGCTCAAGGGCATCAAGGAAAACGAACCACGCGCCATCTCGCTGGGCTACGACACCAACCGCTTCAAGCTGCTGGCGTTCGTGATCTCGGCGGCGCTGGCAGGTCTCGCCGGTTCGCTCAAGACGCTGGTGCTGGGCTTTGCCACGCTGTCCGATGTGCACTGGAGCTCGTCCGGCCACGTCGTGCTGATGACGCTGGTGGGCGGCCTCGGCACGTTGTCCGGCCCCATCGTCGGCTCGGCCGTGGTGGTGCTGCTCGAAAACAAGATCGGCGACTTCGGCAACTTCCTCGCGCACCTGACGGGCGTGGAGTGGTTCAACACGCTGGGTGAATCGGTCACCATCGTCACCGGCCTGATCTTTGTGGTCTGCGTGCTGGCATTCCGTCGCGGCCTGATGGGCGAGCTGATCGCCTGGCTGGAGCGTCGCCGGGGCAACGGCGGCAGCAACACGGGAGGCGGCGCACACTGAGGCAGCCGCTCCATGAACCACAAAAGCCGCTGGTCGCAAGGCCAGCGGCTTTTGTGTTTGTGGCGTGATGCGATGCGTTGCCTGGCGTTGCGCTTCAGTGGTGAAGGCGCTCGGGCATGGTCTCGCGAATCCGGGCGAACAAGTCCTCGAGCGTGAACGGTTTGAACAGCACCGGGTGCTTGCCTTCCACCAGTCCGTTTTCGATGACGACATCCTCTGAATACCCCGTCGCGAAGATCACGGGAATGTCCCGATGCATGGCGTCAAGCTGGCGCAGAAATTCCGCGATGCGCATGTTGCCGGGCATGCGGATGTCCGAAATGATCAGGTCCACGGCCATGCCCTGTTGAAGGAACTGGATGGCGTATTCGGAGTTGTAGGCGGTGACGATGTTCTGGTAGCCCACGCCGTTCAACGCCGTGGTGAGTGCATCGCGCACGCCGGCGTCGTCATCGATGATCAGCAACGAGGCACTGGTCAGCGGTGCCGCCGATGAGTCCTCTGGCCGCATCTCGACCACCTCCTGCGTCGACATAGGCAGATACAGCGACACGATCGTGCCGATGCCGGGCGCAGACTCCACGTCCATGAAGCCGCCCGAGCTCTCGACGAAGTTCTTCACCATGGGAATTCCAAGGCCCGTTCCCTGATGGGGTGCCTTGGTCGTGAAGAAGGGTTCGTAGATGCGCTCCAGCACGTCGGGTGACATGCCCGAGCCGTCATCGCGCATCTTGAAGACGACGAATCCGTCGGCATGGCCCGGCAGTTGCAGGCGTGCATTGCTGACCGACAGCGTGATCGTTCCCCGTCCGGCTACGGCATCGCGTGCGTTGATCGCGAGGTTGACGAGCGAGTTCTCCAAGTACATCTTGTCGACGAGAACCCGGTCGACGTTGTTGTCGATCTGGACGTCGAAGTGGGTCTCCGCGCCCACCGCCTTCTGCAGCAGATCGCCGATTTCGTCCAGCAGCGATTTCGGGTCCACCGCCGTCACGCTTTGCGGCTTGCGTCCGCTGAAACCCATGAGCTGCGAAGACAGGCGCGCAGCCTTCTTGATCTGCGCGCGCACGCAATTGGCCGACTCGCGCAGCACGCCATCGGGCAGCTGTTTGAAGAGCAGGTCCGCGTTGAGGCTCATGATGAACAGCAGGTTGTTCAAGTCATGCGCCACGCCACCTGCGAGCTGATTCACCAGTTCCATCTTCTGCGCTTTGGCGAGCATGTCGTTGGCGTCCTTGAGCAGACGCTGGTCATGGCCTTGATGGGCTTTCAGCGTTTGCACTTCGGCTTTCAGTCGCTCTTCCGCGTCCACGAACGATTGGATGTTGATGCCCGTTCCCACCCAGTATTCGATCACGCCTTGCGCGTTGCGAATGGGGGTGTAGTTGGAGAGATGCCAGTGGTAGTCGCCGTCATCGCCGTTTTTCAGGCGGTAGCGGAATGGCCGCACCACGCCGTCCGCCATGGCCTTGGCGAAGGTCTGGTTGGCTTCGGGCAGATCGTCCGGGTGGAAGCTGGAAATCCAGTGGGTTCTGGACTGGTCATGCACCACATCGGCGCTGTGCGTGAAGCGGTTGCCGGTGTGGTTGCGCCAGAACATTTCGCCTTGCTGGCTGCACATCCATGCGTTGAGTGGAAACTTCTCGAGCGCAGTCTGAAAGCGCTTTTCCAGCCGATCTTCCTGCGCCGCCGTGTCATGCGGTCGAGGGGTTGCCAATGCCTGAACGGCCAGCAGTTCGCCGCCTTCGCCAACGAGCGGCAGAAACTCGAAATCCAGCAGAGACGGTGCGTGTGCAAGCGTGGTCGGACGGAGGTCCTGCTGGCATTTCTGCACCTGCGCCAGAATCTCTGGATAGTCCTTGAACAGGCTGCGGGTGGTGATGATCTGGTGCTCGGTGATGAGCTTGTCCAGCGCGTCGTTGGCAGCGACCAGCAAGCCACTGTCCTTGGCGAACACGGCATGCGCAGTGCGCGAACTTCGCATGGACTCCGTCAGAAGATGGACAAGCTGTTGTGGCATGTCGAGCAGTCGCTTTCAAAAATCGAACCCACAGGATTCAATCTGTGGACGCCGCTGGGAGGCTCCACAAACTCTCTTTCGTGCCAATCACCGTTGTGCTTTGCTTTGCGATAATCTATCGCAAAGTTACATTCATTGCAAATATCTAATTTTGAAAATGGGTGAACTGCGAGCGCCTGCCGAAAGTGCTCAGCTCAGTCGGATGCCGGAAACGTAGCCCGTCATCTCCAGATAGCCGCGTCCGACGACCTTCTGATCGCCATCGATCAGTTCGCTCAAGCCTTCCCAGTAGACCGTGCCGGTGGAGCCGCTGCTGTCGAGTTCCTGATCGTCGAGCAAGGCCCGCACCTGGAAGCGACCGGACGGTGTTTCCACGCGCCATTCCACCGGATAACGTGCCTTGCTGTGCGGGCTGCTCCACGCTCGCGATGGCGTGAAGCGCACCTCGTCATGCGCAAAGATGCGGGCTTGCGTGGCACCCGCAGCGCGCATGGAGCCACCTGCCCACAGGGTGCTTCCATCAGCGCGCCGCAGTCGGAACGCGGTGAGCGCCGAGCCGTCGAACAGGTTCATGCCGATCCAGTCCCAGCCCACGGCCTCGGCATGCATCAGCGCTTCGCTCCATTCATGGTCCATCCACGCGCGGTTCACGCCTGGGCCCGCTTCGTCGTCCAGCACATGGCGCACGCCATCGATCGAAATGGAGCCGCGCACCGCAAGTTGCGGCACGCTGTAGTAGTAGCTGGCCTGATCCACTTCGGGACCTTTGCGCGACAGTCCCGCATTGCCCTGCAGCAGCAGGGGCTGCATGCCTTGCAGCGTCAAATCCAGCGCGAACTGCGAAGACTGGATGTGGGTGACAAAGCGGTCCTGAGTCGTGCCATGGCGCTGGAGCGTCCAGTCGCGCAATCGCACGTCGCAGTCGGCTTCCGATGCGCTCGCGATGCCGAATCCCGCGCGCGCAATGCGCTGGTCGTGATGCTGCACGCGGCCTTCGATATCGGTGACGGCGGCATGCGCAAAGATCAACTGCTTGGCCGCAAAAGCGGAGCGCATCTCCTGCGTGCTTGCCACGCGCGAGCGAAAGAACGTGACCTGAAATCCGAGCTGTCGGCCTTTGGATTGCGCATGTCCGGTGATGTACCACCACTCGGTCTGCAACTCGGGATGGCTGCCATGATCGCGCGGGAAAACCAAGGTGCGCGGCGGCAAGGCCAGCGCAGCGCAGGGCAGGGACGAGGCCGCGATCACGCGTGCAGCAAAGCTCAACCAGTCGCGTCTGCTCAGTCCGCCGTTCTGCATGGGCTGATCAGGCGATGAGCATCTGCATGCGTTCGCCCGCCGTGCTGCATTCGCCCATGCAGCGGGTGACCCACTCGTCGTTGAAATAGGTCGGCAGATAACGCTCGCCCGAATCGCACAGCAGCGAAAGAATCGAGCCTTGTTGGCCCGCATCGCGCATCTCGCAAGCCAGACGCAACATGGCGACAAAGTTGGTTCCGGTCGATGGCCCCACGCGTCGCCCCAGCATGGCCGAGAGCGCGCGCATCGCCGCGATGGAGTCGACATCGGCGATCTCCTCCATGCGATCGACCAGCGTGCGGATGAAGCTCGGCTCCACGCGCGGGCGGCCAATGCCCTCGATGCGCGAGCCGGGCGCGGTCATCGTCACGTCTCCCGTGCGGTGATAAGGCGCGAACACCGAACCCGCAGGATCGGCCACACACAACTGCGTCGCATGGCGCTGAAAGCGCACATAGCGCCCAATCGTCGCGCTCGTGCCGCCCGTGCCTGCACCGACCACGATCCAGCTCGGCACCGGATGGCGCTCGCGCTGCATCTGCGAGAACATGCTCTCGGCAATATTGTTGTTGCCACGCCAGTCGGTCGCGCGCTCGGCGTAGGTGAACTGGTCCATGTAGTGACCGCCGGTCTCGTTGGCCACCTTGCGCGCGGCGTCGTAGACCTCGCCCGCCGAATCAACAAAATGGCAGCGCCCGCCATAGAACTCGATCAGCGCAATCTTCTCGGCCGACGTGCTGCGCGGCATCACCGCCACAAACGGCAGCCCCAGCAAACGCGCGAAATAAGCCTCGCTCACGGCCGTCGATCCACTCGACGCTTCCACCACCGTGGACTGCTCGTGCAGCCAGCCATTGCACAGCGCATACAGAAACAGCGAACGCGCAAGGCGGTGCTTCAAGCTGCCGCTCGGATGCGTCGATTCATCCTTGAGATAGAAGTCAATGCCATGCTGCGCAAATGCAGGCATGGGCAGCGGAAACAGATGCGTGTCCGCGCTGCGCTGGTAGTCGGCCTCGATGCGGGCAATGGCGTTGTGCAGCCAACTTGGCGGGGCTGAAGGAGATGCGTGGGCTGTGTGTTCCATGGCTGTCGATTGTGGCAGCGCTTGGCGTGCGCGCAGTGGAATTACCAGTCTTCCTTGACGGCCAATACGGCGGATCGGCTGGCGGCGGCGCGGCCTGCTATCCATGCCGTGAGCGTTCCGGCTGCGACCAGCGACAGCGCGAGGAGCGCGAGGCGCAGCCAGGGCAGATGCAGGTCCATGGTCCAGTGAAAGCTCTGGGGATTGACCACGAAGATCAGCACGGCAGAGACCGCTATGCCCAGCGTGGTTCCGGCGATGGTGCCGATGCTGGTCCACGCCGCGCCTTCGCCCGCGACGACACCGAGGATCTGTGCGCGTGTGAGTCCCAGATGCGCGAGCAGTCCGAATTCCTTGCGCCGCGCAAGCACTTGCGCACTGAAGCTCGCGGCCACGCCGAACAGGCCGATGCCGATGGCGACGATCTGCAGCCAGTAGGTGACGGCGAAGGTGCGGTCGAAGATGTTCAGCGAGCGTGCGCGGATGGCACCGGATGTTGTGAATTCAAGCGCTGCGCCAGGCAGGGCTGCGCTGATCTGTTTTTGCAGCGCTGGCAGATCGGCGTTCGGTTTTGGCCAGATGGCGAGATCGCTGGTGCGGGCGTCTGCGGTGATGCGTTCGTACTCGGCCGCATCGATGACGACCGCGCCGAACTGGCGCACATAGTCGCGCCAGACCCCGGCAACGAAAAATCGTGGGGCGCTTTTTCCTTCACGCTGCAATGCATGGGACAGGGCTGGCCATTCGTCTCCGGGACGCACGCCATACAGCGGCAGCACCGCTTCGCTGACGTAGATGGGAATGGTGTTTTGCGCTGCGGGGAGCGGTGCGTTGACCAACGGAAGCGCCTGCTCGACCGCGTTGCCGAGCGGCTTGGCCAGCACGGTGATTGGCGCTTGCGTGGTGCTCAGGCGCAGGCTGCTGACGCGCTGTGCCTGCAAGCGCTCGACGCCATTCAATCGAGAAATGCCTTGCACCAGATCGCGCGAAAAGATGGCGGCGTCATCGCCCGCAGGCAAACCCGCTGCGCGCACATACATGGGCGCGGGCACGACGGTCTCCAGCCACTGGCTGACGGAAGCGCGAAAGCTGGTGACCATCACCGTGAGCGCAACGGCAAGGCTGAGGCTGGCGACGACTCCGCCCACCGCCACTGCAGCCACACCGCGCATGCGATGTGCGCGCTCGACGGTCAGCAAGGCAAGCGCGTTGTTGCGCGTGAGCGGAAGCGCGATCTGCAGCAGCAGTTGCACGATCCACGGCAGCAGGGCGATGCCGCCGATCAGCAAGAGGCCCACGGCGACATACGCGGCCACAGGAATGCCCTGCAGCGGCGGAACCATGGCCAGTGCGGCGCTCGCCGCCAGCAGCGCCAGACCCAGCCACGGCTTGTGTGGCGCGCGCGTCATCGCGCCAAGTCCCTTGAGCGTTTGCGCGGGGG
Source organism: Diaphorobacter sp. HDW4B (assembly GCF_011305535.1). Lineage (GTDB taxonomy): Bacteria > Pseudomonadota > Gammaproteobacteria > Burkholderiales > Burkholderiaceae_C > Diaphorobacter_A. Next base: position 4,016,110 of record NZ_CP049905.1, read on the forward strand.
GAAGATTCAGCGCCTGTCTTGCGGGCCACCATCCGCCGACCAGCGCCGCAACAATCCCCAGCAGACCGTAGACGCAGGCTGTTGCGTTGCTCCATTGCAGTTGCGGCTCGACGCCCGCGAAATAGCCGCCGCCGAGATCACCACCGAGTAATCGCAGCGCGAGTGCGGCCAGCGACGCTCCCAACGCAAGGCCGAGCAGGCTGCCGACGATGCCGATCACTCCTGCTTCGGTCAGAACGAGGGCGCGGCGTTGCTGCGGTGTGACGCCCAGCACGGCGATCAACGCGAGCTGCGGCGCACGTTGCGCCACGCCGAGCGCCAGCACGGAGTAGACAAGAAACGCGCCAGTGAACAGCGCCACGAGGGCCAGCACGGTGAGATTCACGCGGTAGGCGCGCGAGAGGTTGTCCACGCGCTGCGTGGTGTCGCCGGGAACGCTGAGCAGCACATTGCGCGGCCAGTCGGGCAGTTGCTGCAACTCGCGTTGAACGCGTGCCAGATCCTGACCTTCGTGCAGTTGCAGATCGATGCGACTCAGGTCGCCTGCGCGGCCAAACAGGTCTTGCGCGGCACCGATGTCCATGACGGCGGTGGGCGCGCCAGGCGCGGCAATCGTGCCTGCGATGTGCACGGTGTGGCTGGCTGATCCGCTGTGCAGTTGGATGGATGCCTTGGGCAGTTCGGCTTCGTCAATCCGCAGGGCCTTGAGTGCTGCAGCGTTGAGAAATACTGTGTTCGGTGCGACGAGTGCCAGCCGCTCCGCGCCTTTGGCCGCGCGCGGCATGAGTGCCGGGGCCATGCTGGCGATGGACAGCGTGTCGGTTCCGAGCACGCGCAAGGTGCTCTTTTCCGAGGATGTCCGGTTGGAGCTGGCGAGCGCTGAAACCTCCAGCCACGGGCTTGCCAGCGCAATGGAAGACTGCGTGGCCATCAGTCCATAGAGCGATTCGTGCAGGCTGCCATGCGATGCGCTCAGTTCCAGATCGGGCTGGCCCTGCACTGTGCGCACTGCGCGTGAAAACTCGCTGAGTGCCGAGGCATTGATCAGTTGAACCGAGAGCCCCAACGCCACGCCCAGCATCACGGCAACGACCGCGGCCAGCGTGCGCCATGGATGGTGGCGCACGTTCTGCCACACCACGGTGCGAAGCAGCGACCGGATCATGGCTGAGTTTGCGGTGTGTGCATGCCGTTGGCGGTCAGGCGCAGCGTGCGGTCGGCGTGTGCGGCGGCATTTTCGGAGTGGGTGACGAGCACCAGCGCCGCGCCATGTTCGCGGGTCTGGGCGATCAGCAGATCCATGACGCGCGCGGCGGTCTCGGGATCAAGGTTGCCAGTGGGCTCATCGGCGAGCAGCAGCGGCGGTCGATGCACGAGTGCACGCGCAATCGCCACGCGCTGCAGTTGCCCGCCCGAAAGTTCTTGCGGCAGGCGTGCGCCCATGGCGGCGAGGCCTACCGATTCCAGCATGGCCTGCACGCGCGCCAGATCGTTCTGGCCGAGCAGCATCAGCGGCAGGGCAATGTTCTGCGCGACGTCCAGATGCGGCAGCACGTGGAATGCCTGGAATACGAAGCCCACATGGCTGCGACGCCAGATGGCGCGGGCCTTGTCGTCCATTGCACCTAAGTCCGCTCCGCGATGCGTGACCGTTCCCGCATCCCAGGTGTCGAGCCCCGCCATGCAGTTGAGCAGTGTCGATTTGCCGACGCCGGATTCGCCCACCACGGCGATGAATTCACCGGGATGCACATCCATGTCCACGTTGCCGAAGACGACCGATTCGCCGTAGCGCTTGGTCAGTCCTCGCAGGCGCATCAAGGCTTCGGTGTCGGGGGCAGCGTCGGTGCTGGTCATGCAAGGATTCCCGATGCAAGCACGCGTTGGCGGATGGCCTCGACCAGGGTGTCGATGGCACCCGGCTGATCGCAGGCCACGACATGCCTTTGCGGCATGCTGCGCAGCCAGGTGATCTGGCGCTTTGCCAGTTGGCGCGTGGCCGCGATGCCGCGTTCGGCCAGCGTGGACATGGGGTGCACGCCGTCCATGGCTTCCCACGCCTGGCGGTAGCCGACGCAGCGCATCGAAGGCAGATCGGGGTTCAGGTCGCCGCGTGCGCGAAGCTGCTTCATCTCGTCGAGAAAGCTGCTGTTCAGCATGATGTGAAAGCGCTGGGCGATGCGCTCGTGCAGCCACGCGCGGTTGTCGGGTTCGAGCGAATACAGGGCGTCGGCGGCGAGCAATCCGGGCACGGCTTTTTCGGATTGCCGCGAGTGAAAGCTCGACAGCGGTTGGCCCGAGACATGCCAGACTTCGAGCGCGCGCTGGATGCGTTGGCTGTCGCCAGGTGCCAGTCGCGCGGCGGTGATGGGATCGACTTGGGCGAGTTCGGCATGCATGGCAGGCCAGCCGATGTCGGCGGCTTGCGCATCGATCTTGGCGCGCACTTCGGGGTCGGCCGCAGGCATGTCGTCGATGCCGTCGATCAGCGCCTTGAAGTACAGCATGGTGCCGCCGACCAGCACGGGCAGTGCGCCGCGTGCATGGATTTCGGCGATCAGGCGCTTGGTGTCGTTCACGAACTCGGCGGCGCTGTAGGCCTCACGCGGGTCGAGAATGTCGATCAGATGGTGCGGCACCTGCGCGAGTTCTTCGCGCGTGGGTTTGGCTGTGCCGACGTCCATGCCGCGATAGACCAGCGCCGAATCCACGCTGATGATTTCCACCGGCAACCGGTCACCCAGACGCGTCGACAGTTGCAGCGCGGCGGCGGTCTTGCCGGAAGCGGTGGGCCCGGCGATCGCAACGCAGGGCAGGGAGGAGAAATCGGTCATGCGCCGATTGTCCATCAGCGCAGGGCGGGCCGAACACTCAGAAGGGATAAACCAGCCGCGCGGTCAGGCTGGTGTAGCGGTAGTGATCGACACCGCCAGAAATCGATGCGGCGCGGTTGTTGCTGGTTTCCAGTGCGACCTGCCAGAGGGCTTTGCTCGTGTGATGGTTCTGCAGACCGATGCGTGCGCTCCAGATGCCGCTGTGGTCGCCGTCGATGCGCTGGCGGCCGACATCGGCGTTGGCGAAGAACGCGATGGGGCCGGGCAGAGCGGTGCGCCAGGAGAGGCCTGCGGAGTATTCACCGAGGTTTTCTGGCGCGAAGTAGCTGCCTTGATACGGACGGCTGTTGTGGTAGTTGCGCGTTTTCACATACGCGTTCAGGCCGCTGCCTTCGACGAGTTCGTAGTTCCAGCGGGTGCGCAGAATGGGCCGCGTGTTGTTGTCGGAAAAGCGCGTGGCACCGAGCACTGCGCCGACGTTGAACTGCTTGGTGAACTGCTGATCGAGCACGAGCATCAGCGCGTCGTAGTGCATGCCCGATTCGATGCCGCGCATGGATTCGACGACATCGCGCTCGGCGCTCACGCCCAGCCAGGTCTTGTCGCCCACGCGCTGCATGTAGTCGAGCATGCCAGTGGCCAGAGTGTGGCCCTTGGTTTGCGTGGCACCCAGGCGGGCTTCTATGGTGCGTTCCTGATTGCGCTGCTGGTATTGCGCAAAGAGGCCCTTGCCGTTCGCGGACCAGCCGGGCGAAGAGAAGTGCGACACGTTGAATCCAAGTCCCCAGCCGCTGGAAAACAGGTAGCCCGCGTTCAGCTTGTTGGTGTCGAAATGATCGGAGTCGCGGCTCACCAGCAGGTTGGAGGTGAGCTGGCCTTGCTCGCTGCTCGCGTCGGCTGCATGGGCCGCGCCTCCCCAAAGTGTGGCGCATGCGGCAATGAGGCTGAGGCCGGTTTGAACGTGACGGGGCATGGTTTTTCCTTGGGTGTGAGCGGCAGCCAGAAGGGGCGTTGGAAGGGATGTGAATGTCATTTGGTGCCCCAGCGTTTTCCGCGAGTGACGAATTCCTGTATGTAGCCGACGACGCACGCCGGTTGCAGGATGAGGCCGTAAAACAGCACGTAGATCACCAGCCCGAGCCAATTGCGGCGCACTTTGAGCCCTTGGCTGGTGAACATTTTCTTTTGAATGAAGTACATGAGCCAGTTCACCAGAAAGGCCAGCGGCAGCACGGCCAGCGTCATCGGGCCCGCGATCCAGAAGATGCCGAACAAGGCCAGGATCACGCCGGGAACAAAGGCCAGCGAGAACACGATGTCGAGATAGGGGAACAGCAGATTCCACCAGATGAACAGCGTGGTCAGCCGTAGCTTGAACAGCATCTGCCAGTGCAGTTTGAAGGCTTCCATCAGCCCACGGGACCAGCGCTGGCGCTGGCGGATGAACTGCTTCCAGGTGGTGGGCGCGTTGGTGAACAGCACGGCGTTTTCGGCAAAACCGACGCGGTGGCCGGCCTTGAGAATCGCCCAGGTGAGCACGATGTCCTCGCCCACGGTGTGCGGCCAGCCGCCCACGTCGCGCAGGGTCTGCGTGTCATAGGCCGAGAACGCGCCTTGCGCGACAAGCGTTCCTTGGTAGAGACTTTGCAGTCGCTTGACGGCTGCGATGCCGTGGAAGTAGTCCCACTCCTGCACCTTGGTGACCAGATTCGTGCGTGAGTTGCGCACCAGCACGGCACCGGCGACGGCGCGCGTGTTGGGCGGGTCGCTCATGTAGCGCAGTACCAGATTCTGCAGCGCGCGCTTGTGCAGAAACGAGTCGCCATCGATGGTGATGGTGATGGAGTGCTGCACGCGCTTGAGTGCGTAGGTCAGGGCATTCGCCTTGCCCACGTTCTTCTTGAGATCGAGCACCTCAAGCCAGGGAAAACGCACGCTGCGCATGGCGGCTGCCGTGTCGTCGGAGGATCCGTCGTTGATCGCGATGACTTGGAGCGGTCCGCGATAATGCTGGTTGGCGATGCTGAGAATCGTCTGGACGATGTTGCTCTCTTCGTTGTATGCCGCCACCAGAATGCTCACACCGGGCCAGGCCTTGGTGGCCCGTCGGAATCCGGGTCGTCTGTCCAGCAGCAGACTGGCGACGAGAAACGCGTTCATGAAACCGGGAACGACGGCGATGCCGAGGAACAGGAAATACGCCAGAAACGCACCGAACAGATCCGTCATCTCGACGACCCATTTGCGGCCGAGCATCCACGACAGGGTGGCCCAGAGGATGGACAACATCACGGCCATCCAGAACTTGTAGACCACGGGGATGTAGAACCGTGAACTGGGCCCCGTTTCGCGGGGGATGGACTGTGAAGAGGACGGATTTCGACGCGTACGCATGGCCTGTTGACTGAGTACGCCCACGCGAAATCGGATATTTGCGAGTGACTGGCCGACCCAAGCCAACGTGGCGGTCTGCAAAACCAATCATGACGAAACTATGACTTGACTATAATTAATAGCTAATTGTATTTCCTTGACAATAGTCAAATCATTAAGCGCAGGTAAAGTTCAGGTGAATGCAAGGAATTTGCGCTCACCTTGCCGGATGAGCGCAATGGCTGCCTCAGAGGGGCTTCAACGCAAACAGCTCGCGCAGGCTGTCCCGGTATTGCGCCATGCCGCGCGAGTTGGTGTCGTGGTGCGTGCCGCCATCGACCAGCACGAACTTCTTGGGGCCGGGTGCGGCCTCGTAGAGTTTGCGGCCGAGGTCGGCGGGGATCAGCTTGTCGGCGCTGCCATGCACCACGAGCAGCGGCGACTGGATGTCGGCCACCTTGCGCACGCTCTCGAAGCGCTGCGTGATGAGTGGCGAGACCGGCAGCCAGCCCCATTTGAAGGTGCCGACCACATCGGCGATGCTGGTGAACGTGCCTTCGACGATGGTGCCGCGCTCGTCGCGCACCTTGGCAGCGAGATCGATGGCGACGGCACCGCCGAGCGAGTGGCCGAAGATGTAGCGATCGCTTTTCGGGGCCTTGCGGGCAAGCCACTGCCAGGCGGCTTGCGCGTCTTCCAGCGCGGAGGCTTCCGACGGCAACTCGTTGGTGCTCTGCCCGAAGCCGCGGTAGTCCACCGCCAGCACGGAAAAGCCGAGGCTGTGCATGCGCCGGATACGCGGCACGGAGCCGGAGACGTTCCAGCGCGCGCCGTGCAGATACAGCATCACCGGCGCGTTGGGCGATGCGGCGGGCATCCACAGCGCGTGGAGCTTTTTCTTTTCGCCACCGGCCTTGGACTCAGTCAGCGGAATCCAGACGTCTTCGAGCCCGCTCATGTCGCGGCTGCTGCCACCCCAGGCGCGGTCGCTGGGCTGGAAGATCCATTGGCGTTGCTTGGCGTCGAGCGCCACGGCACCCGTGGTCAGGGCCATGGTGGCGACGGCGGTGGAGGCAAGAATCCAGCGTTTTTTCATGATCGCAGAGTGAGATTCATGCGTCGTAAGAAAAGTTCAATCTGCGATCTTTTGCTGTCAAGAAGGCGGTGTTTGGCCGCAGATGAAGCTTAGTTGACGAATTCCCGGAGCGCCGCCTTGAGGTTTTCTGCATATTCGCCCAGCACCTGCGGGCCGGGCTCTTTGCGGGGCCAGCTCAGCGCGATGCCGTCATCTGCATGGCGCGGCACGACATGCATGTGGAAATGCTTGACAGTCTGCCCGCCCTCGGCGCCATTGGCCTGCAGCAGCGTGAGCCCCGCCGACGGGAACGCCTTTTGGGCGGCCAGCGCGATGCGGCGACTGGTCTGCATGACGGCCGCGGCTTCGGCATCCGTCAGGTCGTAGAGCGTGTCGGCATGGCGTTTGGTGGTGACCAGCACATGGCCGGGATTGACCTGGCCAAGGTCCATGAACGCAATGGTCAGTTCGTCCTCGTACACCATCGCCGAAGGAATCTCGCGCGCGATGAGGCGGCAGAAAATGCATTGGCCGGGTGGCGAGGTGTCTACAAAATTGGGCAAAACTGTCTCCTCTGGTCTCGTGTGGATGGTGTGTTCTGCCTACAGTCTACGCAATCGTCTACGTCGTCGGCGCGCAAGTCATTCAGGGCTGCGGCTGGAGGTCGGCGTAATCGACGGCATATTTGACGAGTGCGGCACGGCCGTCGATGCGCAGTTTGCGGCGCAGGTGCAGGCGGTGGGTCTCCACCGTGCGGATCGACGAGCCCATGAGCTCGGCAATCTCCTTGTTGGAGCGGCCCTGAGCGAGCAGTTGCAGCACGGTGTTTTCGCGCGGTGTGAGCGTGCGATGGGCGCGCGTGCCGTTGCCATCGCCATTGGTGGCTGCGGGCTGCAGCCATTGCTCCAGACCGGGACTCAGAAACGTGTTTCCCGCGTGGACTCGTTCGATGGCCTGCACGAGTTGCTGCGCGGGCGCGTCCTTGAGGACATAGCCGCTGGCGCCGAGCAGCATCGCGCGCCGTACATATTCCTCTTCCTGATGCATGGACAGCACCAGCACGCGAATCAGCGGATAGCGTTCGCGAAATGTCGCGGTGAGCTGGATGCCGCTGGCTCCCGGCATTCGGATGTCGGTGACCACGATGTCCGGTTGCACTTCTTCAGCGAGCGCGAAGGCTTCATTGGCGCAGCCCGCCTCGGCGACGACGCGGATATGCGGTGTGGCGTCGAGGCGCATTCGCACTCCGTCGCGCACCAGTGGGTGGTCATCGACCAGCAGCACACGAATGGGTAGATGGGGGAGGCGTGCGTTGTTCATGCGGGTGCGTAACTGGAGTCGAATCGGGAATGGGGGAGCGCGGCGTCATCATCGGCTTCGGCATGCAGGGGCAGGGTGGCGAGGATGCCTGTGCCTTGTTTTGTGGCGCTGATCGAGAAGCGGCCTTGCAAGGCTTCAATGCGCTCGCGCATGTTGCGCAGACCAATGCCACGGTTGCCATCGGTAAGCACTCCGTGGATGTCGAAGCCTTGTCCGTTGTCCTGAACGATCAGCGTGACGCTGCGTGGATCGAACTGCAGCCGGATCAGCACCGCGCTGGCATTGGCATGGGTACACGCGTTCTTCACCGCTTCCTGGGCTACGCGGTAGAGCGCGGTGGCGTGCGTGTTGGGGATCGCATGGGCTTCGCCGCACTGCTCGAATTGCACGATGGTCGCGTCACCGCTTTCGCACATCTGTTCGCTCAAAAGCGTCAGCGCAGCGGGCAGGCCCAGATCGTCGAGCAGGGCGGGGCGCAAGCCGTGCGAGACGCGGCGGATTTCCAGCAGGGCATCGTTGAGGCGAGCAAGACCTTGATCCAGCGCCTTGCTGCTGGGAGGCGCCAAGTCCGGGGCTGTCACATGCGGCTGCTGCAACTGTGCCGTTTCGAGCAGGAACTTCGACGACACCAGCATTTGCACCACGCCATCGTGCAGGTCGCGCGCCACGCGGGCGCGCTCTTCCTCCTGCGAATGGACCACGCGCTGCGCCAGTCGCCGGAGCTTGGCGCTGGAGATGCGATGGTCCTTCAGGTTGAGCAGCACGCCGGCTGCGGCAATCGACACCATGCACAGCGCTGCGATCAGATAGATGCGCTGCTGCGTGGCCGCGATGTTGTTCTTGGCGTGCTCGTCGATGCGTGCCAACGTTTCCTGCACATCGTCCAGATACAGGCCGGTGCCGACCACCCAGTTCCAGCCCGGCACCTGCAGCACGTAGCCCAGTTTGGGAGCCAGTATCCGGGAGGATGGTTTGTGCCATTCGTAGCGCACGAGGCCCCCGCCCGACTGGGCCTTGTCGAGGATGAGCCGTGCCTGTGTCTGGCCGCTGGGTGAGTTGGGATCGCACAGATCGACATTGGCAACCGCCATCTGCTCGGGGTTCACAAGCAATTGGCCTTGCTGGTCGTAGAGAAAAAAGTAGCCATCGTCGCCAAATTTCATTCGCGTGATGATGTGGATGGCCTTTTTCCGCAGTTCGTCGTCGCTCGCGTCAGGGGAGTCGGCAATGCGCTCGATGGTGCTGCGCGCCAGTTCCACGTAATGGCGCAGTTCCGTTTCCTTGCTGTGCAGATAGGCCGCTTCGACGAGTTTGCGCTCTTCGTTTGCCAGCGACAGGGTTTGATGGCGCGCGGTGACACCCATGCAGATCAGTGCCACGCCCACAGGAATGGCTGCCATCAATATCAGTTTGAGGCGTAGCTGCATGAATATGGATGTGATTTTGCAAATGTGCAGATCATGGGCCTTTATATCTGCGCGTCAAGCGGCTGATCCCGATATTCAAATGTTGAGTCAATGATTTCCGTTTGTTGAAAACATCGATTATTGGTTGGGTTTTTGTTTCATTGTGTGGGATTTCATGAAAATCAAATGGATGTTTCATGTTTATAAACGGCTTATGCAGCATTGATGTGATGCTCTCAAAAAAGGTGCGTGGCGGGTGTTTTGTTATTGCGGAGCAGTATGTGATGGATTATGTTTTTTGTGTTCTGTTGTATTTGAATTAATGCGTGGTAGTACGCAGATCGATTTGCGTAGTACTGCGTAAGGGAAAAATCAGCACTGAAATCGGATTTGTGTTTCTAGAATTCATTCGTGCGATGGGTCGGTTTGAAATCGAATTGAAAGGCTGATTCAACTGGCTTGTCCGGGTTTTTGTGTCAATGGCATTTTCATTTTGATGATGACTTCAAGAGGAGTTGTGCGATGAACAGAAATACATGTCGTTTCACCATGGTTTTCGGAAGCGTTGCATGCGCTTTGGCGCTCGCGGGCTGCGCGGCTCCCGGGGGAAAGCGGGAGGTGTTGTCTACCAACCAGATCTACCCGGCCATCGGGCCGTATTCGCAGATGGTCTCGCATGGCAGCACGATCTACTTTTCGGGCGTGTTGCCGCTCAATGCGGCGGGCAACGCGGTGGCGGGTGCGACGATCGAGGAGCAGACACGCGCGGTGCTGGACTTCATCGGTGCCAAGCTCAAGAGTCAGGGGCTCGGCTATGAGGATGTGCTTGCGACCACGGTCTACATGAAGGACCTCAACGAGTTCGCCGCCATGAACAAGGTGTATGGCGAGTACTTCAAGTCTGCTGCACCGGCGCGGGCAACCGTGGAGGTGGCCCGTCTGCCGCGTGACGTGAAGATCGAGATTGCCGCCATCGTCGGTCGCCGCTGATCTCCGATCTCTTGTGCATCCGGATTCTTTCCACCTTTCACGGAGGCTCTCATGAACCAAACCATCACTCCATCGGCGGGCGACGTCGAACTCTGCGCGCAGGAAACCCTGGACACCAGTCGCTGGACATCCAAGCGACGCGACTTTCTGCGCATGCTGGGCTATGGCGCAGGCGCGGCGACGCTTGGCCCCATGCTTGCCGCATGCGGCAGCAGCAATGCGCAATCGACTTCGGAGGCGTTGCGCGCGCAGCTTGTGCAGGACGCAGGGTTCTGGAGCGGTGTGCAGGGCATGTTCGTGCTCAATCTGGCCAAGACCTTCATGAACATCGGCACGGCGGGCTCGATGCCGAGCACGGTGCTCGACGTGTTCGCAACGCAGAACCGCGCCAAGGCGGTGGATTGCCTCAACGGCTATTCCAACTTGCTCGATCTGCGCAAGGCGGCTGCGCCGGGTTTCGGCGTCGATGCGGACGAGCTGGCCTTTTCGGCCAATACGTCGTCCGGCATGTGCCACGCCATTCTGGGAATCGACTGGGCGCCGGGTGACGTGGTGGTGACGACCAACCACGAGCATGGAGGAGGCGACACACCGCTCAAGATCGCCACGGATCGCTATGGCATCGAGGTCTCGCGCATCGCCATGCCGGTGGGCAACAACCAGACCGCAGCCACGTATGTGAGCCTGTTCGATGAGCGCATTCGGGCACTCAAGGCGCAGGGCAAGCGCGTGCGCGCGATGATGTGGTCATCTCCCACCTACAAGACCGGCACCATGCTGCCGATCGCCGATCTGATGACGGTGGTGAAGGCGCATCAACTGATCAGCATTGTGGACGGAGCGCACTTGCCGGGGATGATGGCCTACAACTACGGCGATCTGGGTATGGACTTCATGTCCGGTGCCGGTCACAAGTGGCAATGCGGGCCGGGCTCCACGGGCATTCTCATTGTGCGCAACAAGATTCGCGCCTCCAATCCGCTACCGTTGCCCAAGTGGTTTCCGATCCATACGAGCTCGTATTCGCAACTGGAACGCACGACCAATGGAACGGAAACCTATGACATCGCCGCGACCATCACCAGTTGCGGCAGCGTGCACACGCCGATGTTCATGTCGCTGGTGCAGGCCTGCAAGATGTGGGACGAGATCGGGCGCAAGAAGATCGAGACCTATGACATCACGCTCGCTTCCTATTTGAAGGAAAAGGTGGCGGAGCGCTGGGGTGTCGACGCACTGTATTCGCCCAAGGATGATCCGAAGCTGCTCTCGGCACTGACCTCGTTCAATCCGTTCCAGAACAAGGCGGATGTGATGAACAGCCAGAAATCATCAAGTTTCGTGGCGCGTCTGGCGGCGGAGTATCCGCAAGGTTTCGTGATCCGCAATTCCAACTTCCCGGTGATTGGTGCTGCGGCGGAGCACTACGGTGTGCGCGTTTCCACGCACCTGTGGCATGACGCGACTGACGTGGATCTGCTGGTCGAAGCGATGTGGGATCTCTCCAAGAAGATGGCCTGAGATTTCTGTCAGAGCAAGAAACCAAGAATCTCAAGAATCAAGAACCTAATAGAAAGAAAAGGAACCGGCCACATTGCGCGCTGCGGAAAGCCGTGCGCAATGTGGCGGTAGGCTTGGGGTGGGTGAGCCTTCGCTCCGTACAATTTGCGCATGTCTTCACATGCCGCCTCCATCCCCCTGGACGCCGTCGCTGCAGCCGCTGCGCCGGACTTTCGCCGTGATCCTCGCGGCTTTTTGCTTTCGCTGTATGCGGTGGCGGTGCGTCGCGCGCAGCCCTTGCATACTCTGAAAGACTATCTGCCCCAACCGCCGACGGGCCGTACGTTGGTGATCGGCGCGGGCAAGGCGGGCGCTGCAATGGCGCAGGCGGTCGAGGCGCTGTGGCCCGAAGATGCTCCCATGTCGGGGCTGGTGGTCACGCGCTATGGGCATATTCCGGAGCGTCCGCAGGGCTTGAAGCAGCGCATCGAGATTGTGGAGGCTGCGCATCCTGTGCCGGATGCGGCGGGCATGGCGGCTGCGGAGCGGATCTTGCAACTGGTGCAAGGTTTGACGGCGGATGATCTGGTGCTGTGCCTGATCTCTGGCGGTGGTTCGGCTTTGCTGACCTTGCCTGCCGACGGCCTTACGCTGGCCGACAAGCAGGCCATCAACAAGGCATTGCTGGAGAGCGGGGCCAACATTGCCGAGATGAACTGCGTGCGCAAGCATCTTTCGCGCATCAAGGGCGGGCGACTGGCGGCAGCGTGCGCGCCCGCGCAAGTGGTGACGCTCACCATCAGCGACGTGCCGGGCGACGATCCCGCCATCATCGCGAGCGGCCCGACAGTGCCGGATGCAACGACTTGCGCCGATGCGCTGGCGATTCTCAAGCGCTACCGGATTTCTGTGCCAGCCTCGGTGATGGCGCAACTGGAGCGCGGCGAGCTGGAAACGCCCAAGCCCGGCGATGCGGTGTTTGCCGGGCAGACCGTGCATCTCATCGCCACGCCGCAGCAGTCGCTTGTTGCCGCTGCCGAGGCCGCGCGTGCTGCAGGTCTGTCCGCGCATGTTCTGAGCGATGAGATCGAGGGCGAGTCACGTGAGGTCGGGCGCGTGCATGCGGCCTTGGCCCGAGCCGCCGCCAAGCATGGCGAGCCGTTTGCAAGGCCTTGCGTGATTCTGAGCGGTGGCGAGACCACGGTGACGATTCGCCCGCAACCCGCAGGCACGCCCAAGGGTCGGGGCGGTCGGGCGGGGGAATTCTGCTTGGGACTCGCGCAGGCGCTGCAATCGCAATCCGATGTGTGGGCGCTGGCGGCCGACACCGATGGCATCGACGGCGTGGAGGACAACGCGGGCGCTTTCGTCACGCCGGACAGTTTGTCTCGCGCGGAAGCGGCCGGTCGCAAGGTGGCCGATGCGCTCGATCGCAACGACGCTTATGGCTATTTCGAGGCCATCGGCGACCTGCTGGTGACCGGGCCGACCAACACCAACGTCAACGACTTCCGCGCCTTGCTGGTGCTCTGAGAACAGGTTCTGAAAGCACAACGCGCGCAACCTTTGGAAGGTTTGCGCGCGCTGGTCTTGGAGGTCTTCATGCTCAGGCGGCCACTCGCAACGGCCACCTGATCATGTCAGGCCGGAGCCCGATCAGAAACGGTGGCGAATGCCCACGCCGAAGCTGGTGCCGGAGTTGTAGTTCGTGACCTTGTCGTTCATGACCATGCCGTACACGTCGGTGCGCTTGGACAGGTTGTAGTCGTAGCCCACGGTCAGCGTCTTGCGGTTGGCATCGGCACCGGACAACTTGGTCTTGGCCCACGAGCCGACCAACGCGCCGCCGCCCAGTGGCACGGATGCGCCCACTTGCAGAGTCTTGGCGGTGATGTCGGTGTTGTCGGCTTCGGACTGGCCGTACGACAGGTAAGGCTTGACCATCTTCAGGTCATACGCGCCACCCAGCATCCAGGCGGTCTTGGTCGTGCCGAGGTAGTCGCCCGAGCCTGGGTTGCCGATCTGGGCACGCTCGTAGAAACCGGTCAGGGTCAGAGGGCCGCCGAAGTAGAAGAAGTTGCCGCCGACGTTGCGCTTGTTCTTGTTGTCGCCCGTCTTTTCACCGAATTGGTACTGCAGATTGGCTTTGAAACCGCCGATATCAGGTGTGCTGTAGACCAGTTGGTTGCTCCAGCCGGTGTCGGCGGGAGTGGTCGCGCCCCAGCCCGTTCCGTTGAACAGCGGCACGTTCATGTGCACGATCAGCGGAGCGAAGGTGAACGAGTCGCCCATCGGGTTGGCGATCACAGAAGGCAGGAAGTTCGGCGCCATCCAGCGACCGAGCATCACGGAGCCGAAGCCGCCGGACAGGCTGACGTTGGCGTCGCGCGAGAAGAAGGTGTCACCGGTGAAGCGGCCTTGCGTGCCGGCATCGGTCTGCAGGAACGAGGTCAACTGGAAGTTGGCCTTGAGACCGCCGCCCAGGTCTTCTGAACCTGTGAAGCCGAACCACGAGGTGGTCATGCCGCCGCTGTTCACGACGCTGGTACGGTTGGCATCACCGGCCATTTTCATGGAGCCGACGTAGATGTCGCTGGTACCGGACAGAGTCACGGAACTTTGGGCGAATGCACCTGTGGTGCAGAGGGCAGCGGCCGCAAAGGCCAGCATGTTTTTTTTCATGAATTCTCCTGCTGATGAAAAGAGGCCGCCAAGTGGGGTGGCGGGTGTCGATGGGCCCGTCATCGGAACTCCCCATAAATGACGAATTTGTGTCGACGGGTAAATTGTCGAAAAGCAAACATCGTGCCGCCAGCTTTTTTTTGATTTTTGTCACGAAGTGTTGTTTGAAACGCACCAATTCACTCTGACACCTTCGTTGTAAGTTAGGGAACAGGTGTTTTGACTTGTCTCAATGTGGGATGTGAGTGAGGACTGCAAAGTACGGTCCCATGCTCCCATTGTCTTCATCCCATTCTGTTGCTCTGCCCGAAATCGTCCAGGCTGGCCGCGTGCTGCGTGAACGCTCGCAGCGCCCCGACAGCGTGATCTATCTGGACAGCGGTCGGGTGCTTTTCGGACTCCTGGAGTCCGGTCAACTGCGTCACCAGCTCGGCATGGTGGAGGGCCCCATGTGGCTCGACGCCGCGCCCGTGCTCATGGACCAGTCCTATCCGGTGGACATCATTGCCGATACGCAGGTCAACCTGCGCCGCATTCCGCTCGCGGAATTCCACAAGGCCTATGCCGGGCTTTCGCGCGAAACGCAGACCCTGATCCGCGACATGGCCGCAGGTTATGTCCAACAAACCGAACTGGCCGTGAGCCGCCTTGCCCAAGATGCCGAAGCCCGCTGCGCCCAGTGGCTGCTGCGCAATGCCGCGCCCGCCGAGGACGGCAGCCTGCAAGTCACGCTGCAGCAGCGCAAGCGCCTGATCGCCGCCCAACTGGGCATTGCGCCCGAGACTTTCTCACGCGTGCTGCGCCATCTGCGCGAGCATGGCCTGATCGCCGGAACCGGCAACGTGCTGAGCCTGCCGCAGCCTACGGCGCTGCAGAACGTGGCTCGCTGCTGAGGCTTCAAACTGAAGCTTCAAGCTGGCTGGCTCTCCCGAATCGGAAGCGCAAATCGACAGGTTTTCGACAAGCATCGACAAGGTCAGAAACACCGCCCATTGAAAAATGCGCGGTGTTTTTGTTTTGCTTCGTTGAAAGCCCACCGTTCGGAACTTTCCGAATCCCCCGGATCGTGCACGTCGTCCCGGTTGCACCACGCTGACGCGGTGTGTGCACCGTTTTTGCTCCATGTGTTCCGGGTCGTGATCTGTAGGCGCGTTTCGCATCTTGTTGTGCGGCGCATGCCGGGTGGTTGCTGGCCTGCGCAAGCGACTCTCTTTTTGGCGAGGGTTTGAGCATCTTTCCTGCGCGCTGACTGTCCCATGGGCATGGATTGCAGGGGCCAGAGAGTCGCCATGGGCGGGCATAGGGGATTTCTCTGAATCAAGTATTAATCCCAACGGCTGCCGCCGAGCGCACTCGTATATTGGCGTCATTCCGTTGTAAGCCACGTTACCAAGCCGCTATTCGATTCGACATGTTCTGCACAGCCACAGCATCCCGAACCTGCGCTTTTGCGCAAAGGGATCCGTCATGAACAGCACCGCGATCTCCGGGCAGGATGCAGTGATCCATACCGAGCGCGGGGCTGGGCTGTTCTCGCAACTGCAGTGGCCTGGCCCGCTCGTTCGCCGACTGATGCTGATCGTGCTGTTGGCTGTGGCGCTTGCGGGAACGGTGACGGCCTGGGTGGTGTCGCGTGCTTCCGGGGAAGAAGTGGCGGGGCGGCTCGTGCAGCAGCAGACCGACGAGGTCGAACTGGTGGCGCGGCTTCTGGCCAGCAAGATCGAGCAGAGCCAGAAGGTGCTGGGCACGCTGGCAGATGGCATCACGCCGCAGATGCTGCAGTCGCCTTCGCTGCTGGAGTGGGTGTTGCAGCAAGGACTTCCGGCTTTGCGATTCTTTGACGCGATGGAAATTGCGCGCAGCGACGGGCGCTTGATTCTGAATCTGCAGAACGGCAAGCAGGAACCCGCCTCCAGCGTCGATACGGACGAGCGCGACATTCTTCTGCGCACCATGGTGCAGGGCAAACCGCTGGTGTCGGGTGTGATCGGCGACCGGCCCAGCGCCGCGCGCATCATGCTCACGCTGCCGCTGGTCAACGACGAGGGCAAGGTGCTGGGCGTGGTCGGTGGCGTGCTGCGCCTGCAATCACAGGGATTGCTGCCGCACTCGCTGGCGCTGCCGGGGCGCGACGATTCGCGGCTGATCGTGTTCACTTCGGATGGCGTGATCCTCTCGCACCCGCAGCTCGAACGCGTGATGGGCAACATCAAGACGGAGCCCGGCGCAGGGCAGGTCTATACGCAATGGCGCTCGGAACTCAAACCGATTTCGACCGGACGCGGAGAAACCACGAAGGTCAACGACCACCTGGTCAGCATGGCGGGCGTGCCCATGCCCGAATGGTGGGTGGCGCGGGTGACCGATTCGCAGGCGCTGATGGCACCGCTGCATGGTGCGCAGCGCCGCGCCTGGTGGTTCGCTGCGGCCAGTCTGCTGTTGGTGGGTTTGATGGCGGTGGTCGCCATGGCCTGGGTGGCCTTGCCGCTGACGCGTCTGCACCGCCGCGCGCAAGGCATTTTGCTGAACGACAACTCGGTCGAAGATGCCGCCTCGGCGTTTGCCGAATCCGAACTGCTGGCCGACGCGCTCGATCATCTGGAAGCCCAGCAGCAGCATCACGGACATCAGGCGGAGTTCTCGCGACTGCAGTTGCAGGGCATTCTGGAGCAGGCACCCATCGGCATCGTCATCACGCGCAACGACATGCTGGAGCTGCTCAGCCAGCAAGCCAGCCTGATGCTGGGCTATTCGCGTGCCGAGTTGGAAGGTCAGTCCGTGCGGCAGCTGTTTGCCGACGATCTGCAGTTTGATGAGCTGGCGCGTCAGATGCGCGAAGGCGCGGCGGCGCGCGGCGGTTATGAAGGCGAATTCGAACTGCGCCGCAAGGACGGAAGCCAGCTCTGGGCGCGCGTGGTCGGGCGCATGGCGCTGGACCGAAAATCCGCCATGGCGGCGGTCTGGGTGCTGGAGGACATCACCATGGCGCGCGATGAGCGGCGCAAGCCCATGTGGGCGAATTCGCATGACCTGCTGACCAATCTGCCCAATCGCACCGCGTTTCTGGAGCGCGTGCGCTCGCTGCTGACGCACAAGGCGGAGCGGGGCGCAGGCAACCCTCACAGCGACATCGTGCTGCTGCACCTCGACCTTGATCACTTCACTTTGGTCAACGACCACTTGGGGCATGAAGCAGGCGACATGCTGCTGCGCCAGTTCGCCAGTCTGCTCGATGAACTGGTGCGGCATGTCGGCTGGGTGGCGCGGCTGGGGGGCGACGAGTTCGCGGTGGTGCTTCCCAACTGCACGGCCGAACGCGCCGAACTGATCGCCGAGCATGTGCGCGCATCCATCGAAGAATGGGAGTTCGCCTACGACGGGCAGACCTCGATGACCACCGTGAGCATCGGTATCGTCGTTGCGCCGTGCGATCTGGAAGACGTCACGCCGTGGCTGCGCGCAGCCGACATGGCGTGCTACTACGCCAAGCGCGCGGGCCGCAATCGCATCATGGTGCGTGAGGTGGTGGACAAGGCGGCGGCCTGACCACCTGTCTCTGTGTCCATGTCAGTGCTTTGCCAGATGCGTGCTGTGGCTGAGCGTGATCCATGTGAGCAGCACGCCCGTGAGCGCACCGGCAGCCATGCCGATCACCATGGGCAGCGGCTTGCCGTTGGAGAACACGCCCACCACCTGCATGGCGATGGCTCCCGTCAGCATCTGCAGCGTGCCCAGCAGGGCCGAGGCCGTGCCAGCGATCTCGCCGTGGTCATCGAGCGCGAGCACCGAAGTCGTCGGAATCACCAGACCCATCAGGGCGCTCGCGACGAAGTACAGCGCGATCAGCACGAACAGGTTGTCGCCGCCGAGCAGGTAGTAGGCCAGCAGACTGCACATCACCACGCCGCAGGCTGATGCCGCGATCTTGACGATGGGAACCAGTCCGAAACGCTTGCCCAGCGGCCCGGTGAACTGCGCGGCACCGATGAAGGCAATCGCGTTCAAGGCAAACGCCAGGCTGTACTGCGTGGTCGACAGTCCGTAGTGGTTGATCAGCACGAACGGCGAACCGGCCAGATAGACGAAGAAGCCCGCCATCGCCGTCGCGCCGATGAACACGAGGCCGAGGTAATGCCACTCGCGCAGCAAAAACGCATAGGCCTTGAGCACGTCGCCGATGTTGCTGTCGCGGCGCGCGGCGGCATCGCGGGTCTCGGGCAGGCCACGCACCATGGCTGCCAGACCCAGAACGGCGGCGAGCGTGACGACCCAGAACACCAGTCGCCAGCCACCGATCGCGATCACGCCACTGCCCGCCAGCGGCGCGAGAATCGGCGACACGCTGAACACCAGCATCAGCAGCGACATCATGCGAGCAGCCTCGTGACCCGTGTGCAGATCACGCACCACGGCGCGTGGCACGACCATGCCTGCGGCCGCGCCCAGACCTTGCACAAAGCGCAGCGTGACCAGCGTATGAATGTCCTGCGCGAGCGCGCAACCGATGCTCGCGACGATGAAGATCGCCAGACCCAGATACAGCGGCTTCTTGCGGCCCCACATGTCGGAGAGCGAACCGAACAGCGGCTGACCCACGCCCAGCGCGATGAAAAAAGCCGTGAGGCTGGCCTGCACAGCACCCACGGGCGCATCCAGGCTGGCGCCGATCTGCGGCAGCGCGGGCAAATACATGTCGATGGCGAAGGGACCGATGGCCGAGAGCAGGCCGAGGATCACCACCATGCGAAGAGAAACGGAAGACGTTGAAGACATAGGAGCGCGATTGTCGCGGATTGCGACATGTGGTGCGTGCGTCAATGCAGCGAAATCAGCGAAATCGCGGGGCATTCCGCAGCGATGTTCCGCTCGCTCACCCAATGGATGCGTTCATCGGGTGAGCGGTCACATCTCAGACGATTCGCTTCAATGCGCGCAGCACATTCTCGGCAGTTGCCGGTGCTGTCAGCACCACGGGCTCGCTCGCATCGACATCTCGCGCAGCCGCCACGGCGTTGCGCAGCGCCTCGTACACGCTGATCGCCAGCATGAAGGGCGGCTCGCCCACCGCCTTGCTGCCGCCCACGTTGTCTTCGCGGTTGGCTTCATGCCAGAAGTCGACCTTGAGGTGCTCTGGAACGTCGCCCGTGGCCGGAATCTTGTAGGTGCTCGGCGCGTGCGTGGTGAGCAGGCCCTTGTCGTTCCACACCAGTTGTTCGGTGGTCAGCCAACCCATGCCTTGCACGAAGCCGCCTTCGATCTGCCCGACGTCGATGGCCGGGTTGATGCTGCGGCCCACGTCGTGAAGAATGTCCACGGCCAGCACGCGCGACTCGCCGGTCAGCGTGTCGATGGCGACCTCGGAGCAGGCCGCGCCGTAGGCGAAGTAGTAGAACGGACGGCCCGTGAGCGTGGTCTTGTCGTAGTGGATCTTGGGCGTGCGGTAGAAACCGTCGCTCCACAATTGAATGCGGTTGGCGTAGGCTTCCTTGACGACATCGTTCCAGTCGCGCGAGCGCTTCGGGGTGATGATCTGGCCGCCTGAAAACTCCACGGCACCGGCACCAACCGAGTCGAGACCCGACACGTACGAGGCCAGGTTGTCGCGGATGTTGCGCGCCGCAAACTGTGCTGCGCGGCCATTCAGATCGGTGCCGCTCGATGCCGCCGTGGCACTCGCGTTAGGCACCTTGCTGGTGTCGCTGGCGGTGACGATCACGCGCTCGAACGGAATGCCCAACTCATCGGCCACGATCTGCGCCACCTTGGTGTGCAGGCCCTGTCCCATTTCGGTGCCGCCATGGTTCACCTGCACGCTGCCGTCGGTGTAGACATTGACGAGCGCACCCGCCTGATTGAACAACGTGGCGGTGAAGCTGATGCCGAACTTGACCGGCGTGATCGCCAGACCGCGCTTGATGATGGCGTTGCCCGCGTTCCAGTCGGCCACCGCATGCTGGCGCTTGCGGTAGTTCGACGACTGCTCCAGTTGCGGCAGCAGCGCGTGCAGGATGTTGTCTTCCACCTTCATCTGGTAGTGGGTGACGTTGCGATCGTCCGTGCCGTAGAGATTGCGCATGCGCACGTCAAACGCATCCAGGTTCAGCGCGCGCGCAATGTCGCCGATGATGGCCTCGATGGCGATCACGCCCTGCGGTCCGCCGAAGCCTCGGAATGCGGTGTGGCTCTGCGTGTTGGTCTTGCAGCGGAAGGACGCGATGTCCACGTCTTCCAGAAAATAGGCGTTGTCGCTGTGGAAGACCGCGCGGTCCGCAACGGGGCCGGACAGGTCGGCGCTGAAGCCGCAATTGGCGGCCAACTGCAGCTTCAAACCGGTGATGCGGCCGGTGTCGTCAAAGCCCACGTCATATTCATAGGCGAACGGATGGCGCTTGCCGGTGACCATGAAATCTTCATCACGGTCGAGGCGCAGTTTGACGGGTTTGCCGAGTTTGTTGGCGGCAATCGCGGCCCATACGGCCAGATGCCCGGCCTGTGTTTCCTTGCCGCCAAAGCCGCCACCCATGCGGCGGCATTCGACGCGCACCGCATTGTTTTCCAAGCCCAGCGCATGCGACACCCAGTGCTGCACTTCGCCCGGATGCTGCGTGCTGGAATAGACCCACCACTGCTTTTGTTCGAGCGGCAGCACGTAGGCGATCTGGCCTTCGAGATAGAAATGCTCCTGCCCGCCGACTTCAAAACTGCCTTGCAGACGATGCTTTGCGTTGCCCAGCGCAGCCACCGCATCGCCGCGTCGCACATGGACCGGCGGCAGCACAAAGCTTTTTGCGGCCAGCGCCTCTTGCACTGTCAGCACTGCGGGCAAGGGAGTGATCTGCAGCTTGACCGCACGCGCAGCACGGCGTGCCTGCATGACGGTTTCGGCGACGACGAGGCCGATCACCTGACCGACGAACTGCACGGTGTCGATGGCAAACACCGGCTCGTCATGCGCGAAGGCGGCAAGAATCTTGTCGCCGGGAATGTCCTTGGCGAGCACCACATCGCGCACGCCGGGCATGGCGAGCGCGGCGCTTGCGTCGACGCCTTCGAGCGTGCCGTGCGCGACGTTCGAGAGAATCGGCGCGGCGTACAGCGTGCCCTTGATTTCGGGGATGTCGTCGATGTAGGTGACGGCTCCCGCCACCTGCGCGCGGGCACTTTCATGCGCGTGCGATGTGCCGACTGCGGGCTTGGCGGTTTCGATGTCGGTTGCGCGGGTGTTCATGCCGATGCCTCCAGCGGTTGCAGTGTGGCGAGCGTCGGTTGGCCTTGGCTGCTCGCGGAGGTTTCGAGCCAGAAGCGTTGGAACAATGCGCCCAGCATTTCGCGTCGATAGGCGCTGCTCGCGCGCATGTCGCTGATGGGGTTGAACTCGGCTTGCAGCGACTGGCCCGCCTTCTGCGCAAGCGCTTCATTCCAGGCTTGCCCGACCAAGACCTTTTCCGTTTGAACTGCCCGCGCTGGCGTTGCCGCCACACCGCCCGCGCCAATGCGCGCGTGCTGCACGATGCCCTTGTCGATCTGCAGATGGATGACCAGACACACGGCGGAAATATCGTCGTCGAAGCGCTTGGAAATCTTGTACGCCTCAACGACCTGATTCGGCACCGGCAACGGCACATGAATGGCGGTGAGCAGCTCATCGCCCGCAAGCAGATTCTGGCGGTAGCCGGTATAGAAATCTTCGAGCGCCACGCTGCGTTCGCCGCGCACGCTGGCGAACGTGATGCTGGCACCGAGGGCGATCAGCAGCGGCATCGAGTCGCCGATCGGCGAACCGTTGGCGACGTTGCCGCCCAGCGTTCCCGAGTTGCGCACGGGCATGCCCGCAAAGCGTGTGGCAAAGCGGTGCAGTTGCGGCCAGTGCTGCACCAGCGCATTGAAAGCATCCGTCAGCGAGACGGCTGCACCGATGCTGATCTGCTTGCCATCTGCCGTGATGCGGCGCAGTTCCTCGGCGCGGGTGACGTCCAGAATCTGCGCGTATTGCTTGTGCTGTTTGGTGATCCACAGGCCCACGTCGGTCGTGCCTGCGGCGATCAGTGCGTTGGGATGCGCGGCGCGTGTGGCCAGCAATTCTTTCAGGTTGCTCGGTGCCAAATAACTGGCTGCATCCGCTGTGCTTGCGGCATTCAGCGTGGACAGTTGCTTGAGCAGTTCGGCCTCGTTGACCTGCATGCGCGGCAGCTCGCTCATGCTTTGCGCCGCGTCGAAGATGGGGCGGTAGCCGGTGCAGCGGCACAGGTTGCCCGAGAGTTCTTCCACCGCCAGTTCGCGCGTGATGGTTTGGCCTTTGCAGACATGGTTCTGGTACATGCCGAACATGCTCATCACAAAGCCCGGCGTGCAGAAGCCGCATTGCGAGCCGTGGCAGTTCACCATGGCCTGCTGGGCGGGGTGCAGGTCGGCGTCGTCGGTGCCGGTGGGCTGGATCAGTGGATCGGTGGACAGGTCTTCTGCGGTCCACAGCGCCATGCCGTCGATGGAATGGGCCAGCCGAATGCAGCTGTTGATCGACTGGTAGTGCACGGCTCCTTCGCGCTCGGAACCCAGCACGACGGTGCAGGCACCGCAGTCGCCTTCGCCGCAGCCTTCCTTGGTGCCAGTGCAGCTCAGGTCTTCACGCAGAACTTCCAGCAGCGTGCGGTCGGGCGCGACGCCGTTCAATGTCACGACCTGGCCGCGACGGACAAAGCGCAGGGGGCGGGTGTTGCTCATGGGGTCTTGTCTCTTCAAATTTTTCAAGCAAATGCGCGATGTTCTAAGGGTAAGTGCGGAACATGTCGGTAGATATATGAATGGCGATATACCACCAATGTCTGCAACACTATGAGCGCTTGTGGGGCACAGGTCGACATGCTCCCCAACTTGGCGCAAAACACTGTTCCGGTGCGGGCTCGCATCTTGCTTTCGGTGTTGGCAGAGCTTCAGCATCCGCGCCGCTCCGATCACCACAATATAAGCCAATACATATGGCGTGAATGCGGCTCCACGTATGAGAGAACAATACCTTTTCGACAAGATAGACCTCCATCTCATCAGGGTCCTTCACACCGTGCTGATTGAACGAAGCGTCTCCAAAGCAGCGATCCGTCTGGGCATGCATCAGCCTGCGGTGTCGGCTGCGCTCAAGCGGTTGCGCGACTTGTCGGGCGATCCGCTGTTGGTGCGCTCGGGCGTGAACATGTTGCCCACCGACACGGCGCTGCGCATGGTGGAGCCCGCCGCGAAGATTCTGCGTTCTGCTGAAGCCCTGTTTTCCGATGCGCGCGGCTTTGACCCGCGCACCGCCACGCGCACTTTTCGCGTGATGGCCAATGATTATCTCGACCCGCTTTTTCTGCCGCGCCTCGTCGCCCGCATCAAGGCCGAAGCGCCGCTGTGCCCCATCGAGGTGCTGCCGCTGTCGGCCGACGTGCACTATCAGGCACATCTTGCGCAAGGCGAGGTGGACCTCGTGATCGCCAACTGGCCCAAGCCGCCGGACGATCTGCATCTGGGCCGCTTGTTCTCCGACGAGGTGGTCTGCATGGTCTCGAACGACCATCCCGCTGTGCGCCGGGGCTGGGACAAGGAGGGCTGGCTGACGTCCGAGCATGTCGCGCCGACGCCGACCTATCCCGGCGCGAAAGGCGTGATCGACCTGCAGCTCGACGAAATGGGGCTGACCCGCAACGTCGCCGCCCGCTGCGCGCATTTCAGTCTGATTCCCGACATCGTGGCGTCGAGCCTGCTGGTGCTGACCACCGGGCGGCAGTTCTGCCAGCGCTTCGAGGGCCGGTTGCCGGTCACGCTGTTGCCTTGCCCGGTTCAGTTTCAGCCGCTTCACTATTACCAGCTCTGGCACAGCCGCTCGCACCATTCGGCGGCGGCGGTCTGGCTGCGCAACACGGTTCGGGAAGTGGCGATGTCACTTCGGAAAGCGTAGCAAAGCATGATGAAAACTCGTAGCAGACAGGGCATGCGGGCAGTGCATGGAATGCCTGTTTTGATGCATAACCATTAACAACTAAGAGACAATCTCACCGTATGACTTTGTCCGATCAGAATTTTTCACCCTCAGCTGTGCCACGATTGCAGCTGACGGGTATTACCAAGCGATACCCAGCCGTAGTGGCAAACAATGGGGTATCGCTCACGGTGCTCCCAGGAGAAGTCCACGCTATTCTTGGCGAAAACGGCGCTGGCAAGTCCACGCTCATGAAGATCATCTATGGCGCGGTCAAGCCCGATGAGGGCAGCATCGTCGTCGATGGCAAGCCGGTGCAGATCCGCAATCCGCAGGAAGCGCGGCAGTTCGGCATCGCCATGGTGTTCCAGCATTTCAGCCTGTTCGACACGCTGACCGTGGCCGAAAACGTCTGGCTGGGTCTCGACAAGAGCATTCCGCTGGCCGAGGTGATCAAGCAGGTGGACGCCACGGCGCGTGAATATGGGCTGGATGTCGATCCGCTGCGCCCGGTGCACACGTTGTCCGTGGGCGAAATGCAGCGCGTCGAAATCATCCGCGCCTTGCTGACGAAGCCACGCGTGCTGATTCTCGACGAGCCGACTTCGGTGCTCACACCGCAGGCCGTCGAAAAGCTGTTTGTCGTGCTGCGCCGTCTGGCCAGCGAAGGCTGCTCGATTCTCTACATCAGCCACAAGCTGCACGAAATCCGCTCGCTGTGCACGGCCTGCACGGTGCTGCGCGGCGGCGTGGTGACGGGCGTGTGCAATCCGTCGCAGGAGACCAATGCATCGCTGTCGCGCATGATGATCGGCTCGGAGCCGCCCAAGCTCGAACACCGTCAGCCCAACGTCGGCCCCGTCGTGCTCAAGGTGCAGAAACTCAGCTTGCCGCGTCTCGATCAGTTCGGTATCGACTTGCAAGGCATCGACTTTCAGGTGCGTGAAGGCGAGGTGGTGGGCATTGCCGGTGTGTCCGGCAACGGCCAGCGCGAGCTGCTGTATGCGCTGTCGGGCGAGGACACGCGCGCCGAGCCTGCGATGGTGCAGGTCTCGGGCAAGGACGCGGGCCGCATGGGGCCTGCCAAGCGCCGCGCGCTGGGCTTGCATTTCGTGCCGGAAGAGCGCCTCGGTCGCGGCGCCGTGCCGAGCATGAGTCTCGCGCACAACCTGCTGCTCACGCGCAAGACGGCGCTGGGCAAGGGCGGCTGGATCCACATGGGCAAACTGCAGCATCAGGCGCGCGACATCATCGCGCGCTTCAACGTGAAGGCGGGTGGTCCGCAATCGGCGGCGCAGTCGCTGTCGGGCGGCAATCTGCAGAAATTCATCGTGGGCCGCGAGATCGATGCGCAGCCCAGTCTGCTGATCATCTCGCAACCCACCTGGGGTGTGGACGTGGGTGCTGCGGCGCAGATCCACGGCGAGATTTTGGCATTGAGAGACGCTGGTTGCGCCGTGCTGGTGCTCAGCGAGGAGTTGGACGAATTGTTTGAAATCTGCGACCGCCTGCATGTGGTGGCCAAGGGGCAGTTGTCGCCGTCGATCCCGCGTGCGGAGGCGACCGTGCAGCTGATCGGTGAATGGATGAGCGGTCTGTGGGATGGCAGCTCGAATGCCAATGCTGCCAAGGTGGGAGGCGCGCATGTTCAAGCTTGAGCAACGTCCTCAGCCGTCCAAGCACTGGACTTATGGCTCGCCGATTCTGGCGCTGGCGATCACCGTGGTCATCGGCGTGTGCCTGTTCGCGCTGCTGGGCAAGGACCCGGTGCGCGGCCTGCAGGCTTTCTTCTGGGAGCCGATCAAGTCGGGTTACGCGCTTGGTGAACTCACCATGAAGGCCACGCCGCTGCTGCTGATCGCGCTGGGGCTGGCCGTGTGCTTTCGCTCCAATGTGTGGAACATCGGCGCGGAAGGGCAGTTCGTCATTGGTGCCGTCGCCGCTGGCGGCATGGCGCTGCTGGCAGAAAAGACCACCGGCCCGTGGATTGTTCCGGCGATTCTGATCGCGGGCATGCTGGGCGGCATGGCGTGGGCGGGCATCGTGGCGCTGCTGCGCGACAAGTTCAACGCCAACGAAATCCTGGTCAGCCTGATGCTGGTGTATGTCGCCACGCTGTTTCTCGGCTATCTGGTCTACGGTCCGTGGAAGGACCCGATGGGCTACAACTTCCCGCAGACCAAGGCGTTCGAGCGCGTCACGCAGATCCCCAAACTCGTGCAGGGCATGCGCATGAACATCGGCGTGATCATCGCGCTGGTGGGCGCGGCGTTGCTGTGGGTTTTTCTGTTCCGCACCAAGGCGGGCTTTGCGCTGCAAGTCGGCGGCATCGCTCCTGCGGCGGCGCGCTATGCGGGCTTTTCATCGCGCCGCGCGCTGTGGACGGCGCTGCTGATCTCGGGCGCTGCGGCCGGTCTGGCGGGGGCGCTGGAGGTGGCCGGGCCGCTGGGCCAACTCACGCCCTATGTGCCTGCGGGCTACGGTTTCGCCGCGATCATCGTGGCCTTTGTGGGCCGACTGCATCCGGTCGGCATGATTTTTTCCGCGATCCTGATGAGCATGTTCTATATCGGCGGTGAACTCGCGCAGTCACGTCTGGGCCTGCCCAAGTCGCTGACGGGCGTGTTCCAGGGCCTGCTGCTGTTCACGCTGCTGGCGTGCGACACGCTGGTCGCCTACCGCATTCGCTGGGTTTCGTCCGGCACCAAGGCACCTGCCGTTGCCGCCGTGAAGGGAGGCCAGTGATGGAGTCGTATGCATTGCTGCTGGGCTCCACGCTCAGCGCCGGAACCGTGCTGGCGCTGGCCGCGCTGGGTTTGTTGATCAACGAAAAAGCGGGCATCGTCAACCTCGGCGCGGAAGGCATGATGCTGTGCGCGGCCATCGCCGGTTTTGCCACCGTGGTCCACACCGGCAACACCTGGGTCGGCTTTGGCGCGGGCATGCTGGTGGGCGCGATGCTCGCGGGCCTGTTCGGTCTGCTGGTGATCTGGCTGAACACCAACCAATATGCGACGGGGCTTGCGCTCTCGCTGTTCGGTACGGGCTTCTCGGCCTTCATCGGTCTGAACTATGTGCAGGCGCGCCTGCCCGAACTGCCCAAGTACGCCATCCCCGGTCTGTCGGATCTGCCGGTGGTCGGCCCCGCGCTGTTCACGCTGCATCCCATCGTCTATCTCACCATCGTGCTGGTGATCGCGATGATCTGGTTCCTGTACCGCACGCGCGCTGGCCTCGTGCTGCGCGCGGTGGGCGAATCGCCCAGCTCCGCGCACGCGCTGGGCTACCCGGTGCGCCGCATCCGCCTGATGGCCGTGATGTTCGGCGGTGCGATGTGCGGCCTGGCCGGTGCCTATATCTCGACCGTGTACACGCCGCTGTGGGTCGAAGGCATGGTTTCCGGTCGCGGCTGGATTGCGCTGGCGCTCACCACGTTCGCCACATGGCGTCCAGCGCGCGTGCTGCTGGGAGCCTATCTGTTCGGTGGCGTCACCATGCTGCAGTTCCACTTTCAGGCGACGGGCATTCAGGTGCCAAGCCAGGTGCTGTCGATGCTGCCGTATCTGGCCACCATCGTGGTGCTGGTGCTGATCTCGCGGAACCCGACATGGATTCGCGCGAACATGCCCGCATCGCTGGGCAAGCCGTTCTATCCGGGGTCATAAGCCAAGTACTACAACGCATCCCATTTTTCATCGTTTTCAAATTCAAAGGATTCCCTCATGCGTAATGCGAGCAAGCGTGCTCTGATCAAGATGATTGGCCTGTCGGCCGTTTCCGTGGCGGTGCTGAGCGCCTGTGGCAAGAAGGAAGAGGCACCAGCGCCCGCACCTGCCGCAGCCGCTGCACCTGCTGCCGACAAGCTGAAGATCGGCTTCATGTACGTGAGCCCCATTGGCGATGGCGGCTGGACTTTCCAGCACGAGTTGGGCCGCAAGGCGATCCAGGAAAAGTTCGGCGACAAGATCGAGACCTCGATGGTCGAGAGCGTGCCCGAATCGGCTGACGCCGAGCGCGTGATGCGCGACATGATCGGCCAGGGCAACAAGCTGGTCTTCGCCACCAGCTTCGGTTATCAGGAGTTCGTGCAGAAGGTCGCTGCCGACGTGAAGGACGTGAACTTCGAACACGCCACCGGCTACAAGACCGCCGAGAATGTGGCCGTGTACGACACCAAGACGTTTGAAGGTGCTTACCTCGCCGGTATCGTTGCCGGTGCGATGACCAAGACCAAGACCGTCGGCGTGGTCGCCTCGGTGCCAATCCCCGAAGTGGTGCGCAACATCAACAGCTTCGTGCTCGGCGCGCAAAGCGTGGACCCATCGATCAAGGCCAAGGTCGTGTGGGTGAACGAATGGTTCGCACCACCGAAGGAATCCGAAGCCGCCACCAGCCTGATCAACGGCGGTGTGGACGTGATGTACCAGAACACCAACTCGCCCGCCGTGCTCAAGACCGCCGAAGAGCGCGGCGCACGTGCGTTCGGCAAGGACGGCGACATGAGCGCGTTCGCACCCAAGGCGCACCTGGGCTCTGCCGTGATCGACTGGGCTCCGTACTACTCCAAGGTGGTGGAAGACAAGCTGGCCGGCAAGTGGCAGACCGGCAACTTCTGGTGGGGCGTGAAGGAAGGCGCGATCGACCTGAAGAAGATCGCTGACGACGTGCCACAAGAAATCAAGGACAAGGTCGAGAAAGCGCGTGCCGGTATGAAGGACGGCAGCTTCGCAGTCTGGACCGGCCCGATCAAGGACAACGCTGGCAAGGAAGTGCTGGCGACGGGCACCGTGGCGGAT
The DNA here is from genome assembly GCF_011305535.1 of Diaphorobacter sp. HDW4B. Taxonomy (GTDB): domain Bacteria; phylum Pseudomonadota; class Gammaproteobacteria; order Burkholderiales; family Burkholderiaceae_C; genus Diaphorobacter_A. Next base: position 4,045,038 of record NZ_CP049905.1, read on the forward strand.
GATGCCTTCCTTCGCGGCATCAACTTCTACGTGAACGGTATCGAAGGCACCGTGCCCGGCGCGAAGTAATTCCTGACTCTGCTCTCCTTTCTTTTTGAGGGGAGAGTCATTGTGTTTTCTACGAAGCCTGTTCGGCTTCGAATGGTTGGTCGTTTGGAGGTGCCAACAAGGCCCTTGATACTTTGTTGCGAAGCCTTGCCGTATACGAATACTGTCTGCGGCTTCGCGTCGCGTCTCAAGGGCCTTCTTGGCATTGTGGTGGTCGATCGTAGGCTCGCTCCGCTTCGGAGGCCCGCTCCGGCAGAGTGGGGCTTGGTTGCGTTGCCTATGTTCATGTTCATGTAAACAACAGGGCAGTCAAAAAACTGTCTTCTCCCGCTACCTTGGCTCGATTTGTGCATATATTTGCAACACGCCTGAAACATTGACTTGGCTCATGGCTGTTTCGCATTGCTTTCTGGATTCATTGGTTTTTAGCGCTCTCCCACTATTCAACAGAGGAATCACCACAATGACTGATCTTCAAAAACGTTCTCTCATCAAGGTTGCTGCGCTGTCCGCAGTGGCCGCTGCGGCCATGGTTGGTTGCGGCAAGAAGGAAGAGGCTCCGGCGCCTGCTCCCGCGCCAGCACCGGCTGCTGCCGCTCCGGCTCCGGCACCCGAGCCGCTGAAGATTGCGTTCGCATACGTCGGCCCGGTCGGTGACGGTGGCTACACCTTCGCGCACGACGGTGGCCGCAAGGCGCTGGAAAAGGAATTCGGCGACAAGATCAAGACCACCTATGTGGAAAGCGTGCCAGAAGGTGCCGACGCCGAGCGCGTGCTGCGCGACATGGCCACGCAAGGCAACAAGCTGATCTTCGGCACGACTTTCGGCTACATGGACATCATCCAGAAGCTGGCCCCCGAATTCCCCGATGTGAAGTGGGAACACGCCACCGGCTACAAGAGCGGCCCGAACTCGGCCACTTACGACTTCCGCACGTATGAAGGCGCCTATCTGGCCGGCATCATCGCGGGCGCGATGACCAAGTCCAACACGCTGGGCGTGGTCGGCTCGGTGCCGATCCCTGAAGTGCTGCGCAACATCAACAGCTTCACGCTGGGCGCGCAATCGATGAACCCCAAGATCAAGACCAAGGTGGTCTGGGTGAACGAGTGGTTTGCACCGCCAAAGGAAACCGAAGCCGCCACGTCGCTGATCAACGGTGGTGCCGACATTCTGTTCCAGAACACCGACTCGGCCGCCGTGCTGAAGACCGCCGAAGAAAAGGGCAAGCGCGCCTTCGGTTGGGATTCCGACATGACTGCCTACGGCCCCAAGGCTCACCTGGGCTCGGCCATCTTCAATCCGGCTGGCTACTACATCAAGACCACCAAGGACGCACTGGAAGGCAAGTGGGCCACCCAGCAATCGTGGTGGGGCGTGAAGGAAGGCGCGATCGACATGGTCTCCATGGCCGAAGACGTGCCAGCCGAAGTCAAGGCCAAGGTCGAAGAAGTGAAGAAGGGCCTGGCCGACGGCTCCTTCAGCATCTGGAAGGGCCCGATCGCAGGTCAGGACGGCAAGGAACTGATCGCAGCCGGCACCGTGGCTGACGACGCCTTCCTGAAGGGCGTGAACTTCTACGTCAAGGGTGTGGAAGGCAAGGTGCCAGGCGGCAAGTGATTCTGACTGCCTCGCAATGACAAAGGCCGCTTGTTAGCGGCCTTTGTTTTTGTGCGTCCATCGAATCGCGTGAGCTTGATTACTTGCCCATGCGGTCCAGCAGGCTGTACCAGGCCACGCCCGCAGCGATGTAGAAACGCTGCATGCCATGCATGGGAATCGGCTGGATGGTCGAGATCGGAAACGGGCAGGATTGCGCGCTCTTTCCTTCGACCAGTGCTGCGATTTGCTGACCCATGCAGGTGGCCAGTGCCACGCCGCGACCGTTGTAGCCCAGAGCGAGCGTGATGCCGGGCGCAGGCTGGTGGATGTGGGGCATGAAGTCGCGCGTGACGGCGATGCGGCCCGCCCAGCGGTACTCATATTCCACCTTGCCCAACTGCGGAAACATCAGTTCGAGCGAGCGCTCCAGATGTGCAAAGTCCGTTGCGCCCTGCGGGTCGGCGAAGTGCCCGCGTCCACCCATCAGCAGACGGCCTTGCGCATCTTTGCGGAAGTACAGCAGCAGTCGTTGCGATGTGGAGCCGGTCTCGCCTTTGTCCAGAATACCCGCACCCTTTGCCCCCAGCGGCTTGGTGGCAATGATGAAACTGTTGGCGGCCAGCACGGTGCGCGCGAGGCCAGGCCAGAGCCCGTCGGAATAGCCGTTGGTGCCGATGACGACCTGCTGCGCCTTGACCTTGTGGCCCGTGGCGGTGGTGGCGATCCAATGGTTGCCTTGGCGCTCCAGCAGGGTGACCGGCGTCTGCCCATGCACCCGCACGCCCTTGTCCAGCACGGCGCGCGCGAGTCCGCGTGCATAAGCCAGTGGTTGAATGCCGCCTGCGCGGCCATCGAGCCAGCCGCCTGCGAACGTGGTCGTTCCCATGCGTTTGGCGAGTGCGCTGCGGTCCAGCATCTCGACCTTCACGCCGCGCTTTTCCCACTGCCTTGCACGTGCATGCATGCCTGTGACGGCCTCGTCGGTGTAGCCGACCTGCAGCCAGCCTGCGCGAACGGGCGCGCAGTCGATGTGGTGGCGCTTGATCAGATCGAACACGAGATCGCCCGAGGCCGAGACGGTCTCGATCAGCGCTTCGCCTTGTTTGGCGCCGAACTTCTGGATCAGCTCGTCGGGGTCGTATTTCAGTGTCGGATTGACCTGACCACCGTTGCGTCCCGACGCGCCCCAGCCGGGCTCGTGCGCATCAAGCACGCAGATGTTCGCTCCGGTGTCCGCGAGATGCAATGCGGTGGACAGGCCGGTGTAGCCCGCACCGATGATGAGCACGTCGGTGCTGATCGATTCTGTGAGTGCGGGCGTGGGCGGCGCTGCGGGCGCGGTCGCTGCCCACAGCGAAGTGGCCATGGGATGTGATGTGACGGAGCGCACGGATTGGTCCGGCGCTGTGCTCTGCGAGGTCATGCCGCATCCCTTCCGACGGGTGCGTGCAGAACACGGCGCAGAAAGTCCTGTGTGCGGGCATGCGTTGGCGCGCCCAGCACCTGCGATGCGGGGCCTTCTTCGCAGATGCTGCCGCTGTGCAGAAAGCAGACGCGGTCCGCCACTTCGCGTGCAAAGCCCATTTCGTGGGTCACGACGATCATCGTCATGCCTTCGTTGGCGAGCTGTCGCATCACTTCAAGCACGTCGCCCACGAGCTCGGGGTCGAGCGCGGAGGTGGGTTCGTCGAACAGCATGGCTTCGGGCTTCATCGCCAGCGCGCGGGCAATCGCCACGCGTTGCTGTTGACCGCCCGAGAGCTGCGGCGGCATGGCGTGCGACTTCTGGTCGAGGCCGACCTTGCGCAGCAGCTCCATGGCTTCTTCGCGGGCTTTTTCCTTGGGTTCCTTCTTGACCTGAACAGGGCCTTCCATCACGTTCTCCAGCACCGTGCGGTGCGGGAACAGATTGAAGCGCTGGAACACCATGCCCATGCGACGGCGCAGCAAGTGGATGTTGCTGGCAGTGTTGTCCACCACTTCGCCGAACGCGCGCACCTCACCGCCCTGGTAAGTTTCGAGACCGTTGATGCAGCGAAGCACGGTGGACTTGCCCGAGCCTGAAGGGCCGATCAGGCAGACCACTTCGCCGCGCTGCACGTTCAGGCTCACGTCATGCAGCACGCGGTGGTCGCCGTAGGACTTTTCCAGATTCTTTATCTCGATCATGGCTTTCTCTTTCCTGCTCCAAATCGCTTTTCAATGCGGCGAAGCATGCCCACCAAAGGCAGGCTCATCGCCAGATAGAGCAGGGCCACGAGCGTGTAGACGGTCATGTTCTGGAACGTGGACGAGGCGATCAACTGGCCTGCGCGCGTCATCTCCGCCACGGTGATGGTGGAGACCAGCGACGAGTCCTTGAGCATCATCACCAGCGTGTTGCCGTAGGGCGGCAGCGCGATGCGGAAGGCCTGTGGCAGGATCACGCGGCGCATCAGCATGGCCGGGCGCATGCCCATGGCGAGGGCCGCTTCGCGTTGGCCGGGATCGACCGCTTCGATGCCCGCTCGGAAGTTCTCGGCCTGGTACGCGGAGTAGGCGATGCCCAGACCGATCACGCCCGCCTGGAAGGCGCTGAGCTGAATGCCGAAGTCCGGCAGCACGAAGTAGATGTAGAAGAGCTGCACGATGATGGGCAGCCCGCGTATGACGTTGATGATGGTCGAGGACACCATCGACACCGCCTTGATGGGCGAGAGCTTGCCCAGTGCGAGCACCAGACCGAGCACGCTCGAGAGCAGAAAGGCCAGCACGGTGACCTGCACCGTGACGACCGCGCCCTTGAGCAGGATCGGCAGGAAATCGCTTGCGTGTTGAAGAAAGTCTTGCATGAAACTACCGAGTGCTCAGCGGACTCAGATGCCCCACTTCTTGGTGATCTGTGCCAGCGTGCCGTCGGCCTTGATGGTGGCGATGGCCTTGTTGATGCGGTTCAGCGTTTCGGTGTCGCCCTTGCGCACGATGAGGCAGACGTCGCTCACGTTGGTGGACTTGTAGCCATTGGCCATCTTCACGCCCTGAAAGGCTTTCTGGCTGATCTGATAGACCATGATCGGCTGATCGCCCACGGCAGCCTTGATGCGGCCGAGTGCCAGGTCGCGCGACATGTCGGCCACGGAGTCGTAGGTGCGCACTTCCTTGAAGATGCCTTTTTTCTGCAGCATGTCCACGAAGATGGTGCCGACCTGTGCGCCGACCACTTCGCCTTTGAGTTCGTCAAGTGTCGGGTAGTTGCGGTTGTCGTCGGCCTTGACCATCAGGCCTTCGCCATACGAGTAGACCGGTTCGCTGAAGTCCACCACTTGCTGACGCGCGGCGGTCTTGAGCATGGCCGCTGAAATCACGTCGATCTTGCTGGAGGTGAGGGATGGGATCAGTGCCGCGAAAGCGGTTTGCTGAATCGTCGTCTGAAAGCCGCCAGCCTTGCCCACGGCTTGCACGGTGTCGACCATCATGCCCTGAATGCTGTTGCTCTTGATGTCCAGGAAAGTGAACGGAATGCCGGTGGCCGTCGCGCCGACGTTGAGATTCGCGGGGGCGGAGCCCTGTGCTGCAGCGAAGTTGAACGCGGCGGCAGCACCGAGTCCGATGGCGAGGCGAAGAGCGGAACGGCGGATGAAGGATGGCATGTGAAGACTCCTTGAACAGACAGAAGTGGAAGGTGGTGATCCCTGTCGGATGCACCGTTTCGGGGCGACCTTCCGTGGCGAACTTGCCGAGTGATGGTCGCGCAGGCAACTTAGCAAGAACCATGCAATGATCGATATCAAACACCCAAAAGTGAATAAGTAAAAACCACTAATAGATTTTGTAGTATCGATATTCGATATTTCAAATGTGAAGTTAAACTCGCCGCTCATGACCAATGCGCCCTCGCTCGACGATGAATCGAACCCGCTGTTCAACCAGTCTCTGGAGAAGGGGCTGGCCGTGCTCTGCGCATTCAGCGCGCAGCGGCGCACCATGACGCTGGCTGATCTGGCCGAGGCGGCGGGCATCAGCAAGAGCTCCGCGCAGCGCATGGTGTTCACGCTGGAGAGCCTTGGTTTCGTGCGCAAGCATCCCAAGACGCGGCGCTATCAACTCACGCCGCGCGTGATGCGCATCGGCTTCAATTACTTGGCCGCCAATCCGCTGATCGATCTGGCGAATCCCTATCTTTCGGAGCTGACCAACGCGACCACCGAGACCACCTGCCTTACCGAAGTGGATGGGCTGGAGATGGTCTATGTGGCGCGCTTCGTCAGTGCGCAGTTCGTTCCGGTGCATATGCCGATCGGCAGCCGCATCCCCATGTATTGCACGGCCTCTGGGCGAGCGTGGCTCAGTGCCTTGCCCGATGAGGAGGCGCTGGCGCTTATCCGAGCGAGCGACCGGGTGACGCACACGCGCTTCACCATCACTGACGAAGATGCTTTGATGCAGGACCTGCGCGAGGCACGTCAGCGCGGCTACGCCATCAATCGCGAAGAGCTGTTTCTTGGCGACATGACGCTCGGCGCGCCGGTGCTGGGCAGCCACGGGCGGCCAGTGGCGGCGGTGCATATCGTCGCACCCACCAGCCGCTGGACGCTGGAAGAGGCGGAGGCGCGTCTGGGGCCATCGCTGCTGGCGTGCGCTCGCTCGCTGAGCAACTCGGTCCGCGCACTGGATTAGCGCATCGCATGGTGCATTCGCACCGACAACGACAACGACAACACAGTTTTCACAGACCCCAAAAAAGGAGTTCAGGTTTTGAGCATTCAGGTTATTTCGCGCGATGCAGCCGTGGCATCGTTCAAAGACAACGGCACTGTCGCAATCCCGCTGAGCGAGCCCGCTTGCCAGCTTCGTGGACTCGACGTGGCGATTGCCGGTCGTCCTGAGGTGGACACCGGGTTCTGGGAATGCGCTGAAGGCCAGTTCCGCCGGGCCGTGGATACCGGTGAGGTGATGTATATCCTTGAAGGCTCGGGCAGTTTCATGCCCGATTCGGATGATGAACCCACCATCGAATTCAAGGCTGGCGACACGCTGTTCTTCCCGCCTTTCACGCGCGGCGTGTGGGACATTCGCGAGAAGGTGCGCAAGCTGTATGTGATGGTGTGAGGCACGCATCTTGCGCCCCGTTCGGGTGCAATCAGCCAAGCGCCGCAGTGGGCCATAAGTCCTGTGGCGAGCGAGTTGGCACCCACTTGGCGTAAGATCGCGCCACGCTCCAAAGGCCGCCCTCGGGCGGCTTTTTTGTATTTGGAACACAAGAATTTCAGGTAGCCCCCCCATGACCGAAAACACCCTCTGGCACCCCGTCGCGCAGTCGCACGAGGTGCTCCAAGATGCCCCGCTGTCCGTCAAGCTGCTCGACCAGGCCGTGGTTCTGTGGCGCAACAACGAAGGTGCTGTGCAGGCCTTTGTCGACCGTTGCCCGCACCGCGGCGCGCGCTTGTCCATGGGGCGTGTGGAGAACGGTCATCTCGAATGCCCGTATCACGGCTGGCAGTTCGCATCGGGTGGTCAATGCGTGAAGGTGCCTGCGGCGCCCGACTTTGTGCCGCCGGCAACGCAACGCGTGAAGTCGTTCGATGTGCAGGAAGCCTACGGTCTGGTCTGGGTGCGTCTGCAGGAAGGCGAGGCTGAAAATGCTAATGCGGCAGCGCTGCCAGCGTTTGCCGCCGAGGCTGACGCGCATCTGCGCAAGGTGAATTGCGGTCCTTACGATGTGGCCGCGAGCGCACCGCGCATCATCGAGAATTTCCTCGACATGTCGCACTTTGGTTTTGTGCACGAAGGCTGGCTCGGCAGCCGCGATGCCACAGCGATGGCAGCATACAAGGTCGAGAGCACGGCTACCGGCGTGCTCGCCACGGGCTGCAAGGCCGTGCAGCCGCAATCCAATCTGCATTCCACCAGCGCGGCGGAAGTGGAATACACCTACGAAGTGACCGCTCCCTACACCGCAGTGCTCACCAAGATTCCGGAAGAGGGCACTTCAAAGCAAGGCTGGCGTGAGCAGATCGGTCTGTTCATCTGTCCGATCACGCCCGACACATCGCGCGTGTGGTTCCGTCTGGCCGTTGCCGATTTTGAATCGACCGACGCGCAACTGCGCGAATTCCAGCACACGATTTTTGTGCAGGACCAGCCTGTTCTGGAGTCACAATTGCCCAAGGCGCTGCCGCTCGATCCACGCGCGGAAATGCACTCGGCAGCCGACCGCATGTCGTCCGCTTATCGCCGCTACCTGAGGGCCAGCGGCATCACCTTTGGAGTGTGCTGAACATGACCACGAAATTTCAGGTTCCCGCAATCGACGCCCAGCGTCTGCAGGCCGTCCTCAAGGCCATGCCCAAGGCCGAACTGCACATGCACATCGAAGGCTCGCTGGAGCCTGAAATGATCTTCGCGCTCGCGCAGCGCAACGGCGTCAAGCTCGCCTACGACAGCGTCGAAGCCCTGCGCAAGGCCTACGCCTTCAGCGATCTGCAGAGCTTTCTCGACATCTACTATGCAGGTGCCAGCGTGCTGCTCAAGGAGCAGGATTTCTACGACATGACCCGCGCGTACCTGAACCGCGCTGTTGAAGACAACGTCGTGCGCGCAGAAATCTTCTTCGACCCGCAGACCCACACCGAACGCGGCGTACCCATGGAAACCGTGATCAACGGCCTGTACCGCGCTTGCGTGGATGCAGAAAAAGAGCAGGGCATTTCCTCCGCGCTGATCCTGTGCTTTCTGCGTCACCTGTCGGAAGAATCCGCGCTTCAAACATTGGAAGACGCACTCCCATTCCGCGACAAATTCCTGGGCGTGGGTTTGGACAGCAGCGAAGTCGGCCACCCTCCGGAAAAATTCGCCCGCGTATTCGCAAGAGCCCGCGAACTCTATCTGCACCTGGTGGCACACGCAGGCGAAGAAGGCCCGCCAGCCTACATCTGGAGCGCACTCGACGTGCTCGGCGTGGAACGCATAGACCACGGCGTGCAGGCCGTGCACGACCCCAAGCTGATGGAGCGCCTGGCCAAAGACCACATCGCGCTGACCGTGTGCCCGCTGTCGAATGAAAAACTGTGCGTGTTCCCCAAACTGGCCGACCACAACATCAAGCAATTGCTGGATGCCGGTTTGGTGGCAACCGTGAACTCGGACGACCCCGCCTACTTCGGCGGCTACATGAACACCAACTTCACCCGCCTCTTTGCCGAAGTGCCAGACCTGACCGCGCAGGATGCCTACCAGTTGGCCTTCAACAGCATTGACGCCAGCTTTGCATGCACCGAAGACAAGCAGAAGTGGACCAAGCAATTGCGTGAATGCTTCGAACGCTCCGCAATGTAAAAACAGCATCTCGCGAAGTCGCGAGATGCCGGCACGAGCAACGCGAAGTGCCGAATCACACCTCTTCCAGACTGACTTGCGGCAAGCTGTTTGAACGGAGCGCCTCCGGCGCGCAGTGAGTTTTGCCGCAGGTATTCAAAGCGATTTTTGGTGACTTTTTGGCGCAAGCAAAAAGTTACTCGCCCGCCGGGGCGAGACCCGGCCTCCGCAAACAACCGCCTCGCAGCGGCCCAAAAAAGCAAAGAATCAAAGCGAAGTACGAAGTCTCCAAATCTCAGGAAACAACACCACTTCCAGCATCTTGCGCAAATAGCTGACGCCACCCGTACCACCGGTCCCGCGTTTGAAACCGATGACACGCTCCATCGTAGTCACATGCCGAAACCGCCACAACCGAAAGGCGTCTTCAATATCGGCCAGCTTCTCTCCGAGCTGATAAAGATCCCAGTACTTGTGCGGATCGCGATAGACCTCCAGCCACGCAGCCTCCACCCCTTCGCTGTATTCATAAGGCTGAGTCCAGTCACGCTGCAGTCTATCGGCAGGCACATTCAAACCTTCGCGTGCCAGCAATTGCAGTGACACGTCATAGAGCGACGGCGATTCATACGCAGTCTGCACCTGCGCGAGCAGATCGTTGCGATGTTCATGGGGCTTCAACATGGCCGCGTTCTTGTTGCCCAGCGAGAACTCGATGCAGCGATATTGGTAACTTTGAAACCCGCTTGAATTCGCGAGGTAAGGGCGCATCGCGGAGTACTCAGGCGGCGTCATCGTGGAGAGCACGCTCCATGCATTGACCAACTGCTCCATGATGCGGCTGACGCGCGCCAGCATCTTGAACGCATCGGCGCGCGTGCCGCCCGCAATCGCAGCGGTGGCCGCGCGCACCTCGTGCAGCATGAGCTTCATCCACAGCTCGCTGGTCTGGTGCTGGACGATGAACAGCATCTCGTCATGCGCGGGCGACAACGGGTGCTGCGCGTTCAGGATTTCGTCGAGATGCAGGTAGTCGCCATAGCTCATGTCGCGGCTGAAGTCGAGCTTGGCCTTCTCGTCATGAACAATGGATTCGGTGTGGCCTGGCGGGGTGTCTCGCATGGATGATTTCATTCTTGTGAAATGGGGCTTCGGCTTGTTCATGCACGCGTGGCATGCATGAAGAAAGGCAGAAGGAAAAGGTGCGGAATTGTAGGGCGTGATGTGGCTGTGTCGAGGATCACTTCGCAGGTGCAATCACCAGCAGCATGAAGCGTGCGTTCTTGCGGCCTTCGTTGGCAAAGCGGTGCTCGGTGTCCATCTCCAGCGCGGCCGTGTCGCCCGCATGGAGCAGCATGGATTCCTGTCCGGCCCACACGCGCACGCTGCCATCGAGAATGTGAAACACCTCGCGCGTGCCCGCGCGGTGTGCGGCAAAGTGGTTGGATTCGGCCCCCGGCGGCAGGCTGTATTGCACCAGCGCCGTGCCCGGCACCGGGTTGGCAATCGCGAGCCGCTCGACGCCCGAATCGTCGTGCAGGTAGCGGCGGTGCTCGCCCTTGCGGGTGATCTTCACTTCGCCTTCGGGCTGGATCAGTTCGCTGAGATCGCAGTCCAGCCCGCGCGCAATGGCCAGTGCATTGCGCAGACTGGCACCCAGCAGGCCGCGCTCCACACGCGAGAGCGCGCCGGGTGACACGCCGCTGGCTTCGGCCAGTTGATCGAGCGTGATGCCCAGTTGTGCACGACGCGAGCGCACGGCTAGGCCGAACTGCACGTCGGGTTCGGCGGAGGAGAGGGAAGTATCGAGACTGCTCATGATTTGACGAATTTACTATACGCAAATAAACTTGCGCAAACGAAATTTCAATGGAATGGCGAAATGCAGCTTTTTTTGAGTGCGCTGCCGGTGGTTGCGGTCATTGTGGCGCTGTTTTCGGGCGTGCGATCGCTGCATGCGGCGATGCTGGGCGTGGTGCTGGCGGCCATCGGCATGGCGGTGGCGTTTCCGCTGAGTGGCGATGCTGCGATGCAGGCCGTGCGCGTCTGGATGCCGGTGCTGATCGAAGTGCTGCTGATCGTGGGGGGCGGCCTGCTGTTGTCCGAAGTGTTGCGTGTGGCGGGCGCGCAGAAAGTGCTGGCGCAATGGGTTCTGAAGCACACCGGCAACGGCGTAGGTGCGGTGTTGCTGGTCGTGCATGGTGTCACGCCGTTTGCGGAGTCGCTGACCGGGTTTGGCATCGGCATCACCATCGGCATTCCGTTGCTGGTGCATTGCGGGCTGTCGGCGCGCAAGGTGGCAGTCATCGGATTGTTGGGGTTGTGTGCTGTGCCATGGGGATCGATGGGGCCGGGCACGCTGATCGCGGCGACCATGGCGGGTCTGCCGCTCGATGCGCTGGGCGTGGCGTCGGCTTATGTGAGCGTGATTCCATTCGTGATCACCGGCGTGGTGGCGGCCTGGTTGGCAAGCGATGCCGGGGAACGCACGCGTGCCGTGGCGCAGGGGGCTGTGTCGGGACTGGTGTTGACGGTGGCGGTGGCTGCTGCCAACATGACCGTGGGCACGGCACCGGCGGGTGCGCTCGGTGCGCTGGTGATGATTCTGCTGTTCCTGTCGCGCGGAATGTTCGGCAAGCGCGCGGCAGATTCGGAGGTGACGCCTTCAGCGAAACTGGGACCGTTGGGTGCACGCGCGTTGTGTGCCTATGCCGTGCTGTTGCTCGGCGTGCTGGTGGCGGGTTTTGCATCGAAGGCCTTGCAACTGCCCGCATCGTTGCACATGCTGGCTTCGCCGGGGCTTTGGTTGTTCATTGCGGCGGCGTATTTCGCGCGTGGCTTGCCACCGGCGGAAGTGTTGCAGCGCAGCCTGCGATCGTGGTTGCAGGTAGCGCCCGTCACGGGTTTGTTCATTCTGCTGGGCGTGCTCATGGCCGTGTCGGGCATGGCGGCAGAAATGGCGCGGGCGCTGGCTGCCGGCGGTGTTGCGTACCTGTTCGCAGCGCCGTTCGTGGGAGCGCTCGGCGGCTTCGTGACGGGTTCCAACACGGGCGCGAATGCGATGTTCGCCGCCACGCAGGCCGAGATATCGCGCGCGTTGGCTGTGCCCATGTTGCCCTTCATGGCGGTGCATAACGTGAGCGCGGCGCTGCTGCTGATGGCGTCGCCCGGCAAGATTGAAATGGCCTGTCATCTCGCACCGCCAGAGGCCTTGAAGAGCCGCCGCTGGGTTCAGATGACCGTGCTCTGGACCGACCTTGCAGCCGTGACTTTGATGGCCATTCTGAACGTGGTGCTTGGCGTGATGTTCCGCTGATTAATTGACTCAGGCGCGCAACTCGCGCAGCACGGCGCGCACGGGCGACGCATCCGAGGTCACCAGCTTCAAGGGCAGGGCGATGAGCTCGTAGTCGCCTTCGGCAATCTCGTCGAGCACCAGGTTTTCCAACACGCGCATGTCGCGGCGACAGATCACCTGATGGGCGTCGAGCGTTTTGCTCGGCGCGGGATCGATGCTCGCGGTGTCGATGCCGATGAGCTTCACGCCGAGGTCTGCAAGACGTTCGATGGTGGCGGGTTCGTAGGCAGTCAGCTCCGCATCCCAGCGATCGACCGGCATGCGCTGGTACGTGCGAACCAGCACGCGCGGCGGCAGGTTATCGACGGCGTGCGCAATGTCTTTCCAGCGGATCAGCGGGCCCGCGCCCATCGCGTGGATCACGCGGCATGGGCCGATGTAGGCGTCGAGCGGCACATGCCCGGCCGTTGCGCCTTGCGTGTCGTAATGCAGCGGCGCATCGGCATGCGTGCCCACATGGGGCGACAGCGTGATCGTTGCCACGTTGACTGGGCAGCCCGGCGAGATTGTGGCGTTCCACTGTTGCGAGTATTCGGTGTCGCCGGGAAAGACGGGCGTGCAGGCTTGCACGGGGGCGGAGATGTCCCAGATGCGTGGTGATGTGTTGGTGGTACTCATGGCGTGGATGCTAATGGCAGATGGGCTCTGGTGCATCCGTTGTTGCCCTTGGGGAAGCGTCGCGCAGAATGCTTTTGAATTGGCTTTGCGATGGCCGCGTCACAGGCCATCGATGGCAGCCATGCCGCGCCGCGCACGCACGCGATTGCAAGCGTCCGATCCAGCTTCGAATTCGCGGCAGGGCGAGGGCCGCCATTCGTAGATACCGCAAGATGCCTTCACGCCCACCGTGCCGGTGAGCGCGGCACAGCGCGGCGATGCGTGATCGGTGCCGCGCATGCGGGCGGTGTAGTCGGTGACGGATACCACCAGGCCATCGGGCACGCTGCCGCCGCATTCCTGCGTTTCCTCCACGGAAAAATCGACGCGAAAACTGGCGCAGCAAGCGCCGCAGGAAAGGCAGGGGTGTTCGGAGAGGGTGGTCATGGTGGCAGCGCTGGCCGGATGTTTCGCGGGGGCTGCCATTATTTCGCAATCGGGGTGTGGCGCGCGTTGCGTGCGCAAGAGCCAGACACCCCGATTCAACTTCTGCGATTTTTTGCTGTCAGCCGACAGTGATGGGCTTTTTGGCCATCAACGTCTCGCCCGTGTCGTCTTTCCACAAGAAGTTCAGATCGCCGCTTTCGCGCGCGAGAAAGGTGAACTCGATGTAGGGATTCTGCGAGATGCTGATGCCGGGCTCCCATGTAAACAGCAGCGCGTTGCCGAGCTTCGCTTCAAACTGCGTGACGATGTTGCGCGGGCGGATCTTGCCCTCGGCATCGGTGCGCAGGCCGCTTTCCATGATGTGCTCGATCTGTGCGCGCACGCGCAGCACGTCGCCTTTTTTCGGCGTCGCATTGCTGACCCAGATGCGTGGTGGTTTGCCGTTGTTCATGCGTGGTCCTTTCCTGTCATCGTCACATGCCGCAGCCGCTGGCCGCGACGGTGACCGCCTGCTTGGCCGCGAGCAGTTGCCCGCTTTTCATGCGGGCCAGCGCGTGGATGGTCTGGGTTTGCGACAGGCGCACGCGCACGGCGGCTTCTGCTGTGCCGTTGGCCTGCGTGAACTTCACGCGGCAAGCGAGCGGCGATGGGTTGAGCTCGGCCAGCACGATGATTTCCTCGCACCAGTCCTTGTCGGTGATCGGCAGATCGACCTTCACCTTCACCGGCACGGCGCTCGGGTTGTCGGCGAGGATCGACACATCGAGCGTCAGCCCTTCAGCCTTGGGCGTCTTGCCGCGCGTGAACTCGTCAAGCACTTTCTTGAACTCGACAGGGTTGGGTGCGAGCGGGCCGACCAAGGCCGCTTTGGTGGCAGGAACGGTTTGTGCAATGGCAGGCAGCGCGAGCGCTGCACCGCCAGCAACGACACCGGCCACAACATCGCGGCGCGTGATTGGCGTTGTAGTTGCGCTCATCATCAGATCGCCAGGAAGTCGCTGAACTTGCTGCGTGCCCAGGCGAAGTCTTCCTTCACCAGATCATGCGTGCGCACGTCCATGTCGATCTGCGTCTGGATGACCTTGCCGGTCGCATCGACTTCGTATTCGAACTTCACCGAAATCTCTTCCTGCGGGTCGCCGTTGACCATCATGTAGCAGAGGTTGTCGGGCAGCAGCAGGCTGACTTCCTTGCCCGCCACGCGCTCGGCGATGTTCTTGGCCACGATGCGGCCGATGTAGTTGGCCACGTGGCCGCTCTTGGGATAGTGGCCGAACTGGTCGGAGATCGTGCCCATCAGGTCGCCCACGAAGTAGACGTTCTCGTCCGTGCGTGCGTTGAACAGGCGCGGGTGCATGTCGGCCCAGCCGGTGGGCTTGCCATCGGGTGTCTTGCCGATGAGATCGGCATGCCAGACCATTTCTGCGGCCTGATGCGGAGGCATGAGGATGGCGTCGTCGAATTTGAATTCGCCCGCAGCGGTCTTGATCTTCTTGTTGAACGGATCGACCTCCTGCACGCGCGCGTTGGGCACGTGCGTGATGATGTCGGGATACAGCTCGTCGAAGGCCTGCTTGTAGCCCACACCGATGGGCGCGATCTTCGGCTTGGGATCGAGGATGAGGATCTTGCCGGGGATCTTGTTCTTCTTGATGTGCCAGGCGATCAGGCAGGCGCGCTCGTAGGGCGAGGGCGGGCAGCGGTGCGGTGGCGGGGGCAGCGTCATCACCAGTGTGCCGCCCTTGAAGTCTTTGACCTTCTGCTTGAGCGCGAACATTTCCTGATTGGGAATGTAGGCGTTGGGGAAGTGCTTGCGCGTGTAGTCGATGGCGCGTTGGTCGTTGCCGAACCAGGCTTCGTAGTCGTTGCGGATGCCGCCCGAGAGAATCAGGTAGTCGTAGTCGATCACGCCGAGCGAGGTGCGCACCAGTTTCTTGTCGCGCTCGAAACCGTTGACTTCGCACTGCAGCAGCTTGTAGCCGTACTTGTTGGCGGGGCGCAGCATGTCGTGGTTCACGAAGTCGGTGTTCACCACGTCGATCAGCCACTTGTTGCTCATGGGGCCGGACCAGAACGTCGGGTTGCGCTCCAGCAGGATGACGTCGGAGTTGGGAATCAGCTCGCGCAGATAGCGTGCAGCGGTCATCCCGCCCCAGCCACCGCCGCAGATCACGATGCGCGGGCCCTTGCCTTCGCGCGGCAGGATGCGCGATTGCGGCGTGATGATGCTGGGCGCGGCCATGGCAAGGCCCGGTGCGGCAGCGGCGGCACCCAGCGCAAGCGCCGATGGAGTGATGAGGAAATTGCGACGTTTCATTTTTGAAGTCCTCCTGAGTTGAGCGGGATTTAGTCTGAATGTCTGGTTTGAAACGGGAGCGTTGCGAGCGCGCCCACCACGATGCCGGTGACGGCGGGCAGGCTGGCGAACGCAAGCGTGGACAGTCCGCTGAGCCCTTGGCCGATGGTGCAGCCCACGGCCAGCACGCCGCCAAAGCCCATGAGCAGTCCGCCCATGGCCGATGCGATCATGCGCGAAGGGCTGTCGAAACCTTCCCAGCGTGCGGTGCGCGTGATTTGCGCCATCGCGAACGCGCCCACCAGCGTGCCCACGACCATGGCGGGACCGAAGGCCAATTCACGGCCCACGGCGGTTTGCAAATACAGCAGACCTTCTGCCACCGGCCCGATGAAGCTCAGCGAGGTGAGCGGCACGGGCTCGAACGATTCGAAGTTGAAGTACGAAGTGACCCACCAGCATGCGGCCACCAAGGCACCGATGACGAGGGCGGCGGTCCATTGCGATGCGCTCTTGCGCAGCTCGGGTTTCCAGAGCGCGTAGGCCAGCAATGCGATCACGGGCAGACCTGTGGCGATCACCAGAGTCGCCACGGGTGACAGGCCATGGACGAGCAGACGCGCGGGCAATGTGGCGTGCTCCAGCGAGAGGGCTCCGGTGCTCACCAGCGACTGACGCACTGGCGCAAGCACGCCCGTGAGCGTGGCTTGCGCAGCCAGCCCCAGGCACAGCAGTGTGACGAGCGAGCGCAGATTGCCGCCTGCCAGCAGCACGAGCGAACGCGCTCCGCAACTGCGGGCGAGCGTCATGCCGCAGCCGAAAAGCAGCCCCCCGAACAATACGGCGGGCCACGAAAAACTGCTGCGCACGACTTGTGCCGTGGTCAGATCGATCTGCTTGTTGAACGCGAGCCACTGCGATGCGAGCAGCGCCACGGCCAATGCCAACGCAAAGGCTTGCAACGCGGGTGCGCCGCTGCGCTGATCGTTGTCCAGACCCAGCGATTGGCGCAGTCCGCGCAGCAGACAAAAACGTCCGAGACGCGCTGCTGCACCGAACACGCAGCCGATCAGAAAACCAGCCCAAAGCAATGTCATCAGTGTCCCCAGATGTCTGCGCTGATGGCGGAATACCAGGCCGCACCGTAACGTGCCTCGGCGGCTCGGAAGGTGGCGTTGGCGTCCATTGGACTCACGCCGCCGGAGTCGGGAACTTCGATCAGCTTGCCTTCCTTCGCGCGGTAAACGCCTGCAACCGAGATGCCGTAGTCGGTGCCGACCAGGCTGTAGCAGGTGTTGGCGTAGACGGCTTGTGGCAGTGGCCTGCTGACCAGTTCGGTGGCGATGGCCGCTGCCGCGATTTTGCCCTGCGTGTTGGCCGCAAAGCCGGACTTGGGCATGGGCGCGGCAATCGTCGCATCGCCCAGCACGTGGATGTTTTTGACGAGCTTGGACTCGAAGGTTTCTGCCTTGATCGGCACCCAGCCGCTGGCATCGGCAACGCCTGCGCGCTCGGCGATGAAGCCTGCCTTTTGTGGCGGAATCACGTTGAGCACATGGGCCTTGTGGCGCGTGCCGAAGTTGGTTTCCACCTCCAGCTTGTCTGCGTCGATGCGCGTGACGAGGCCGTCATCGGCGAGGCCCACCCATTCGATCATGTCACCGTAGAGCGCTTTCCAGCCTTGCTGGAACAGGCTCTTTTTCGAGAAGTTGTCCTTGGCGTCCAGCAGCAGAATTTTCGATCTGGGTTTGTACTGTTTGAAGTAGTGCGCCACCATCGCCGCGCGTTCATAGGGGCCGGGTGGGCAGCGGAACGGGTTGTCGGGAATCGTCATCACGAAGGTGCCGCCGTCCTCCATCGCCTCCATCTGCTTGCGCAGCAGCAGCGTTTGCGGGCCGGCTTTCCATGCGTGCGGGGCTTTTTGTGCGGCGGCTTCGTCATAGCCTTGCAATGCGTTCCAGCGCATGTCCACGCCGGGCGAGAGCACAAGGCGATCCCATGTCAGCGTCTGGCCGTTCGACAGGCGCACCGTGCGTGCCGATGCATCCACGTCGTCGGCGCGCGCGTGGATGATGTTGATGCCTGCCGCGCGCAGGTCATCAAAGCCGTGGCCGATGCTCTCCCATGTCCGCAGACCGGCGAGGTAGAGATTGGAAAACGGGCAGGTGTAGAAACGCTGTTCGGGCTCCACCAACGTGATGCGCAGGTCCGGTGCGTAGCGGCGCAGATAGCGCGCAGCGGTGGCTCCGCCAAAACCGCCGCCGACGATGACGACATGCGCAGATGCGGCCTGGGCGCGCACGAGGCCGGGCGCAGCCACGGTGGCTGCGCCTGCCAAGGCTTGCGAGAGGAGGGTGCGGCGCTGGATCATCGTCATCAACGCTTCTCCTTGTGGGTTGCCGAAGAAGCTGCAAACCAGTCGGCGAGCGCGTGGATCTCCTCGTCTGCGTAGCCTTTCATCAGGCGCGTCATCACGGTGGCGTCAGCCGCCTTGCCGGCCTTGAAATCGAGCATGCGCTGCGTGAGATGGGCTGCCTGCGAGCCGCGCAGCGAAGGGATCTCGCTGCCCGAGCGGCCATCCGGGCCGTGACAACTGGCGCAGGACGCGGCCAGCGCAGCCACGTCCTGTGGGCTGAGGTTGGGGGCGGCCTGTGCGATCTGCGTGCCAAGCGATGTGGCAAGCAGCAAGGAAAAAAGAGGGAATCGTGGCATGGGGTCTCCTGAATGTGCAGGAGCGTGCCTGGCGGGCGCGACGACGACGGTCGGCGCGGACTCTCAGCCGACACGCGGCACAAACAGAGTGGGTTGGTTCGGGAGATTCTAGGGAGTGCCCGCGCTCGGGGCGCATTCAATAGTTGACCCTGAATCCAGAGATTGCGGCAACGGGGCGAAGGTGCGGCGACAGCTCGGCAAGAGGTCCCGCGCAACGCAACCAACGCATGCACTACCGATGTGCAGTGAAGGGGCACTGGCCTAAAAAGCCCCTTTCTGAGCCGCTCTCTTTTAGAATGAGAATTAAAACCATTCAGGACCCTTCAAGAAGACATGCGAGTACAGCCACAAGAATCAAGCGGACAGCCACTTTCCAGCGGTTTGGCGACTTCTGCCGCCATCGCTCTGGATGCGCTTGAGCGCCATCGGGATGCCATCGTCGTGAGCCTCAAGCCCGCAAGCAGCGAGCAGGAACAGTCGCTTGTGCTGCGTCTCATGGAGATCGGTTTTCTGCCCGGTGAAATGGTGCGTGTGCTGGCCACAGGCTTTCCCGGTGCCGATCCGCTGGCGATTCGCGTGGGGCAGGCCACGTTCGCGCTGCGCCGCGACGAGGCCGTGTTTGTGCTGGTGCAGCCAGCCAAGTTGTGACGTCATGAAGAAGACCACAACGAACAAGCAGGACAAGAGGGCAAGAACTCAATGACGAACAGCGCAAGCAATCAACCACAGGCTTCCGGCGGCGGCGCGCTGCATGTGGCGCTGCTGGGCAATCCCAACTGCGGCAAGACGGCACTTTTCAACTTGATGACCGGCGCGCGCCAGAAGGTGGCGAACTACGCGGGCGTGACCGTGGAGCGCAAGGAAGGCTGGTTCACCACGCCGGGCGGCAAGCGCGTGCGCATGCTCGACCTGCCGGGCGCCTATAGCCTGCACGCGCAGAGCATGGACGAAGCCGTCACGCGCGATGTGCTGCTCGGTCGTCGTGCGGGCGAGCCGTTGCCCGAGCTGGTGGCCTGTGTGACCGATGCGACCCACCTGCGACTGAATCTGCGCCTGGTGCTGGAAGCGCGCAATCTCGGCCTGCCGATGGTGCTGGTGCTCAACATGAGCGACATGGCCAGAAAGCAGGGCATCCAGATCGACGAAGCCGTGCTGTCGCGCGAGCTGGGCGTGCCGGTGATTTCCACCGTTGCGGTCAAGGCCGATGGCGCGCAGGAACTGCTCAAGTGGATCGATGCCGATCAGCTGAAAAAAGCCATTCCCGCGAAGAAGGAAGAGTTCAAGGGCGATGCGCAGCAACGCGTGCTCGATCTCCATGACGAGGTGCGCCGCATTCTCGATCTGGCCGTGAAAGCGCCTGCGGTGCAACTCGCGCGTGACGACAAGATCGACGCCATCGTGCTGCACCCCGTGTGGGGCTTGGTGCTGCTGGCGGCTTTGCTGTTCCTGATTTTCCAGGCCGTGTTTGCGTGGGCGGCGGTGCCGATGGACTTCATCGACGCGACCACCGCATCGACCGCCGAATGGCTGAACGGACACATGGCCGATGGCCCGCTGCGCAGTCTGCTGGCCGATGGCGTGATTGCCGGTGCCGGTGGCGTGATCGTGTTCCTGCCGCAGATTCTGATCCTGTTCTTCTTCATTCTGGTGCTGGAAGATTCGGGCTACCTGCCGCGCGCCGCGTTCCTGCTGGATCGCGTGATGGGCACAGTGGGGCTGTCGGGCCGTTCGTTCATTCCGCTGCTCTCCAGCTTCGCCTGCGCGATTCCCGGCGTGATGGCCGCGCGCTCGATTCCAAGTTGGCGTGACCGTCTGGTGACCATCATGATTGCGCCGCTGATGACCTGCTCGGCGCGACTGCCGGTGTATGCGCTGCTGATCGGCGCGTTCATTCCCGAGCGCACGATTGGCGGGATTTTCAATCTGCAGGGTCTGGTGCTGTTCGGTCTCTACATTGCCGGCATCGTGAGCGCCATGGCGGTGGCCTATGTCGCCAAGCGCTTCGGTGTGCGCCAAGGCCGTGCCGCGCTGATGATGGAGCTGCCCGCGTATCGCTGGCCCAGCATCCGCAGCCTGATTCTGGGCTTGTACGAACGCGCGGTGATCTTCCTGAAGCGCGTGGGCGGCATCATTCTGGCGCTGACCATCGTGCTGTGGTTCCTGTCCTCGTTCCCCGGTGCTCCCGATGGCGCGACGGAACCCGCGATCACCTACAGCCTGGCTGGCCGCATCGGCGAAGCGATGGCGCTGGTGTTTGCGCCGATCGGTTTCAACTGGCAGATCTGCATTGCGCTGGTGCCCGGCATGGCCGCGCGTGAAGTGGCGGTGAGCGCACTGGGTACGGTGTACGCGCTGTCCGCATCGGGCGACGATACCGCCGCCCAGCTCGGCCCGCTGATCGCAAGCCAGTGGTCGTTGGCCACGGCGCTGTCGCTGCTGACCTGGTTCATTTTCGCCCCGCAATGTCTGGCCACGCTGGCCACCGTGCGCCGCGAGACCAACAGCTGGAAATACGTGGCGATCATGGCAGCCTACCTGTTCGGGCTGGCCTACATCGCCTGCTTTATCGTGTATCACGGCGCGGTGGCATTGGGCTGGGGTTGATGCATCCCCGCCTGCATGCCGTCGTTCTGTGTTGATTGGAGGTTAGTCGAATGACTCAATCATTGGTTGTGGGGCTCATCGTCGTGGCGGCGGTGCTCTACGTGCTGTGGCGCTACATGCCGCAGAAATGGCGCAATCCGCTGGGCAGGATCAACCCGAAGCTCGCGCAGGTGTCAGGTTGCGGCAGCGGTTGCAGCAGTTGCGACAGCACACCAGGCGCTGCCAAATCATGCGGTACGTCGGGCAGCGAGTTCTCGGACAGCAAGCCCGTGACGCTGCACGGAAACATCCGCAACCACATGGGTGATCAGCACTGAGCGGCTGAGCTTGTTTGAACGCCAGAGACGGCGCAACGTGCGATGAGCAGGTTGCGCCGTTTTCTTTTGGCCCATGGCAGCGCATGCGCATGAGTTATTCGTTATTGCCGTTCGATGTGTTGGTGCCGTGTGCGCAACGGGCAAAGAAAAAGCCTGCAGCGCAAGGCGTGCAGGCTTTTGATGATGGTGCGATGGTCGCGTGCGATCAGGCCGTGAGGCGGCCCAGCAGCAGGTATTCCATCAGCGCTTTTTGCGCGTGCATGCGGTTTTCCGCTTCATCCCAGACGACGGACTGCGGACCATCGATCACGTCGGCCATGACTTCCTCGCCGCGGTGGGCGGGCAGGCAGTGCATGAAGAGGGCGTCGGGCTTCGCGGCGGCCATCATGTCGGAATCGACGCACCAGTCGGCAAACGCCTTCATGCGCTTTTCGTTCTCGGCTTCGTAGCCCATGCTGGTCCACACGTCGGTGGTGACGAGGTCGGCGCCCTTGCAGGCTTCCATCGGATCGGCGAAGACCTTGTAGCAGCCTTCGCGTGGCTTGCGGCCGCCGAAGGCGAGCTTCTCGTCGACCTCGTAGCCGCTGGGCGTGCTGACGTGGACGGTGAAGTCCAGCAGTTCAGCGGCCTGCAGCCAGGTGTTGGCCATGTTGTTGCCGTCGCCCACCCAGGTGACCGTCTTGCCCGTGATTGAGCCGCGGTGCTCGATGAAGGTGAAGATGTCGGCCAGAATCTGGCAAGGGTGGAACTCGTTGGTCAGGCCGTTGATGACGGGCACGCGCGAGTTGGCGGCGAACAGCTCGATCTTGCTTTGCTCGAACGTGCGGATCATCACCAGATCGGTCATGCGGCTGATGACCTTGGCGCTGTCGTCGATCGGCTCGGAACGGCCGAGCTGGCTGTCGCCCGTGGTCAGATGCACCACGCTGCCGCCGAGCTGGTACATGCCGGCCTCGAAGCTCACACGCGTGCGCGTGCTGGCCTTCTCGAAGATCATCGCCAGCGTGCGGTCGAGCAGCGGGTGGTACTTCTCGTAGCTCTTGAACTTGCCCTTGATGATGGCAGCGCGCGAGAACAGGTAGTTGTACTCGTCCGCGGTGAAATCAGAGAACTGCAGGTAATGCTTCATTATTTGGGGGCTCCTTCCGAGAGGAACTTCTTGACCAGCGGGGCGAGGCGCGCCACGATTTCATCGGCTTCGGCGCGCGACAGAATCAGCGCAGGCACGAGGCGGATCACGCTGTCGGCGGTCACCGAGAACAGCAGGGCGGCTTCTTCTGCGCCGCGTCCGATCAGTGCGCCGCAGGGACGGTCGAGTTCCACGCCGATCATCAGGCCCTGACCGCGAATGTCCACCACGCCCTTTTCACCGGCGAAGGCGGTCTTGAGCGCAGCTTTCAGATACTCGCCCACGTCGGCGGCGTTCTGCAGCAGCTTGTCCTCTTCCATGATGCGGATGGTCTCGATGCCTGCGCGCATGGCGAGTGGGTTGCCGCCGAAGGTCGTGCCGTGGTTGCCCGGCTGCAGCACGGTGGCCGCCTTGCCGCGAGCGACGACGGCACCGATCGGCACGCCCGAGCCCAGACCCTTGGCCAGCGACATCACGTCCGGCACGATCTCGGCCCACTGGTGGGCAAACCACTTGCCGGTGCGGCCCATGCCGGCCTGAATTTCGTCAACGATCATCAGCCATTCGTTGGCATCGCACAGCGCGCGCACTTGCTTCATGTATTCGGCGCGCATGGGGTGCAGACCGCCTTCGCCCTGAATGGGTTCCATCATCACGGCGACGATGTTCGGGTTGCCTTCGGTGGCCTTCTTGAGCGCCTCGATGTCGTTGACCGGCACACGCAGAAAACCTTCGAGCAGCGGGCCGAAGCCTTCGCGCACCTTGGGGTTGCCGGTGGCTGTCATGGTGGCGATGGAGCGGCCGTGGAAGGCGTGCTCATAGACCACGATCACGGGCTTTTCGATGCCCTTGTCCACGCCATACTTGCGGGCGATCTTGATCGCGGCTTCGTTGGCTTCCAGACCTGTGCTGCAGAAGAACACGTTGTCCATCTTGGCGCGCTCGACCACCAGCTTGGCCAGCACTTCCTGACCGAGCACGTGGTAGTAGTTTGAGGTGTGGATCAGCTTGGCCACCTGGTCCTGCAGCGCGGGCACGAACTTGGGGTGGTTGTGGCCGAGCGTGTTCACGGCGATGCCAGCCAGCCCGTCGAGGTATTCCTTGCCGTTCACGTCCCACAGTCGCACGCCTTGTCCTCGTTCCAGAGCGATTGGAACGCGGCCATAGGTGTTCATCACGTGGGGCGAGGCTGCCTCGACAAAAGCGGTCATGCGGAAATCTCCTGACATTGCTGGGAAACACAAAGCTGGCACTATCTATCACTATCCTTTGCCAGCACAACGAAATGCAATTTTAGAGGCTGTGCGTGTCACCTTCGTTGAGTATTCCGCATCACTGTCATGCGCCAAGGACGCGTGCAGCGTTTGGGCTTTTTGCAACAGTGTCCGAGGACAGACACCAGCTTGGTGCTGCGTTATGTGCAAATCGCATCAGATGATGCATCAAATTCATTGCAAACGGGCTTTGCAAGGCCATTCAGTCTTGTCTCTTATATAAGAGTTAGAATTCACATCGTGGCGCACGATGCCATGACTCCATAATTACGACGCCTCACCGATGGTCTCTTCCGACGCAAAAGAAGTCTTTATTCAAGGTATCACCCAAGACGGGAAAACCTTCCGGCCCAGCGACTGGGCTGAGCGTCTGGCCGGTGTGATGAGCCAGTTTCGCCCCGGTGGCGTCAGTCCCGGCAGCCATTTGAGCTACTCGCCATGGTGCGTTCCCACCAGCATGAACGGCGTGAAGTGCGTGATCGTCAACCGCGAGCTGCAGAAGTTCGAACCCATGGCGTGGGACTTCGCGCTGAACTTCGCCAAAGACAACGATCTGCAAATAGCGGAAGCCTGCTTGCTTCCCGATCCAAAGGCCTGAATCTCAGGCCTTTTTCTTTTTCGAGTGGCTCCAATCCGCTCCGGTCAATTTGCTCGTGCAGCGGCGGACGCAAGCACCTTTCAATCAATGCTGCTCGACGTCGCGCGATGCGTCCCTATGGATGCTTGGTATTTGAGGCCCGCTTGTCTGCTGGCTGGCTGCGGTCGCAATAGACTTGTTGCAAACCATCCGAAGGTGTGGGTGGTTCACCAAGCAAGAAAAGGGATTCCGATTTCATGACCAGCACAGCCATCAACCTGTTCACCAAGCGCCGCACGCAATACGCCCTCGGC
The DNA here is from genome assembly GCF_011305535.1 of Diaphorobacter sp. HDW4B. Lineage (GTDB taxonomy): Bacteria > Pseudomonadota > Gammaproteobacteria > Burkholderiales > Burkholderiaceae_C > Diaphorobacter_A. The sequence goes on from NZ_CP049905.1 coordinate 4,069,607, forward strand.
AAGAAGCTGCCCATCTCCGAAGCGCAAGTCGAAGCGCTGATTCTGGAGGCCGTGCGCCAGGCACCTTCTTCGTTCAATTCGCAGAGTTCCCGTGTGGTGGTGCTGTTCGGCGCGCAACACGAAAAGCTGTGGAACATCACCCGTGAAGTTCTGCGCCTGATGGTGCCTGCCGATGCGTTCGTGAAGACCGACGCCAAGATGGACGGCTTTGCTGCGGGCGCGGGCTCGGTGCTGTTCTTTGAAGACGAAGATGTCATCAAGAAGCTGCAGGCCGATTTTGCCCTGTACGCCGACAAGTTCCCGATGTTCTCCGAGCATTCCTCGGGCATGGCGCAATACGCGGTGTGGACTGCGCTGGCCGATGCGGGCATCGGTGCCAGCCTGCAGCACTACTCGCCGGTGATCGACGAACAAGTCGCCACGACATGGAACATTCCTGCATCGTGGAAGCTGCGCGCCCAGATGCCTTTCGGCTCGAACGAAGCGCCATTTGGCGAGAAAACCTTCATCGCCGACGACCTGCGCTTCAAGGTCTACCGCTGATGTGAGGAGGGGTGGAGGGTGGCGACGATCCAGTCACCTTTCACTTTGTTCATTTTGAGAGCGCCCACAAAAAAACCGCCTTTCGGCGGTTTCTTCGTTTTGCTTGCTGACAGCGCACCCGGTACAAACGGCGGGCAATTATCTGTTGAGGACAATCACCCGGGCTGTTTGCCTGAAGAGAGTCAGGCGGCTGCTGTTGCCAGGGCCTTGACCTTGGCGGACAGACGGCTCTTGTCGCGAGCTGCCTTGTTCTTGTGGAAGATGCCCTTGTCGGCGATCGTGTCCAGCACGGATTGAGCCTTGGCGAACAATTCAGTTGCCTTGGTTTTGTCGCCAGCCAGAACAGCCTTTTCGACGTTCTTGACAGCGGTACGGTACTTCGAACGCAGCGATGTGTTTGCTGTGTTCAGTTTGACGTTCTGGCGTGCGCGCTTACGGCCGGACGCCAGACGGGGGTTCTTTTTCTTTGGCTTAGATGCCATGGTATGTATTCCTTGTGTTCGAGGATGATGTCAGCAAAGCCGAGCATTATAGCCTGAATTTCTTTTTGCTTGGATTGGCTTGGGGCGCTGGTCGTTTTGGGGCGCCAATACAGCCCCTCATGCGTCGTTGTGGAAGCCTTGCCGTATCGACATACTGTCTGCGGCTTCACGCCTAGCCTGAGGGGCTGTCTTGGCGTTGGGGCTTCCAACTCGACGGCCCACTTCGCTTCGTAGGCTCGCTCCAGGAGACGGGAACGAAGAGCGATCCAAAAATGCCGCGTGCGACTCGCGTACCAACATCTCGCGAGGTCGCGAGATGAACGGGCACGAGCAACGCGAAGTGCCGTGACACACCTCTTATGAAACCTCTGACTCGCGGCGGTTGCCCGAACGGAGCGCCTTTGGCGCGAAGCTGAGTTCTGCCGCGTGCCCCCGCATTTCAAGCGCGCTTTTGGTGACTTTTCGCGCGCTAGCGAAAAGTTACTCCGCCGCCGGGCGGAATTCCCGGCATCCGTAAGCAACCACCTGACAGGCCCAAAAACAAAAAGCACCCAGCCTCGCAGGTAGCCAGCCAACCAAAAGCAAGCTGATAAATTGTCAGCAGAGTTTTCCAACAAAGGCTCGGAGATGAAAATCTCCGAAACCCACCCCCACGACCGCATACACTGCCCCCCGTGTCACTGTTCAAAGCCGCCTCCACCGTTTCGTTGCTGACGCTTGCCTCCCGAGTGCTGGGGCTGGTGCGCGATCTTCTGATGGCCTCCATGTTTGGAGCCAACGTTCTGACCGACGCGTTCAATGTCGCGTTCCGCATTCCCAATCTGTTCCGGCGGCTGTTTGCCGAAGGGGCGTTCAGCCAGGCGTTTGTGCCGGTGCTGGCCACGCACAAGGCGCAGCATGGGGATGAATCCACGCGCACGTTGATCAGCGATGTGGCGACGGTGCTGTTCTGGGCGCTGCTTGTCACCTGCATTCTGGGCGTGGTCGGTGCGCCGATTCTGGTCTGGCTGCTGGCCAGCGGCCTGCGCACGTCGCCGGGCGGCATGGACGCTGCCGTGCTGATGACGCGCTGGATGTTCCCCTACATCGGCTTCATGTCGCTGGTCGCGCTGTCGGCTGGGGTGCTCAACACTTGGCGGCGGTTTGCCGTGTCGGCGCTCACGCCGGTGCTGCTCAATGTGAGCATGATCGCCGCTGCCGTGATCGGTGCGCCGCTGTTTGCCAAGCATGGCATCGAGCCGATTTACGCGATGGTGGGTGGCGTGATGATCGGCGGCGTGCTGCAGCTCGCCGTGCAGATACCCGCGCTGATGAAGCTTGGGCTGATGCCGCGCATCGGCGTGAGCACCAAAGCCATTCGTGCCGCATTTGCCGATCCGGGCGTGCACCGCATTCTCAAGCTCATGGGGCCGGCCTTGCTGGGCGTGGGCGTGGCGCAGATCTCGCTGATGATCAACACGCAGATCGCTTCGTATCTGGAGCAGGGCAGCGTGACCTGGCTGTTCTATGCCGACCGTCTCATGGAATTCCCCACGGCGCTGCTCGGCGTGGCGCTGGGGGTGGTGCTCACTTCGCAACTGGCGATTGCCAAGGCGAGCGGGGACTCCGAGCGCTATTCGGGCATGCTCGACTGGGGGCTGCGCATCGTCGTGCTGCTGAGCATGCCTTGCGCCATCGGCCTGCTGTTCTTCGCCAAGCCGCTGGTGGCCACGCTGTTCCATCATGGCGCGCTGACCGATCGCGATGTGCAGCAGATCACCATTGCGTTGCAGGGCTATGGCATTGGCCTGTTGGGGCTGGTGGCAGTGAAGGTGCTGGCACCGGGTTACTACGCCGCGCAGAACATCCGCACGCCGGTGAAGATTGCCATGGCGGTGTTGGTGATCACTCAGTTGCTGAACCTTGTGCTGGTTCCCAAGCTCGCTCACGCCGGGCTGGCACTGTCGATTGGCCTTGGGGCGCTGGTCAATGCGACCTGGCTGCTGATCGGGTTGCTGCGTCGCGGCAGCTTCAAGCCGCTGCCGGGCTGGCGCAAGTTCTTCCTGCAGACGCTGGCGGCCAGCGCGCTGCTGGCGATTTTTCTGTGGTGGGGCAATCAGCACTTCGACTGGATTGCGCTGCGCGCTCATGCAATGTGGCGTGTTGGCCTACTGGCTGCAATGCTGATTGGTTCTATGGTGGTGTACTTCGGAGCACTCTGGGCTTTCAGAATGAATTTGCGGCAGGTTTTGCGCAGATAATCTTTGTCAGCGGAGGATTGATCAGTTGGTTGACTGGCTGATTGATTGGTTGGTTGGTTGATTGGTTGATCAGTTGGCTTTCGAGGAGAGCAGACGAAAGCCGGGTTGCTCGTATCGAACGGAACCGGACGCGGTGTTTCTGACACCAACACCCATGTCCAGTAGCTGAGGGAAGGCTTATGTCACTGCAATTCAATGTTCCCACCCCGCTGGAATACTTTGCAAGCCTGGTGCGCGAAGGTAGTCAGCAGGAATCCATTCCGCTGCTCGAGGCAGCTACCTGCATCGCGCAGGATGCCTATCCGCTGCTCGATGTGCAGCAGGTGCTCGACGAGGTCGATCAGCTTCAGGCGCGCCTGAATCGCATGATCGAGCCCGCCGCGGAGCCCATGCGCAGGCTGACGGTGCTGAACCAGTTCTTCTTCAACGATCTGGGCTTCAGCGGCAATCTCAACAATTACTACGATCCCGACAACAGCTACCTGAACGTGGTGTTGCGCTCGCGGCGCGGCATTCCGATCTCGCTGGCGTTGCTGTGGCTGGAGCTGGCGCAGAGTATCAATCTGCGGGCCTACGGGATTTCGTTTCCCGGCCATTTCCTCGTCAAGGTGCAATTGCCCGAGGGGCAGGTGGTGATCGACCCGACCACCGGGCGCTCGCTCTCGCGCGAGGATCTGAGCGAGCGGCTGGAAACCTTCGTCTCCGACCGCAGCGATGTCACCGATGGCAGCCTGCGCGAGCTGGCGGAGTACCTGCGCTCGGCCTCGTCCCGTCAGATTCTGGTGCGCATGCTGCGCAATCTGAAGGAAATCCACCGCGCCGAAGGCGACTGGCAACGCCTGATCGATGTGCAGAGCCGCCTCATCGCGCTCCTGCCCGAGGCCTGGAACGAATGGCGCGACCGGGGCTTTGCGCATGTGGAGCGCGGACACATGCTGGACGCGATCACCGATCTGGAGATTTATCTCCAGCACGAAGGCATGTCCGTCGACGCGGAAGCCATTCAGGAACTGCTGCTGCGACTGCGCGAATCGCAGAGCTGACGACTTGGCGAATCTCGGCGGGTGCCCGGCGAGCGTCCGGCGTCTGCCCTCGATCCGCGCATGTCAGGACCGTGACATGTTTTGATTTGTCATTGGTATGTCATGGAGTTGTCACGCGAGCGGGTCATCATCAGCGCGTGTTTGTAGGTCCATTCCTATGTTTCAAAACTCCGCACTAGACCCCCAAGATTTCATGCAACGCATGGCTGACGACCTCATGGACAGCTATGACGAAGAACTTGAACAAGAAATCGACGATCGCTACATCGACGAAAACGGTGAGCGTCCGTTGGTGGACAGCGCCGCGCGCCGCGACTACTTCAAGAGCCTGTTCCACCTGCAAGGCGAACTCGTCAAGCTGCAGGACTGGGTGCAGCAATCACGCGAGAAGATCGTCATCATCTTCGAAGGCCGCGACGCGGCAGGCAAGGGCGGTGTGATCAAGCGCATCACCCAGCGCCTGAACCCGCGCGTGGCCCGCGTGGCCGCGCTGCCCGCACCCAACGACCGCGAGCGCACGCAGTGGTACTTTCAGCGCTACGTCTCGCACCTGCCAGCGGCGGGCGAGATCGTGCTGTTCGACCGCAGTTGGTACAACCGCGCGGGCGTCGAGCATGTGATGGGCTTTTGTACCGACGACGAGTACGAAGAGTTCTTCCGCAGCGTGCCCGAGTTCGAGAAGATGCTCGTGCGCTCGGGCATTCGCGTCATCAAATACTGGTTCTCGATCACCGACGAAGAGCAGCATCTGCGCTTTCTCGGACGCATCCACGATCCGCTCAAGCAGTGGAAGCTCAGCCCCATGGACCTCCAGAGCCGCGTTCGCTGGGAGGAATACACCAAGGCCAAGGAAACGATGCTGGAGCGCACCCACATCCCCGAAGCGCCGTGGTGGGTGGTGCCTGCGGACGACAAGAAAAAAGCACGCCTGAACTGCATCGCGCATCTGCTCACCCAGATGCCTTATCAGGAAGTGGCGCACCCCGAAGTCGTGCTGCCCGAGCGCGTGCGCCATCCCGAGTACTTCCGCCAGCCAGTGCCTGCGAACCTGATCGTGCCGCAAGTCTACTGATTCGACCAAGCGCGCAAGGAAACAAAAAACTGCGTACTGCCCAGAAGGCCGTACGCAGTTTTTCATTGGAGTGTCAGAGGGTGCTCAGGTCGCCTTCACGCACAGCACCGGGCAGTCCACATTCATCAGAATTTCCTGAGCCATGCTGCCCAGCAGCAGTTTGCCGACCGCCGTGCGCTTGCGCAGGCCGATGACGAGGACGGAGACGTCCAGTTCGCTCACCAGCGCTTCGATTTCGTCGATGGCGCTCTTGCCGCGCACGAATTGCTTGAACTCGGCCTGGATGCCCAGCGTCGCCAAGCGTTCTTCGACGCGCTCGGCTTCGTAGCCGCTGATCAGCGCGGGGTCTTCCTGATGGCCGCCGGGGCCGGCGTTCACCACCACCAGGGGTTCGTTGCGGCGGGTGGCGATCTCGATACCCTTGTCCAGAGCGGCGCGGCCCTCGGGGCGCGCGACATAGGCAACCAGAATGGTCATTGCAAAGTCTCCAATCTCTCTCTTGAGCGTTTCGGTAAAAGGCTGTCCGATGGATTCCGCAGGCCCTGGCTGCATTCTTCATTGTGAGAAGCTTGGGGCCCGCGACCGGCTTCCAGCATAGCCGAAGCCTGCACCAAATTGGTGGGGTGCTTGGGAGAATCGCACACGGCACATCACCGGATTGACGTTAATCAATCGGTGATGCTCGCTTGTTTGAGGTGGCCGTGGGCGCACCGAAAGAGGGCAGGGCTTGGGTGGCGCTCACACCAGGTGCGAGGCTTCCAGCTCTTTCTTGAGATAGGCGTAGAACAGGGGCGCGGCCACCAGTCCGGACGGGCCGAAGATGGCCTCGGCCACGAACATCACCGCCAGCAGTTCCCACACGCCCATGTGCGTGCGCGTGCCGACGACCTTGGCGTTGATGACGTATTCGGCCTTGTGGATCAGGATCAGGAACAGCAGGCAGGCGGCGGCCGCTGCGGGCGAGACCGACAGGCCGACCAGCGTGATCACCGCATTGCACAGCAGGTTGCCGACGATGGGGATCAGCCCGGCAAAGAAGGTGAGCGTGATGAGCGCCGGGGTGTAGGGCAGTTGCAGGTCCCAGATCGGCAGGATGGCGAGCAGGAACAGCGCGGTGAGCACGGTGTTGAACGAGGCGATCCAGAACTGCGCCGCGACGATCTGGCGGAAGGCTTCACCGAACAGCGTGATGCGCTTGATCAGCTCGACGGCCAGCGGGCCGCGGTGGTTGCTGATATGGCGCACGGCGGCGAGCGTGCCGATGATCAGGCCGACATAGGCGTACAGCAGTCCGGTGAGCCAGGCGCGACCGGCCATGGCGAGCGCTCCGGCCTTGGCACCGAGGTAGGCGGCCATCACCTTTTGCAGCTCTTCCGCGCCTGCGGGCAGCATGGCACCAAGGTCTTCAGGCAGCTTCTGGCGCAGCTCCAGCACGGTGTCGGCCAGAAAATCCAGCAGTTCCTTGTATTGCTGAGGCGCATCCACGATGTAAGTACGCGAGTGCGAGAGCGCCAGTGCGATCAGCACCATGGGGGCCAGAATCACCAGCGTGGCCGCCAGCCCCGGCCCGAAGCCGACCTTGCCCGCCTTGCGCGGAAAACGCCTGCGCAGCCAGGTGAATTTGACGGCCAGCCAGCGGGTGGCCAGAAAGCCCAGACAGACGCTGAGCAGCCCCGGCAGCAGGCTGTAGTGCAGCACCAGGAAGAGCATGGCGGCCATCAGCAGATAGCTCGCCACCTCCACGCCGCGAAAGGGCTTGCGCCCACCCCCGTTGTGGTGATTCGGGGGCTGTGGTGGTTGTTCTTGTGGAACGGGCGCAGGCGACGCGGTGTGCATAGATCTCCGCGTTAGAAGACTTAAGCGACGACGACTGCAGCGCCTTCGCCGCGCTCGGCGACCACGCCGATGCGGTGCACGCTCTCGCCCAGCGAGGCAAGGGTGGCGGCGGTGGCGTCGGCTGCTTCAGCGGGAACCACGACCACCATGCCGATGCCGTTGTTGAACGTGCGGTTCATCTCGATGTCGTCGATGCCGGCGGTCTTCTGCAGCCAGGCGAAGAGTTCGGTTTGGGGCCAGCTGCCGGCCTTCAGGTGGGCGGCCGTGCCATCGGGCAGCACGCGCGGGATGTTCTCGAGCAGACCGCCGCCGGTGATGTGGGCGAGTGCCTTGATCGGGTGCTTTTCCAGCGCGGCGAGCACGTTCTTCACATACAGGCGGGTAGGCTCCATCACGGCTTGCTTGAAGGGCTTGCCGTCGAGCTGCTCGGGGATGGTGCCATTTGCTTCAGCACGGTCGATGCACTTGCGCACCAGCGAGAAACCGTTGGAGTGCACGCCAGCCGAGGCCAGACCCAGCACCACATCGCCGGGCTTGACGTTCTGGCCGGTCAGGATCTTGGACTTTTCGACGGCGCCGACAGCGAAGCCCGCCAGATCGTATTCGCCATCGGGGTACATGCCGGGCATTTCAGCGGTTTCGCCGCCGATCAGCGCGCAGCCGGAGAGTTCGCAGCCACGGGCGATGCCGCCGACCACGGCTGCAGCCGTATCGACATGCAGCTTGCCGCAGGCAAAGTAGTCGAGGAAGAACAGCGGCTCGGCGCCTTGCACCAGCACGTCGTTCACGCTCATGGCGACCAGGTCGATGCCGACGGTGTCGTGCATGTTCCACTCGAAGGCCAGCTTGAGCTTGGTGCCCACGCCGTCGGTGCCGGAGACCAGCACGGGTTCCTTGTAGCGCTTGGGCACTTCGAACAGCGCACCAAAGCCGCCGATACCGGCCATCACCCCTTCGCGCATGGTTTTCTTGGCCAGCGGCTTGATGCGCTCGACCAGTGCGTCGCCCGCGTCGATGTCAACGCCGGCGTCTTTGTAGGAAATGGGGGTGGAAGGAGTGGAGGAGCTCATGGATCGCAATTCAGGGGGTGCTTGAAGCCCGCTTGGCAGGCAGAACATTGGCGATTTTAAGGGCTTGCCTGAATTCGCTGCGAATACCGCGCTGTATCGCACTGTCAATCTGTGGCAATCCGTGGCAATCGGGCCGTTCGGCGAATTGATTTGCACCCAATTTCACCTCATGAAAGGACGAGGCCGCTCAAGGCACTAAAATCCTCGGGTTCTCGCCTGCTGTTCATGTCGGCTGAGCCGGTTTCACTGGCGTTGCGCTCTGTTGTGCGACGCGGGTGGCTGGCTGAATCGCCTCAGATGCTTGTCCCATGCCATTCATCCCGAAGTCCGTTGTCCTTGCCCATCCTGCCGGTGTCCGGTTGTGCGCCTGCGTGCCCGAGGCAAGCGGGGTGACGGCGTGAAGCAACTGGCGCTCGACATCGGCCTGGCGCCGGGCCCCTCTTTCGATCGGTTCTTCGTCGGCACCAACCAGGAGGCACTGGCGCATCTGCGTCTGTCGGTTGGTTCCGGCCACACCTATGTGCGTTCGCCCGTTCCCACTTATCTATGGGGTGAATCCGGATGCGGCAAAACGCATCTGTTGCGTGCCGCCTACGAAGCCCTGCGCGAGCAGGGGCAATCCGTGGGGTGGCTCGATGCGTCGGTGAGCGATCCGGCCGCGTTCAGCGAGCGCTGGGTGGCGGTGATCATGGACGAGGTGCATTTCTACAACAGCAAGCAGCAGGCCGCTGCTTTCAACTGGTTCATCAACGCGTTGAATCCGGCGGTCGGCAATCCGCGCTGGGTTCTGGCGGCGGGTGAGCTTCCTCCGGCCGATCTGCCGCTGCGCGACGATCTGCGCAGCCGCCTCGGCTGGGGCCATGTGTTCCAGCTGCATTTTCTCGACGAGACCGAGCGCCGCAAGGTGCTGCGTCAGGAGGCGGACGCGCGCGGCGTGTTTCTCTCGGACGATGTGATGGACTACATGCTCAAGCGTTTTTCGCGCGATCTGGGCAGTCTGATGCAATTGCTCAGCAGCCTCGACAGCTACTCTCTGCGCGAAAAGCGCGCCATCACCATTCCCCTGCTGAAGGACATGCTGCAGCACGAATGACGAACCGGACGCCGCACGTGCCACAAGCCCGTCGGTGCCATCAACACATCAAGAAGAATGAATCTCAAAACTTCGGTGCAAAAGCCGCGACTGGCGCTGTTCGATCTGGACCACACGCTGCTCCCGCTCGACTCTGACTTCGAATGGGGCGAGTTCTCCATCCGCATCGGCTGGGCCGACAAGGAGGAGTTCGGTCGCCGCAATCAGGCGTTCTTCGACGACTATCTCGCCGGACGTCTGGACGTGCACGACTATGTGCGCTTTGCCACCGAAGCCGTTCGCCTGCGCGGCAAGGCCGATTCGGCCACTGCGCACGAGCAGTTCATGAACGAGGTGATCCGCCCGGCCATCAAGCCAGTGGCGCTCGATCTGTTGCGTTCGCACCACGAAGCAGGCGATGAAGTGGTGATCATCACCGCGACCAACGAATTCGTGACCGAGCCCATCGCCCGCGAACTCGGCGTGAAGAACCTGATTGCCGTGAAGCTCGAGCGCGATGAGAATGGCTGGATCACGGGTGAGGTGGACGGCATTCCGTCCATGCGCGAAGGCAAAGTGCTGCGCATGGAAGCCTGGCTCAAGGACCGCAATCTGGGCTGGGACGATGTGGAATGCACGTTCTACAGTGATTCCATGAACGATGTGCCGCTTCTCGAAAAGGTGGAACATCCGGTGGCGACCAACCCTGACCAACGCCTTCGCGCGCTCGCGCAGCAAAAAGGCTGGCGCATTCTGGACCTGTTTCCCCAAGAGCAATGATCAAAACCTTCATCGACAAATTGCTGGGCAAAAAAACCGGCACCGCAGCAGCCAAGGGCAAAAGCCGCTTCGGCAAGCGTGTGGATGTACCGGTGTCGGTGCATGGCATCGACCCTGAACTCGTCGACAAGCGCGCCACCGATGTGGTGCGCACGCTCAAGCAGGCGGGCTTCGAGGCCTACATCGTCGGCGGGGCTGTGCGCGATCTGCTGCTTGGCCTGCGTCCCAAGGACTTCGACGTGGCGACCAATGCCACGCCCGAGCAGGTCAAGGGCCTGTTCCGCCGCGCCTTCATCATCGGCAAGCGCTTTCGCATCGTGCACGTGGTGTACGGACGCGGCCGCGAGCATGAGGTGATCGAAGTCTCGACCTTCCGCGCCTTCCTCGACAACGCGGCCGCCGAGCAAGTCAGCGGCAACGAAAAGACCAGCAAGGCGCAGCTCGCAGGCATGCAGCACGCCGTGGACGCGAGCGGCCGCGTGCTGCGCGACAACGTCTGGGGCCCGCAGGACGAAGACGCCACGCGCCGCGACTTCACCGTGAATGCCATGTACTACGACCCGGAAACCCAGGTCGTCGTGGACTTCCACAAAGGCATCGAAGACGCGAAGAAAAAAGTGCTGCGCATGATCGGCGACCCGGCCACGCGTTACCGCGAAGACCCGGTGCGCATCATCCGCGCCGTGCGCTTTGCGGCCAAGCTCTCGCAGCTCGGCTTCAAGCTCGATCCCAAGACCGCCAAGCCGCTGGTCGAATCCGAACACCTGCTGCACGACGTGCCGCAGTCGCGCCTGTTCGACGAAATGCTCAAGCTGCTGCAGACCGGCCACGCGATCGCATCGATCGAGCAGCTCAAGGTGCTGGGCCTGGCCAAGGGCATTTATCCGCTGCTCGACGTTGTGGTCGAACGTGCCGATCACCCGTTCGTGCAAGCCGCCTTGATGGACACCGACCGTCGCGTGGGCGAGGGCAAGACCGTGGCGCCGAGCTTCCTGCTCGCCTGCGTGCTCTGGCAGGACGTGAAGACCGGCTGGGACCAGCGCATGCAGCGTCAGCAGCCATTCCCCGCGCTGCAGGACGCCATCGACGATGTGTTCGACAAGCGCATTGGCGATGTCTCTGGTCGCGGCAAGCTCGCCGCCGACATGCGCGAGATTTGGGTCATGCAGCCGCGCTTCGACAAGCGTTCTGGTTCCACGCCTTACGGCATGGTCGCGCACCTGCGTTTCCGCGCAGGCTTCGACTTTCTGCGTCTGCGTGCGGATGTGGGTGAGGTTGACGAACATCTCGCCGAATGGTGGCAGGAGTTCCAGCAGGCCGACGATTCGCGTCGCGACGACATGATGGAGCAGGCCCGCGAAGAACAGCGCGCCAAGCAGCGCAAGGCCCAGCCAGCGGCCAAGCGTGCTCCGAAGTCGGGCAACGCTCCCGCCGCCGCAACGGCTGCAGACAAGCCCAAGGCCCATTCCAAATCCACTGCGCCGCGCGAACCCGAAGGTTCCTTCGAGCACGCAGAAATCGGCGATCCACCAGCTGCGGGTGACGCCGCAACCAAGAAGCGCCGCCGCCGTCGCCGCAAGCCAGCCGGTGGCGGAGAGCAGGGCGGACCTTCCTCGGATCACGGTTCCTCAGAAGATTGATGTCGGCTGAGTTGCAAACCGCCTGGATTGGCATGGGTGCCAATCTGGGTGACGCCCGCCTCGCGCTGCAAAAGGCCGTGCAAAGCATCGCCGCCTTGCCGCAGACACGCGTGCTGCGCGTGTCCTCGCTCTACGGCAGTGCGCCGGTGGATGCGACTGGGCCGGACTATCTGAACGCCGTGGCTGAGATCAGCACTTCACTCTCGCCGTTTGCCTTGCTCGACGGATTGCAGGCCATCGAACGCGATGCCGGTCGCGAGCGCCCTTATCGCAACGCCCCGCGCACGCTCGATCTGGACATCGTGCGCTTTGGCGATCTGGTCATGACCACCGAACGCCTCACGCTGCCGCATCCGCGCTGGAACGAGCGGGCATTTGTGTTGTTGCCGATGGCGGAGTTGCTGGGCGAACAGGTGCTGACGGCACTCACCGATCGGCAGAAGGTGCTGGTGGCAGAACAGCGCATCGAGCGCAAGGCAGCGCCTGCGGAATGGTGTCCGAGCACGGGCTGAGAGCGCGTTCATCCACCCCCATGAAAAAAGCACCCGGGCCTCGCGGCCTTGGGTGCTTTGTTTTTGGGGATCGGGGCTGTCGGCCGCTCAATCCACCTTTGCGCCGGACGCCTTCACCAGCTTCTGGTACTTGGCGCGCTCGGTGGCCATGAACTGGTCGAACTGCTCGGGCGTGGTCGGCACGGGCTCGGCCATCATGGTGGCGAACTTGGTCTTGGTTTCGGGCGACTTCAGGGCGTCGGTGAAGGCCTTGTTCAACTTGTCGATCACCGCCTTGGGTGTGCCTGCTGGAGCGACGAGGCCCCACCAGGTGTCGATGGAGAAGCCCTTGAAGGTTTTGGACAGCGGGGGCACGCCGGGCAGCATGGGCGACTCTTCGAGCGAGGTCACAGCCAGAGCCTTGAGCTTGCCTGCCTTGATGTTGGGGGCGGCTGCGGCGAGGTTGTCGAAGTTGAAGTCCACTTCGCCAGCCAGCAGTGCGAGCTGGGCGGGGTTGGCTCCGCGATACGGGATGTGCAGGGCGTAGACGCCGGCGCGCTGCTTGAACATTTCGCCAGCAAGGTGACCGGCGCTGCCGTTGCCGCCGCTGCCGTAGTTCAGCTTGGCGGGGTGGTTCTTGGCGTACTTGATCAGGTCATCGACCGAGTGGATGTTCAGCTTGTCGGCGTGCGCGGCGTTGATCACCAGCACGTTGGGCACGCGGACCATCTGGGTGATGCCCGCGAAATCCTTGTCCGCGTTGTAGGGCATCTTGGAGAACAGCCAGGGGTTGACTGCGTGCGTTGCGGTCGCGGCAAGGCCGATGGTCAGGCCGTCGTGCGCTGCCTTGGCGACGATGTCGGCACCGATGTTGCCGCCCGCGCCCGCCTTGTTGTCGATGACCACGATACCCAGCGAGTCACGAACACGCTCGGCCAGAATGCGCGAGGTGGCGTCCAGCGGACCGCCCGGTGCGTAGGGGACCACGAGGCGGATGGGTGCATCCTCAGCGTGCGCGGCCAACGGGGCTGTCAGGGCCATGAAGCTGGCGGCTGCAGTCGTAAGGAGAAGGTTTCTGCGGTTCATAGGCTCTCTATTGTGCAAAAAATTCTGACAAGTGGCTGGCAATGCTTGCAACTTCCATGCACAGATTGCTGTCAAGTCCTACAGAATGGCGGATTCCTGTGTCTCTATAAAGGGGTCTGCGTGGCTGGCGCGCAGAAAGCTTCCTCGCCTGACATGGCCAGCGACCTTCACGAAGGGGAAAGGAGTGACATGCTTGACGCACCCACCTCTCTGGCAGAGTCCCGTTACTGGGAATGCATAGCGGCCTGCTCGCGCTGCGCCTTGCTCTGCGACTTCTGCGCTGCGGCCTGTCTGCGCGATGTGCATGCGGAGCACATGCTCAACTGCGTGGCGCAGAACGTCGAATGCGCCGAAGTCTGCCGACTGGCCGCCTCGGCAATGGCGCGTGACAGCTCGCATGTGTCGGCCATTTGCGAACTGTGCGCCCGCATCTGCGAAGGCTGCGCGACCGAGTGCGAAAACCACGAGGCCGATCATTGCCAGGACTGCGCGGAGGCTTGCCGCCACTGCGCAGAACTGTGCCGAGAGTTGATCGCCTGAGTGCCTGACTGATTTGGGCCGACTGTTGCGCTTATGCGCTGTGCTTGTCGGCTTCCGACGTGAAGGCGTCGGCGAAGAATTCCTCTTCCGGCAGGCCACGCTCTGCCGAGTATTCCGCGCGTGCCGAATCGACCACGATGGGCGCGCCGCAGGCATAGACTTGGTGGCCGGAGAGGTCGGCGAAGTCTTCCATGACGGCCTTGTGCACGAAGCCGGTGCGGCCCGTCCATTGGTCTTCGGCCTCGGCGTTGGACACCACGGGCACGTAGCTCAGATTGGGCATCTCGGCGGCGCGCTCGCGCACCCAGGCGTCCATGTACAGGTCGGCGGGTCGGCGGCCGCCCCAGTACAGCGTGATCGCGCGCTTGATGCCCTTGTGCTGCATGTGCTCGATCAGCGCCTTCACGGGGGCGAAACCGGTGCCCGAGGCCAGCAAGATGATGGGCTTTGCGGAATCTTCGCGCAGGAAGAAACTGCCGAACGGGCCTTCCACGCGCAGGATTTCCTTTTCCTTCATCGCGCCGAAGACATGGTCGGTGAACTTGCCACCAGCCATGTGGCGGATGTGCAGTTCCACGCCCGGCGTGGTTTCCTGGAAGTGCGGCGCGGTCGCCATCGAATACGCGCGGCGCGAGCCATCGCGCAGGATGAATTCGATGTACTGACCGGCGTGGTACTTGAAGTGGTCGGCGGCGGGCAGTTGCAGCTTCACCTGCATCACGTCGTGCGAAAGGCGGTTGAGCGCGGCCACGCGCACGGGCAGCTTCTTGATCGGGAAGGAGCTTTCATCGGTGACCTGGCGCGATTCGAGCACCACATCGGTCAGCGCGCGGGCGCTGCAGGTCAGCACGAAGCCGGCTTCTTCCTCGACGGCGGACAGCGCCTTTTCGGAGTGTTCCTTGTGGACCACGGAGCCGCTGAGCTTCTTGCACTTGCACGATCCGCAGGAGCCGTCCTTGCAGCTGTAGGGCAGGCCCACGCCACCACGGATGGCGGCGGCGAGAATGGTTTCGTCGCTCTGTGCTGTGAAGGCGCGGCCGCTGGGCTGAACGCTGATGTGGAAGGTGGCAGTTGTGGTCTGCTCGCTCGTCATGTTGCGGGTATCCTTGGAATTCTTTTGTCTACTTGTCATGGAGCATTCGCGCGGACCGTCGGACGGCGCGGCATAGCTCCCAAAGGTATCGATTTTGCCCTCAAACCAAAGTCCCCTTGGAGCGCTACCGGCACGCTTTCGCCGGATGCGGGTGTTGATCGTCGGTTGTGGTGACGTGGGCATGCGCGCCGCGCGGCAGTTGAATGCCGGATCGGCGCGGGTTTCGGTTTCGGCGCTGACCACATCGGCCGAGCGCTCGCCGCAACTGCGTGCAGCCGGAGTGCGTCCGCTGCTGGGCAACCTGGACGACAAGGCTTCGCTGGCGCGGCTGGCAGGCGTTTTCCAGCGTGTGCTGTATTTGGCACCGCCGCCGGGTGAGGGCGAAACCGGCGCGCAATGGTGGCGTGATGTGCGCAGCGAAAACCTCAACCGTGTGCTGCGCTTGCGCGCCTTGCCCGATGCATTGGTCTACGCATCAACCACCGGCGTGTATGGCGATTGCGACGGCGCATGGGTGAACGAAACCCGCACCGTGGCTCCAGCCACGCCGCGCGCCCAACGCCGGGTGAATGCCGAGCGCGCCATGCGCCACCTGGGCCGCGCTGGTGTGCGGGTGAGCATTCTGCGCGTGCCGGGCATCTATGGCCTCGATCGTCCCAGCGGCACGCCGGTGGCGCGGCTGCAGCGCGGCACGCCGGTGCTCAAGGAGCGCGACGATGTCTACACCAACCACATCCAGGCCGACGATCTGGCGGGAGCCTGCCTTGCTGCCCTGTGGCGCGGCAAGGCGCAGCGGGTCTACAACGTGCGCGACGATACAGACATGAGGATGGGTGACTACTTCGACATGGCGGCCGATCTGTTCGGCCTGCCGCGCCCGCCGCGTGTGGCGCGCGATGCGGCGAAGGATCAGTTGCCGGTCACGCTGCTGAGTTTCATGAGCGAATCGCGTCGCCTTGAAGCGCGGCGCATGCATGAGGAGCTGCGCGTGCGACTTCGCTATCCCACCGTGATGCAGGGCCTGCGCGGCGAGCCGGTGCGGCGTTGATCAGCGCGGGTAGACGTTGCCCTTGGCGTCGGTGCAGCGGAACACGTTGCAGTTGGTGAAGACCGGGGGCTTGGGGTCTGGCAGGGGCTGGACCGGCGGGCGCACCACATGCGGTGGTCGAACCACATACGGATAGGTCTGGTAGTAATTGTGGTTGGTGTTGTTCTGCGCATCGCGCTGTGCGCGCACCCACTGGTCGGGCGTCAGGCAGGCACGTTCCGCGTTGCGCTGTGCGTCGGCCAGTCGGGTGGATTCATCGTACATGCCCTGGCCCAGAGTGCCCTGCACATCTTCGAGATTGCGCCGTGCCTGTGCACAGGCTTGCGAGTCGGCTGGATTGGTCTGGCTTGCGGCCTGCGATCGATTGCGACTTTCCTGTTCACGGCGTTGCAGTTCTGTGTTTTCCTGACGGCGCTTGGCGTCCTGCTGAAGCCGCTCGCGGGAGCGTTCCTGCGCCTGCGCCGCCTGCTCGCGTTCGGCCTTGATGTCGTCGGGCGACTTCTTGGCCTCAATTTCCAGCGCGCTGTTGCCGCTCGCGCATTTGCCGTCGGTGTAGCTGACCTTGCCCGTGACCGGGTCGGTGCAGCGGATGACCTGGGCACCAACGCCTGCCGACCATATGAGTGGCAGCGTTCCTGCAAACAACAACGCCACGGACCGCACGAAGCGGCGTGGCGATTTCTGGGCGTTGCGATCAGTGCTCATGGTTCGGTCAACGGCAATGGATGAATGGCGGCAAGCGCAAGTTGTTACCTAGGGAATCTCTGCGCGAGTTGATCGACAAGCGGCCAGAAGCAGATCGGGATGGGATTCAAGGCGAAAACCGCAGGGATAGCCGTAGCTATCACGAGGATTTTCAACGCGGAAGACCGCCCGAGGCTGCGCTGGCACGCGTCGATCCGATTCGTGCAGAGGTTCCCTCGCACCATTCTCATCCGAATCAGTTGCCTTGGCTATTGCCTGTACCCCAAGGGTTCTGGTTCTTGCGGTTCTCGGACTCGCGTTGCTGGCGTTGGCGCTCGAAGATCTCGGCGCGGTCGCGGTTGACCTGTGGGTTGGGGTCACGCAGTTGGCGTTGTTCCTGCTGGCGCAGGATGCGTTCGCTGCGGTTGAAGTCGCGTTGCGCTTCGGGATTCTGGTTTTGCGGTTGTGGCACGGGATAAGGACGGTTGTTGTTGCCCCAGTCGCGGCGGGATTCGGCTGCACGGCGCTGTTCGTCCTGACGACGGCGATCAGCCTCTCGCTGGTCTTGCTCGTGGCGGCGGTCGGCTTCACGACGGTCCTGGTCACGGCGGCGATCGGCATCCCGGCGGGCTTGTTCCTGGCGCGCCTGGTCTTGACGGCGATCCTGATCGCGGCGGCGCTCCCAGTCACGGCGGCGCTCGTCATCGCGATAGCGCCAGTCGTTCTGGTTGTTGATGAAGATGGCGCCGCTGATGCCGGGGTTCGTCTGGTAGTAGCCGCCGTCGTAGTAGTAGCCGGGGCCTTGCCATGCGGGGTAGCTGCTGTAGGTCGTGGTGGTGGAATAACCACCGCCGTAGCCACCCTGATAGCCGCCTTGGTAGTAGGGGTCGTCCATGGCGACGCAGCCAGCCATCGTGGCGGCCACTGCGCCAGCGGCGATCATCTTGGTGAGAGTGGTGCTGATCATGTCTGTCTCCCTTGTTTCGATGCTGCTCGGCGGGATGAGCGGAGCAGGAGATGAATGAGGACACTGCACAGGGACGGCAGTGTCGGCGATGCGTGTAAGACGTTCTTGCCGCCATTTTCGTTGACCTGACGGGGTTTCTTTGTCAGGTTTTGCCATTTCTTCATGGTTGCATCAAAACGTACCGTCGCCACGCCCATGAAATACCCCGGGAACGCCTTTCAGATATTGCGCGAGATGCTCCAGCGCCAAACGCACCTTGGCGGGCTGCATGTCGCGTTGCGGAGTCACGGCCCAGATCGGCAGGCTGCCGGAGCGGCCAAATTCCCAGTGCGGACACAGCCGAACCAGCCGCCCGGCAGAAAGCGCTTCCTGCACGTCCATGCTCCCGAGCAGCGCAATCCCGAGTCCCGATTCGCACATCTGCAGCAGGGCGAGTTGGTTGTTGCTGGCAATGCGGGGCTCGATGGGCAGCACATGCTCCTCGAAAGCACCGGATGGGTTTCTGGCCACCGGAACGCGCACCTGCAAGCCCTGAAACTCCAGCGAGGCGGGCAGCCCGAGCCAACTGGCGGTGAGCAGGGCCTGCAGAGTCTCGGGCGTGCCGTGCTTTTCCAGCCACTGCGGCGACGCACAAGGCCACCAGTGCATGGCCCCGAGTCGTCGCGCCACCCATTGCGAGTCGGGCAGATTGCCGTAGCGAATGGCCAGATCGATGCGCGCGGAGGTCAGGTCGATCTGCGCGTCGTCCACCAGCAATTGCAGCCGCAGTTTCGGGTAGCTCGCGAGCAAGGGCCCCAGCGCGGGCGCGATATGGCGAGCGAAGCCGACGGTCGACGAGATGCGCAGCTCGCCGCTGGGCTCCTGCAATTCGGCTTGCAGTTCGGCGCGGGCGTTCGCTGCGGCTTCCACCATGCGTGCGCATTCGGCGTAAAAGCGCTGCCCGGCGTCGGTCAACGTCAATTGGCGCGTGGTGCGGTGCATCAGCGTCACGCCGCCATCGCGCTCCAGTTGCCGCACCTGCTGGCTCACGGCGGAAGGCGTCATTCCCAGCGTGCGCGCGGCAGCGCTCATCGATCCCTGCTGCACCACCGTGGCAAAGATCGCCATGCGTTTGAAGTCGTCCATGGGGTTGATTATGAAGCAGTGCTTCAAAGTATTGGCGAAATTTGCTGGCTTATCGATTCATTCGTAAGAACATACAGTTGATGCATTGATTGAACGAACATCTCCGAACTGAAAGGACAAAACATGAAAGTCGCATTGATTGGAGCCACCGGCTTTGTGGGCGCAGCGCTGTTGGACGAACTGCTGAGCCGTGGCCACGAGGTGACCGCGCTGGCTCGCCACCCCGAAAAACTGACAGAGCGTGATCACCTCAAGGCGGTGAAAGCCGACGTGCTGAAGGCGCAGGATGTGAAGGCTGCCGTGAGCGGTGCCGACGCAGTGGTCAGCGCCTACAACGCTGGCTGGACCAACCCGAACATCTACAACGATTTCATGACCGGCTCGCGTGCCATCGTCGAAGGCACGAAGGCGGCTGGCGTGAAACGCTACCTCGTCGTGGGCGGCGCGGGCAGCCTGTACATCAACGGCCAGCAACTGGTGGATTCGCCCGATTTTCCCGCCGCGATCAAGCCCGGTGCGACCGCTGCACGCGACATGCTGACCAAGCTGCAGAAAGAGTCGTCGCTCGACTGGACGCTGCTCAGCCCGCCAATCGCCATGCATCTGGGCGATCGTGGCGAACGCACCGCGCACTACCGCACCGGCAAGGACGAGCCGCTGATGCAGCCCGATGGTCAACCCGGCACGATTTCGGTGTCCGATCTGGCAGTGGCGCTGGTCGACTCGCTGGAGCAAGGCACGCACAAGCAAGCGCGCTTCACCGTCGCCTATTGAATGGGGAGCGTGGAGCGGGGAGCGTCGAGCCCTGATTCAGTGGACAGCGCCGGGCATCTCTCGCATACTTGAATGACTGAGTTTTTGTACAGCCATTCCTTCATTCAAGAGAGGTGCTTTCATGATCGATCACACCGGAGTCATGGTGTCGGACTTCGCCAAGTCGCGTGCTTTCTACGAACAGGCGCTCGCGCCGTTGGGTTACGCCAAGCTGATGGAGTTGACGGCTGCCGAAACCGGCCACACCGACACGGCCGGTTTTGGCGAGCCGCCCAAGCCTGATTTCTGGATCAGCCGAGGCACGCCGAACCGGCCCATCATCCACGTCGCCTTTCGCGCAAAGACCCGCGCGCAGGTGGATGCTTTCCATGAAGCAGCGTTGGCCGCAGGCGGTCAGGACAACGGCCCGCCGGGTCTGCGCCCGCACTACCATCCCGGCTATTACGGCGCATTCGTGCTGGACCCGGACGGGCACAACATCGAGGCGGTTTGCCACGATCCTCAGGGCTGAAATGGGCGCGTGCAGGGTGTGTGCACAAGGCTTGCCAACCCGCTTTCAAGTCGGCGGTGTGACCCCATAGCGCATCGGGGGCATCGCCTTCCCACTCGGCGAGGGTGGGGGAATCCTCGGACAATTTGGTTGTTGCATTGCAGCACGGGAATCTTTCGTGCTCCAGATGCCTGTCATTGACTCCTTTCATGTCCGTATCCAACTCCATTTCAAAAACCGTTTCTTCTCCGGCTGCGTCCGCTGTCGCCGCCGCTGCTCCTCGTTCTGACCGTCAAGGCTGGCTCAGCGTGATCGCGCTGGCGCTGGGCGCGTTCATCTTCAACACGACGGAGTTCGTGCCCGTCGGCTTGCTCAGCGACATCGGCGGCAGCTTCGACATGCGCACCGAGCAGATCGGCTTGATGCTCACCATCTACGCATGGGTGGTCGCGCTGACTTCCTTGCCCTTGATGCTGGCGACCAGCCAGTTCGAGCGGCGGCGTCTGCTCATGGGCGTGTTTCTGCTGTTCATCGCGAGCCATGCGCTGTCGGCTGTGGCATGGAGCTACACGGCGCTCTTGGTCAGCCGCATCGGCATTGCGCTGGCGCATGCGGTGTTCTGGTCGATCACGGCCGCGTTGGCGGTACGGGTGGCACCTGAAGGCAAACGTGCACAGGCGCTCGGCTTGCTGGCGACGGGAACCACGCTGGCCATGGTGCTCGGCATTCCGCTGGGCCGGATCGTCGGCGAAGCGCTCGGCTGGCGCACGACCTTCGGTGCCATCGGCTTTGTGGCATTTGTCGTGATGCTCACGCTGTGGCGCTTGCTGCCGCAACTGCCCAGCGAAAACGCGGGCTCGGCCAGCAGCATTCCGATGCTGTTCAAGCGACCAGCGCTGGTGGCTACCTACGCTTTGCTGATCGTGATGGTGACTGCGCAGTTCACGGTCTACAGCTACATCGAACCGCTGGTGCAGCAGGTGGCGGGTCTCACCAGTGAAGTGACTACCTGGGTGCTGCTGCTGTACGGCGGCATGGGCGTCGTGGGCAGTATCTGCTTCAGCGCTTTCGGTCTGCGTTGGCCGCGCGCCTTCTTGCTGCTTGCCATCGCCATGGTGACCGCTTGCCTGTGGCTGCTCCTGCCCAGCGCGCAGTCGCATGCTGCGCTGTATGTCGTGTGCTCGGTGTGGGGCATTGCGATGCTGTGCATGGTGCTGCCATTGCAAGCCAAGGTGCTGCGTCTGGCGTCCGACGCCACCGATGTGGGGATGTCGCTGTTCTCGGGCATCTTCAACATCGGCATTGGCGCGGGCGCGCTGCTGGGCAGCCAGGTCGGCACGCACGCGGGGCTTGAACATCTGGGCATCGTGGGCGGATCGCTTGCGGTGATCGGTCTGCTCTGGTGCGTGTTTGCGACGTGGAAGTGGACCGGCACGTTCACGCCAGCACCGCAGAAGTGAAGCTCTGACGCCATCAGACATGCGTCAGTTGCATGTCTGATGGACGATTCTCATGAGCGCGGTTTTCGTCGCCGCAGCCATGGCAGGCCCAGTGCAGCAAGCAGCGCGCTCAACGGCCACGCAACCCAGCCACTCACCATCGGCACGGGTGTGACTGCCTGAGGCACGACGGGCGCGATCACCTTGAAGCTTCCCGTTGCGGACTTGCCGTTCGCCGTGGCCGTCACGTTGTAGCTGCCCGGCGGCAGCGCGTCGGTCGTGACGGTGTAGGTGCCATCGGGTGCAATCGGCACGGTGAACGGGCCATAGCTCTGATTGTTGGTTGGATTGACGATGGTGATGACCACCGTGGTGGCCGAGCCGGGGTTGGTCACGGTGCCGTTGATGATTGGCTTTTCCTCGGGCGTGAGCGTGGGTGGCGGCGTGACGGTGATGCTGGTGACGGGCAGTGCCGTGACCACGAAGTTGCCGGTGGCCTGCACGCCCGCTGCGCCCGGAATCGTCGCCGTGGCCGTGTAGTTGCCAGCGGGCAGCAGTTCGGTGGGCACGCTGTAGCTGCCGTCGGGTTGAATGGTGGCGGCGTATGGGCCGGAGGTCTGCGAGGTGGCGGTGTTGGTCAGCGTGATGTTCACCGTGGTGGCGACGCCGGGGTTCTGCACGGTGCCGGAGATCGTCTGAATGGTTGCGTCATCGATGTTGGGCGGCGGGGTCATCGTGAGTCCGATGACGACGAAGCTGTTCAGCACGGATTGCACGGTGACCGCTTGTCCTTCGGGCGTCGGCGGCGGGACGGTGATCATCGCGATCGTGATGTAGGTGCCGGTCGGCAGACTGGGCGCGTTGAGCGCGGAATATGCGCCAGTGATCGGGTCGATATTGGCCGTGTAGGGGCCGTAGAGCTGCGACGTCACGCTGTTGGCCACATAGACGCTCACGGTGGTGGCAGCGCCCCATTGGGTGACCGTGCCGGTGTACGACATGACGGTGGTCGGCGTGAGAATTCCGGGTGGCACGGCCGGTGGCGTGATGGTGGGTTGTGGCGTGCAATCATTGACGAAGGCATTGCCGATGCGCAGGCCCGTGATGCTGGGGTTGTTGAACTGTGCGTTGTAGCTGGGCGGATTGGTGGGATCGCCGATGTTCAGCACTGCCCAGACGATTTCGTTGAGGCCTGCCTGAAAGTGCGTGTCGGAAGGTGCGAGCGAGGTGTCTGCCAGTCCGGCATAGAGGTCATTGGCGTTGCCGGTGGTGCGCACCCGTTGACCGTTGACGTAGACGCCCTTGACACGGTCGTCGCCGTCCACGTTGCTGAACCACAGCCCGAACTGGCTCGGGTCCGCCATCGGGTCCATCATGAACTGGAAGCGCACGTAGTACATGACGTTGGGGTTCATGTTGGGTTTGAAGTTGCCGTCGAGCCCGACCATGTAGTCGGCGTTCAGTCCATTCGTCGCGAAGTTGCCCAATGGAATCCAGCCACTGGCCAGACTGGGAATGGTGGGCGGTGCGTTGTAGCCGTTGGGGCTGGCAGGTGAGAGCACGCCGGTCGTGCCATCGGCCGGTTTGGCCAGTATCTCGGTGCCGATTTCCCAGCGGCGCTGGTTGTCGTTGACATAGGTGTAGCCGTTTTCCACGCGACCGGCGGCGTAGGTATTGAGCGTTTCCCGGAGCTGGCTTGGGTAAATGACCGATGGCGTCGTGCTTTGACCATTGCAGGTCAATATGGGCGGGGGCAGCAATTGGGCATGGCTGGACATGCTGGAGAAAATGCCCAGTGCAGCCATCAGGCAGCCAATAAGGATTCGACGAAGCATCATGAAAATCACCGCATGAGTGAATAAGGGTTCGGTTACCTCCCTCCGAACTGATGGCGGTGAGAATCCTCACGGCTCAGGCCTCCATTGCCGCTTTTGTGCATTTGCGGTGTCAATGGATGGGAATTTTATGGAGCCGATGTGAGAAATTGATACGAATCAAGAAAGATCATGAGCGCGATTTGGCGATTGCTGTGGGTGGCTATTGCTGGGCGCTGGTTGTTGGTTTTGGCGGTTATCGGGTTTTGATATTTGATTGATTAATCGCTTGGGTTTTTTCGATAAACAAAAAGCCCCTGCGCGATTTTTCTTCGCGCAGGGGCTTGGTGCTTTGAAAAACAGCTTGGCTTTTCTCGTCGCTTATTGCGAATCCATCGTCAGCTTCTGCTTGACCACCACGTCCTTGTAGACCGTGTATTCCTCTTTCATCTGCTTGGCGAATTCTTCGGGGGTGCCGGCCATGACGATGGAGCCGGTTTCCTCGATCTTCTTGCGGATGGCGGGGTCTTGCATGACCTTGCGGGTGGCGGCGTTGATCTTGTCGACGATGGGGCGCGGCAGGTTCTTGGGGCCGACGATGCCGTAGTAGGCCATGCGGTTCACGGGCTCCAGACCCAGTTCCTTGAACGTGGGCACGTCGGGCATGGCGGGCACGCGCTGCGGAGCCGCCACGACGATGGCCGTGAGGCGCTTTTCCTTGATGAACGGGAATGCCGAGGGCAGGTTGTCGAAGATCACCGGCACTTGTCCGGCGACGGCGTCATTGAGCGCCGGGCCGCTGCCGCGGTAGGGCACGTGCACGATGTCCAGGCCCGTGGAGAGCTTGTACATCTCCATCATCAAATGCGTGATGCTGCCGTTGCCGGGCGATGCGTAGGAGAACTTGCCGGGGTTCTTCTTCACGGCTTCGACAAAGCCCTTGTAGTCGGTGAACGGCTGCTTGGGGTTGGCCGCGATCACGTTGGGCGTGGCGGCGATGTTGATGATGGGCGTGAAGTCGGTGGCGACGTTGTACGGGATCTTAGGGTTGATCGCCGGGTTGGTGGCCGTGGTGGACACGGTGGCGATGCCGAGGCTGTAGCCGTCGGCCACGGCGCGTGCGGTTTCTGCCGCGCCGATGCTGCCGCCGCCGCCGCCCTTGTTGTCCACGACAACGGGCTGGCCCAGCTCGCGGCTCAGGGGCTCGGCCACGATGCGGGCGATCAGGTCGGTGGTGCCGCCTGCCGCAAACGGCACGAGCAGCTTGATGGGCTTGCTGGGGTAGCGGTCTTCGGCATGGGCTGCCGTGCCGGCGAGTGCGGCCAGAACTCCGAGCGCGAGTGCGCTGCGACGAACAATCATCATCATGAGTTTGTCTCCATTGTGTGGATGGGTTGGTGCCGGGCGGCTTGATGGCGTCCGCCCGGCGCTTGGGTTGCGCAGTGAAGCACTGCAGTGCGACCGGTTTTTATCTGGTGTGTGGGCGCACTGGGTTACGCTGAATCAAATCGCTGAATCGTTGTACTCTCAAATACTTTTGTTGGCGCGCAGCTTGGCGATGGCGGCATCGTCCAGGCCCAATTCGTGCAGAACTTCGTCGGTGTGCTGGCCAAGCGCTGGCGCTGCATTGCGGTAGCTGATCGGCGTGCCCGACATGCGGATCGGATTGGCCACGCCCGGCACCTTGCTGACGTGATCGGGTGCGGCCGCAGCATCGGCGTCGTTGCCCCAGCGTGGCAGGTCCACGCGCAGACCGCGTGCCTTGACTTGCGGGTCTTCAAACGCCTCGGCCAGCGTGTTGATCGGGCCGCAGGGAACGGCCTTGTCTTCAAACAGCGTGACCCAGTCGCTGGTATTGCGCGTCTTCATCACGGGCTTCATCAGATCGAGCAGCGCGGTGCGGTGCTTCACGCGATTCGAGTTGGTCGCAAAGCGTTCGTCAGCCGACCATTCCGGATGGCCGACCGTGGCGCAGAAACGCGCGAACTGCCCGTCGTTGCCGATGGCGAGCAGCACGTTGCCGTCCGCCGATGGGAAGTCCTGATACGGCGCGAGGCTGGGGTGCAGATTGCCCGCGCGGCTCGGTGCCTTGCCGGTGGCGAGGTAGCCCGACGCCTGATTGCACTGGATCGCCATCGCCACGTCGAGCAGCGCCATGTCGATGTGCTGACCTTCGCCGGTGGCATTGCGTGCATGTAGCGCAGCCTGCACGGCGTTGGCCGCATAGAGGCCGGTGAACACGTCGATCACCGCAACGCCCACTTTCAGCGGACCGCCGCCGGGCTCACCATCGGCATGGCCGGTGATGCTCATGAGGCCGCTCATCGCTTGCACCATCAGGTCGTAACCTGCGCGCTCGGCATAGGGGCCGGTCTGGCCGAAACCGGTGACCGAGCAGTAGATCAGGCGTGGATTGACGGCCTTGAGGCTGTCGTAATCGAGGCCGTATTGCTTGAGACCGCCGACCTTGAAGTTCTCGACCAGCACGTCGGCTTCGGCTGCCATCTTGCGGATCAGCGCTTGGCCATCGGGCGTTGCCATGTCGATGGTGATGGAGCGCTTGTTGCGGTTGCAGGAGGTGTAGTAGCTGGCTTGTTGCGTGGCGTTTCCGTCGTCGTCGCGCAGGAAGGGAGGGCCCCAGTGGCGGGTGTCGTCGCCTGCTTCGGGGCGTTCGACCTTGACGACGTCGGCTCCCAAGTCAGCCAGCATCTGAGTACACCAAGGACCCGCCAGAACGCGAGACAGATCGAGAACCTTGATTCCGGAAAGAGCGCTGCGGGTCATATATTTTTGTTTATACGAAGCCTTGGCGGCTTCGATTGGTGGGTCGTTTTGAGGCGCCAATACAGCCCCTCATGCGTCGTTGCGAAGCCTGGCCGTATGAACATACTGTCTGCGGCTTCGCGTCGCGCCTGAGGGGCTGTCTTGGCGTTGTGGTGGTTGATCGTGACGCGGCTTTCGCTGCGTTGATCGCTGGCGCTTCGCGCGGGGAGCGCCAGTTTTTGCTTGCTTGTTTAGTTTGCGAAGGCTGCCAGGCCGGTCTGTGCGCGGCCGAGGATCAGGGCGTGGACGTCGTGCGTGCCTTCGTAGGTGTTCACCACTTCCAGATTCACCAGGTGGCGGGCCACGCCGAATTCGTCGCTGATGCCGTTGCCGCCCATCATGTCGCGGGCCAGACGTGCGATGTCGAGGGCTTTGCCGCAGTTGTTGCGCTTGATGAGCGAGGTGCCTTCGACCGATGCGATGCCTTCATCCTTCATGCGGCCGAAGCGCAGGGCGGCTTGCAGGCCGAGGGCGATTTCGGTCTGCATGTCGGCCAGCTTTTTCTGGATGAGCTGGTTGGCGGCGAGTGGGCGGCCGAACTGCTTGCGGTCCATGGTGTACTGGCGGGCGGTGTGCCAGCAGAATTCTGCGGCACCCATCGCACCCCAGGCGATGCCGTAACGGGCGCTGTTCAGGCAGGTGAACGGGCCTTTCAGACCTTGCACTTCGGGGAAGGCGTTTTCTTCGGGAACGAACACGTCGTCCATCACGATTTCGCCGGTGATCGAGGCGCGCAGGCCGACTTTGCCGTGGATGGCCGGAGCGGTCAGGCCCTTCATGCCCTTGTCCAGAATGAAGCCGCGAATCGGGCCGACAGCGCCGCCTTCGCTCACTTCCTTGGCCCAGACGACGAACACGTCGGCGATGGGGCTGTTGGTGATCCACATCTTGTTGCCCTTGAGCTTGTAGCCGCCGTCGACCTTGTAGGCGCGAGTGGACATGCTGCCGGGGTCGGAGCCGTGGTCGGGTTCGGTCAGGCCGAAGCAGCCGATGAATTCACCGCTGGCCAGCTTGGGCAGGTACTTCTGCTTTTGCGCTTCGGTGCCGAATTCGTAGATCGGCACCATCACCAGCGAGCTTTGCACGCTGGCCATCGAACGGTAGCCGGAATCGACACGTTCGACTTCGCGGGCGATCAGGCCGTAGGCCACGTAGTTCAGACCGGGGCCGCCGTATTGTTCTGGGATGGTGGGGCCGAGCAAGCCGAGTTCGCCCATCTCGCGGAAGATGGCCACGTCGGTCTTTTCATGGCGGAACTGCTCCAGCACGCGCGGAGCCAGCTTGTCCTGGCAGTAGGCGGCGGCCGCATCGCGGATCGCGCGCTCGTCGTCGGTGAGTTGCTGTTCGATCAGGAAAGGATCGTCCCATTGAAAACGTGCGTTGGCCATGTGCTGTCTCCTGTGTGTGAAGGTGGTGGGTTGGAGGGGAAATCGAAAGTTTGACTGATTGAATCTGCTCCGAACCATGAATGCCTGCATTGCATGGCTCGAAGAATGATTGCATGTTATGCCGCTACATGCCATCAACGCAAACGAGTAGTTTTCATCCAGAAATGCGGATTGCTCATACTTGAATAGAATCCCGCCACATGCGCAGACATATTCCATCCACTCAGGCGCTGGCCTGTTTCGAGGCCGCCGCCCGGCATGAGAGCTACACGCGCGCGGCGCAGGAACTGGCGCTCACGCAAAGCGCGGTGTCGCGACAGATCCTTGCATTGGAGGATCAGTTGCGGGTGCAGCTCTTTCGCAGAACGCGCCACGGCGTGACGCTGACGGAGGCGGGGCGGCACTACAGCAAGCAGGTCGCCCGCTGGCTGCAGGGGCTGGAGCGCGACACGCTGGACGTGATGGCGCATCAGGGCCATGGCGGATCGCTGTCGCTCGCGGCTGTGCCGACCTTCGCCACGCGCTGGCTGATTCCGCGTCTGCCGCTGCTCGCCAAGGAGCATCCCGACATCGTCGTGCACATCGAAACCCGCACGCGGCCGTTTCTGTTTTCGGACACGGGCTTTGATGCGGCGCTCTACGCGGGCACGCCCGATCAGGTCGCCAACTGGCCCGGCGTGCAGGTGCAGATGCTCATGCAGGAAGACGTGGTACCCGTCTGCAGCCCGGGCTTGCTGGAGCAAGCTGCGCCGCGCGGAAGAGGGCGCGCGCACCAACCTGTCACGCCCAAGGTGCTTGCACAAATGCCATTGCTGCAGCAAAGCACGCGGCCCTACGCCTGGCAGCAGTGGTTTCATGCCTTGGAGGTGGATGCGCCGCGCGCGCTCGACGGACCACGTTATGAGCTTTTCTCAATGATCGCCGTGGCCGCGACCATGGGTCTCGGCGTGGCGCTGATGCCGCCCATGCTCATCGAGGCCGAAATGGAGCGCGGCGATCTCGTCATCGCTTGCCCGCGTCCACAGCGCGGCGAGCGCGCCTACTATCTGGTGACACCCGCACAGCCCGCCGCCCCCGTGCTGACCGCCTTCAGCAACTGGCTGGGTCGCGTGGCCGGAGATCAGGACTTACCCTGATGGTCGTCTCAGGGCCAAGGAATAAGCTGATCGCTGACGGCTGGATTGGAAGCTGACAGCCGCCCTTTGTTCAGGTCCCTTTCAGGATTTGTAGGAAAACTTCCATTGTTGTGTGCTTGCCGGAACCGCTCCTGATCGCTCCGGTCGAATCAGCACTCACAACACAAAGGAGTACTGCCATGGCATCGGACGCTGTCTATCACGCAAGCATTTTTGAACCCACCGTGGACGAGCTCACCATGCTCAAGCGCCTCGAAATGGGCGAGCTGGTCAGCCTCACGGACGCCATCAAGAGACACCTTTCGGGCCGCTTGCTGGAATGGGGCATGGTCGGCAAAACCTACGAAGGCAATTTCATGATCACCGATCTGGGAAGACAGCAGGTGCGGCGCAGCGCGCCATGAGGCTTTCCCTGATGCGTTAAGCAGCGGCAAGTGCTGCCGTCGCCTGAATATGGAGCGAAAATTGCTGGCGTAGCAAGCGCCTGTCATTTTTCGCCCCGCCCAGGCCCACTCATGCATCACCACGGTGCCTTGTTCGTCATGTGCGGGACGAATCTCTCATGCCATGGCACGACAACTAGGCTTTCGCCACATCGAAACCATCCACGCCATCGTTCTGACCGGCTCGGTGACGGGCGCGGCAACGCGTCTGCATGTCACGCAGCCTGCGATCAGCAACGTCTTGCGCGATGCCGAGGAACGGCTCGGATTGGCCCTGTTCGAGCGCAGGGGCGGACGGCTTATTCCCACTGCGCATGCGGAAGCGCTGTTTTCGGAAATCGAGCGCTCGTTCGTGGGATTGGAATCCATCAACTCATTTGCCGCGCGGCTGAACGATGATCAGCATCGTGCATTGTCGGTAGCGTGCACGCCTGCATTCGGTGCGTCGATTCTTCCGCAGATCACTGCCGAGTATTCCAAGCGTTCGCAGAAGACGATGCTCTTCGTGCACTCGCGCGTGGCGCACCATGTGGCGGCACAGGTCAGCTCGGGTAAATGCGATCTGGGCTTTGGCCTGGAAGTGCCGCCCGTACCCGGCGTGGAATGCGAAGTGATCGGTGAGCTGCCCATCATGTGCTATCTGCCGCGTGGACATAAGCTTGCGAGCGAAAAGCGTATTCATCCCGAGCAATTGCTGGATGAACCCATGATTTCGCTGAGCAGCGTGGAGGGCGTCGATGTGCTCGCCACGGCCGCTTTTCGCGGTTGCGAGCGCATGCCCGAATCGGTGATCGAATGCCCTGCGGCGATTCTGGCTTGCTCGATGGTGGCTGCGGGACTTGGCTTTGTGCTCTTCGATGCGTTGCCTTCGCTGATCTACGATCCTGCGCGCCTGGTGGTGCGGCCATTCGATACGGAGAGCCGACTCAGATATTGCGCTTATCGGCTCAAGAGCAAGGCTGCGAATCCTGAGTTGGAGCACTTGATCGAACTGGCGCGCACGGCTATGGAAAAAGTAGCCGCCATGCGTTGAGCGCGACGCGTCGTTTTTTGCTTAGCCAAATCTCTGCAGGCTGTACGAATCTGCACGCAAGTCGCAACCTTTGCCGGTGACGAGTTGCGCAATCAATTCCCCTGTCATTGGCGCGCCGGTCATCCCGGTATGCCCGTGACCGCAGGCCAGATAGAGGCCGGGAAGATGCGCCATCTCGTCGATGATCGGCACGCTGTCGGGAGTGGAGGGACGCAGCCCGAACCAACTGCTTGCCCCTTCGGTGTGGATGCCCGGAAACAGATCCCGTGCGGTGTTCAGTATCGACTCCACACGGCGTGATTGCGGGGCATGCCGCAGTCCCGCGATCTCCACCGTGCCTGCAAAACGCAAGCCGTTTTGCATAGGAGTGACGGCCACGGCCTTGTCCTTGTAGATGAAGGGTTGTGCAACGGTGACGCCGGGGTTGGGCAGTTCGACGTGATAACCGCGCTCGAACTCGAGTGGAATGTGCACGCCGAGTGGCTTGACCAACTCTGCCGTGTACGCGCCAGCCGCCACCACGACTTTGGGCGTTGTTACATCGCCCACGCTGGTCCACAAGCGGTATCCCTGTGCCAGGCGCTCGATTTTCTGAACGCTGCGGGCTTGCAGTTCCCCGCCTTCTTCCATGAAGCGCGCAAGCAGAGCGTGCGTCAACGCCTGCGGGCTGACGGTATTGGCATGCTCGGTGAAGCAAATGCCTGCGCGGACATGGCTTGCAATGTCCGGCATGCGGGCTCGCAACTGCTGCTGATCGAGCGGCTCTGTCGGTACCTGGTGCTGACGCCGCAGATCGGCCACCAGTTGATCCGCGCGGCTCGGCTTGCTGGCTTGCGACCAGATATGCAACTGACCTTGCTGCTTGATCAACGCATGGAATCGCTCGTCACCCAGCAGCTCGCGGTAGCGTTGCAGCGCGGGAGAATGCAGGGCATGAAGCGCCGCACTGGCGCGGGTGACATTGGCTGTGGACGAGGAACGCAGCCATTTCACGACCCACGGAAGCGCCTTGAGCGCATAGGCCGGGCGCAGCGCGAGCGGACCCTCCGGATCGAGCAGCCAGCGTGGCACTTGCCAGACCATGCCGGGCAACGAGATCGGAATGCAACTGCCCGTGCTGATCAACCCGGCATTGCCGAACGATGCGCCACTGCCCGCGCCAGTCGCGTCCAGCAGCGCCACTTTGAGACCCGCGCGCTGCAGCGACAACGCTGTGCAAAGGCCGACAATGCCCGCGCCGATCACGGTGATGTCTGCGGAAGTGGGGGATTCGATGAACGATGAAGAACGAGGCATGGGCAAAAGTGGGGAGCGGTATGCACCCATCTTGCCCAGTGATTTCAGTCTGCGCCAATTCGATTTGCTGATAGGCTATTTCCAAACATGATTCGACATTCCCCAGGCCTTTGCAGATGATCGACTTGCAGTTTTCCAAAGTGCCATCCGTGCAGTAGTGCGGTGTGTAGTGACAGGCCAATCCTTTTGTTTTTCATTTGAATGTCCGGGCGTTCGCTGCCCGCACCGGACGCAGCACAGCAAGTCCTGGAGTCATCAATGTCCCATCCGTCATTTCACTTGAATCGCCGCAAGGCCATTGCCCTGAGCGCCGCGGCCTTGGCGGCAGCGCAGGCACCGTTGGCGCTGGCGTCGAATGTTCCCGCGCGATTCATCGTTCCGTTTCCGGCAGGTGGCGCGGCCGATGTCATGGCCCGCGTGATCGTCGATGCGCTCAAGGACGAATTCACCCAGCCGGTGATCGTGGACAACCGCCCCGGTGCCAGCACGCGTGTGGCCGCCGAAACCTTGAAGAACGCCGCACCTGACGGCAACACGGTGCTGATGACTTTGATGGACACCATGGTCATCGCACCACTGGTCTACAACAACCTGCGCTACAACCCCGAGAAGGATTTCACGCCCATCACCTCGGTGGCCGAGCTTACCTACGGCATCGCGGTCAACGCCAGCTCGCCATACAAAACGCTGGCCGATTACGTGAAGGCAGCCAAGGCTGATCGCCAGGTGGCGGCGCTGGGTGTATCGGGCCTCGGATCGGTGCTGCACTTTGTCGCCTACGACTTCACCCGCCAATCCGGCGCGGACATGTCGATCATTCCATTCCAGGGCGGCCCGGTGATGGTCACCAATCTGATGGGCAACCAGATCGGCTCGGCGGTCGATGGCATTGGCGTCTTCCTCGAACACCATCGCAACAAGAAACTGCGCATTCTGGCGGTGTCGAGCAAACAGCGCGTAAGCCAGTTGCCCGATGTGCCGACCTTCACGGAGAGCGGCTATCCATCGCTTGTGGTCGAATCCGGTTACTCGCTCTACGCACCTGCGAACACAGCTGCAAACCACATCAACCGTTGGAATGCAGCCATCCGCAAGGTGCTCGCACGCCCTGAAGTGCGCCAGAAAATCGAGACCATCGGCTACGTGCCGCTCGCTGGCACGACGCCTGAAGAAGTGATGCAATTGCGCCAACGCTTGAGCGCGCACTGGACGCCTATCGTGAAGGCGACGGGGTACAAGAGCGATTGAATGAACGATGGAGCAACAAGGCAAGCGGTATGGGCCCGTTTACCTCAGGCGCAGCCCGGCTGCCCGAATCGCACTCGCATACTTCGGCCGTTCGGTGCGCAGGCTTTCCGCAAGCGCGTCCGAACTGCCTGCATCGACCTTGTAGCCCAGTCCTTCCAATTGCACACGCACGTCTTCGGACTGCAGAACGCGCTGCATGTCGCGGTTGATCTTGTGGACGATGGTGGACGGTGTTCCGGCCGGTGCGAAGTAGCCTTGCCAACTTTCGACTGCGTAGTTGGCGGGGCCGCCGGCTTCCGCCATGGTGGGGACTTGCGGCAGGCTGGGAGAGCGGTACGACGTCGTCACGGCGAGCGCTTTCAGCTTGCCTGCGCGCACGTACTCGGTGACGGCAGCCAGCGTGATCAGCGTGGCGTCCGTGTGACCAGCGAGCACGTCCAACGCGGCAGGTGCGCCACCGGGATAGGGGATGTAGTTCACCTTCGCACCGGTTGCCTGCGTGAGGATTTCATGGGCTACGTGGGCAATGCCGCCATTGGTTGGCAAGCCAAGGCTGATGCTTTCGGGCTTGGCGTTGGCTCGCGCAAGATAGTCCTTGAAATCGCGAATTCCAGTGGCTGGATTCACCACCAGAATCTGCGGATTCACGACGGCCTTGATGATGGGCGTGAAGGCTTTTTGCGAGTCGAACGGCAGTTGCGGCTGCAGCAGCGCGTTCAGCGTCAGACTCTCGCCTTGCTGAAGCAGCGTGTAGCCATCCGCCTGCGCCTTGGCCACCTTGGCCGCACCGATCACACCGCTTGCGCCCGCCACGTTTTCCACGATCACGGATTGCTTCCACAACTCACCGAGCTTCTCGGCCAGGATGCGCGTGAGCTTGTCCGCGCTGCCACCTGCAGAGACCGGAACAATGATGTGCACCGGCTTGCGCGGAAACTCGCTGGGATCGTTGGACGTGGCGTGGGCAGCAGTCCACGAGGTGAGCGTTGCGGAGGTCGCCAGCAGTGCGGCGAGCGAGCGAATCCAAATGCGTTTGGTGGGCATGGTGGTACGCGTTGACGGCGAATCTGAAAGACTCGAAATCTACGCAGTGGCCGCTGTGGAGAGAACGAAGGTTTGCGGATATGGATAGTTGGTTTTCTGGTATCCGAAGCGACGCATTCGCGCATATGAATAGCTGAAATTCTTCCTTGGTGAAGCCGTGTCGATGTTCTAACTTTCAAGGCATCGCAGAACTTCACTCCGTCCGAGAATTTCATGACAACGACCCATCTCTCCATCGATTTCAGTGGCGCGGACATCGCCAGCCGCCGAGCCAATGCCGTCGCAAGTTTCATTGCTGTGGCGCGCAGGTTGGTGCCTGATCCGGAAAACGCGCAGAAGGCGGCGCTGCAATCGGTGGCACGAGCGCTGGAGGCCTTGGCTGCACAGACGGATCTTTTTCCGATCGAGCAATTCCCTGTGTCTGCAGAAACCCCGGCTGCGGTGTTTCGGCTGAGCGAGGATGTCGATGGCCGCTATGCGCTGTATGCGACCGTGGGGTTGCCGGGCAAGGCGCAGCCTCCGCACGATCACACGACCTGGGCCATCATTGCCGGGTCTTCGGGTGTGGAGCGCAATGTGTTTTTCAGGCGTGAGAAAACCAAGGATCCGGAGCGCGACATTCTGACGAGTACTTCGACGGTGGATGTGGGTTTGGGCAATTCGGTATTGCTCGGTCCGGAGGATGTGCACACGATCGAACTCATCGGCGAGGCCACGGGCATTCATCTGCATTTCTACGGTCGTGGTCTGGATCGACTGCCTGAGCGCGTGGTGTTTGAAAACACGGCAGGCGGCAAGTTCCGTACGTTCGCGCCCCCGAAGCTGATTCGCCATGCGACGGTCAGCGCCGAGCAACTGAAGCAGGCCATTGCAGCGGGTGACGAGATCGCGGTGCTGGATGTGCGCGAGGCGGGCGTGTTCGCGCGTCGGCATATTCTGTTTGCGGCACCGACGCCGCTGTGGCGCTTGGAAGTGCAGATCGACCGCTTGGTGCCGCGTCGCAATACGCGCATCGTTCTGGTGGATGCGGACGAGTCGCTGGTGCATGCGGCTGCGCACAAGTTGATTCGTCTGGGCTACACCAATGTGTCGGTGCTGGCGGGTGGAACGAATGGATGGGAAGCCGCTGGCTTCGAAATATTTCGCGGAACGAATGTGCCTACCAAAGCGTTTGGCGAAGTCATCGAGCATGAGAAGGACACGCCCTGGATCACGTCCGAAGAGCTGGATGAACGCGTGAAGAAGGGCGACAACATCGTGGTGGTCGACAGCCGAACGACCGAGGAGTTCACTGCCTTCACGCTGCCGTTCTCGTACAGCTTGCCGGGTGCGGAGCTGGTGTATCGCATCGGCGAGATCGCGCCTGATCCGCAGACGCTTGTGGTGGTGAACTGCGCGGGGCGCACGCGCAGCATTGTGGGTGCGCAGACTTTGATCGACGCGGGCATACCCAATCGCGTGGTGTCGCTTCGCAATGGCACGATGGACTGGTTGCTGACGGGCCGCGAGTTGGCGTATGGGCGCAAGCCGCAGTTGCCCGAGCCGAGTGCCGAGCAAGCGGCGATTGCGCGTGTGCGGGCCGCGCAGGTGGCGCAGCGTGCGGGCGTCAGGCGCATTGACGAAGCAGAGCTGGCGCGTTTTCAGGACGAGGACAAGGAACGCACGCTGTATCTGTTCGACGTACGCACGCGTGCCGAGTACCAGGTGGGCCATCTCGACGGCTGGCGTTGGGCTTCGGGTGGACAACTGGTGCAGGCCACCGACGAATATGCGGCCACACGCGGTGCGCGCATTGTGTTGGCGGATTGGGATGGTGTGCGTGCGTTGACCACCGCTGCCTGGCTTGCGCAGTTGGGCGGTTGGGAGGTGTACGTGTATGCCCCGCCGCAGCGCGCACCGCGTGTGACGGGTGCAGAGCCGGTGCGCGTGTTGTCGCTGCATGCAGTGCGGCATCAGGTCTCGCCAGCGCAGGCCAACGCGTTGCTTTCAGCGGGAGCTGCGACCCACGTGTTTGATGTGGACAGCCGCACGGCATACGTGCGTCAGCATGTTGCGGGAGCCGCGTTTGTTGCGCCGGATCGCTTGCGTGAGTTTGTCGAGCCTTTGCCTGAGCAGCAGACGGTCATTCTTTTGACATCGCCGGATGGCGTGCTCGCGCAGACTGTTGCCGAGGAACTGCGCGCGCAGACCGGGCGTGATGTGCGCTCGATTGCGGGCGGTACGGCGGCCTGGGTCGCTGCGGGTTTGCCGGTGGGAAACGCGGCTGATGCGCAGGTGCTGACCGAGGACGATGATCAGGCCTACAGCCCGTATGCGTTCAGCGATCTGACAAAGCGCGATGCCGGGTTTGTGGACTATCTCGATTGGGAACTGGGTTTGGTGGGGCAACTGCAGAAGGAAGGGCACACAGGGATTGGACTGATCTCCTGAACCGGGCGTGCGCCTCGGTCCCTTTGCCCCGCCTCGGCGGGGCTTTTTTGTATGCGTTCCCACTGTCTGCGAAGGGGGGTGAGGACTTGCCTGTTTGCAGTTCCTGACCTTGCATTCCAAGCACTGCGCTCAGGCCGCCGGGGTGCGGCCGAGTGGAGGCGCGAATGCCGGCGAGCGTTCTGAGCGGTGAAGTCAGTGGGTTGCGGTCAAAGCGATTCCCAGGTGGACACGCGTGCCTGTCCGCTTGCGTCCGGCGGCTCGAAAGCGAAGCCCACGCCGTACACCGAACGGATCCAGTCGTGGCCGCTGCGGTCGGCGCTGCGCAGCTTCTTGCGCAGGTTCTTGATGTGGCTGTCGACCGAGCGCTCGTTCAGATCCTGCGTGTCTTCGTCGTACGAAAACTCCAGCATCTGCGCGCGCGAGAGGATGCGGTCACGGTTCTGGATCAGCGTCTGCAGCAGGCGGTATTCGCGGTGCGTGAGCGGCACGGGCTTGCCGTACAGCGTGACCTGCGAGAGGTTGTCGTCGAGCTGCAGTGCGCCGGTATCGGCCGATGCGCTGCCCGCCGTGGGTTTGCGGCGGCGCAGCACGGTCTTGACGCGGGCGACCACTTCACGCGGCGAGAAGGGCTTGCAGATGTAGTCGTCCGCGCCGAGTTCGAGGCCGATGAGCCGGTCCACTTCTTCCACGCGGGCGGTCAGCAGAATGATCGGCGCGTCGCTGGAGCGGCGGGTCTGGCGCAGCACTTCGAGGCCGTCCATGCCGGGCAGCATCACGTCGAGCACGGTGAGGTCGGGCGGGTTGGGGCCGAGCAGTCGCTCCACTGCCGCGTTGCCGTTGTCGACATGCTCGGCGTCGAAGCCCGCGTGGCGCAGGTAGTCGAGCACGACGTTGGCGATGTCCAGTTCGTCTTCGACGATGAGAATTCTGAGGTTGTTGTTCATGATTTCACTTCTCCATCAAAGGCAGTGTGAGCGTGACGCGAAGGCCGCCCAGCGGTGATTGCGCCGCATCGATCTGTCCGCCATGGGCCTGAACGATGGAGCGGCAGATGGCAAGGCCCAGGCCCGATCCGCCGAGATCGCCGGTTGCGCGCTGGCGCGATGATTCGGTGCGATACAGGCGCTCGAACAGATGCGGCAGTTCCTGCTCGGTGACGCCCGGTTTGGTGTCGTCGAACACCAGCAGCAAGTGCGCGTGGGCCTTGTCGCGATGCGTCGACGCGATGATTCGGAGCAGGCCACCGCGGTCTGTGTAGCGCAGGCTGTTTTCCAGCAGGTTGAGGAACACGCGGTGCAACTGCTGCGCGTTGCCGTGCACGCGCGGCGCGTGTGCAGCGAGCGCCCACTCGCGTGGCTCGTTGAGTTCAATGCGCACCCTGGATTGATCGAAACGGGTCTGCATGGATGCCACCGCCTCGCTCAACTGGGCCATCGGCAGCATGGTTTCCATCTTCGTGGGAGCGACCTCGTTGGAGTCCACGCTGGCACGCAGATCGCCCACCAGTTGAACCAGCCGCATGAGCTGGCGGTGCAGGCGTTCGGCGGTCTTGGCGTCGAACTGGCGCACGCCATCCTGCACGGCTTCGATCTCCGCGCGCATGGCGGTGAGCGGCGTGCGCAGCTCATGCGCCATGTCGCCGATCCACTGGCGGCGCGAAGTCTCCATGCTGTCGAGCTGCTGCGCCATGTCGTTGAAGGTGTGGATCAGCCGCGAGAATTCTTCGCTCTCGGTCTGTTCGGGGATGCGCGTATCGAGGTGCCCGGCAGCGAGATTCCTGGCGCCTGTGACCAGCACGCCGATGGGGCGCAGCCAGCGGTGCGTGAGCCACACGGACAGGAGCAGGGCGAGCAGCAGGCCTGCTGCGCCAGTCCACAGCACAAAGCCCAGTTGTTTTTCGAGGAAGGCCTTGTCGGCCTCGCGCTCCAGCCCTTCCGGCGGGTTCATGACGAGGTAGCCGATGGTACGGCCGTTGTCGTCCTTGAGCGGGCTGCGGGCGTTTCCGGGAAGAACGGGCGTGCCTGCGATCAGGGTGTTGTCCACATCGAGCAGCGCCAGACGGCGGGCCAATCCGTCAGTGGATTGTGCGGGAGACGGTGGTGGTGGCGGCGGCGCGGATGCCGATGCCGATGCAGGCGTTGCCGGTTGGAGCTGCGCGCCCGGGCCGGAATGACTGATGTTGCCGGACGGCCGCGAACCGAGCGTCTCGGGCTGGACATTCATGAGCGGCCTGCGAATGGCGCGCCACATGGCGGGGTTTTCCTTGAGCGGCGTCCAGCTTCCGTATTGCAGATAGACGCCCTGCAAGCGGTAGGCCAGCCAGTCCATGCGCGCCAGCTCGATTTCGGCCACATACGGCCCCAGCCCGCGCTGCAGGCCCACGCGCGAGAAACCCACAAACATCATCATCATCACTGCAAGCAGGATGCTCAGCGTGATGAATGCTTTGGTTTGAAGGGACAGGCGGTGCATGGGTGGCAGATCGGCGATACGGTTGTGAGCGCGCGTGAATGTTTCGAATAGCTTCACATGCTAAAGCCTCATCGAAAACATGGAGCCCGAAAAGCGAACAGGCACCGGGTTGCGGTGCCTGTTTGGGCTATTTGTTAGCACTGCGTAGCAATTTAGGTCACTTTGTGGCGATCTCGGCAGCTTTGGTCCCGGCTTCCTTCGCCAACGTGATCCACGCATCGAACGTGCGCTGATGCGCCGCGATCCACGCATTCGTGTGGCGTTCGATGTCGGTCTGCGAGCCCTGGCCCTGGCTCATCAGAAAGTTCTGCGCGTTGATGTCGCCCACCGGCAGCTTGATGATCTCGAACAGCTTGGCGGCAGCGGGGTTCTGCTCGGCCCAGGCCTTGTTGGCGACGATCTGCTGATTGTTGGCGATGAAGCCGTAGTTTTTGCCGTTGGCAAGCTGGGTGTCCGTACCGGCCTGTTCGCCGGGCAGCGACGAGAACGGCACCTGCAGCCACACGACATCCTGCCCCGGCTTGAGCACGTTGCTCACCCAGTAGGGCGTCCATGTGTAGTAGAGGATCGGCTTGCCCGCCTTGTAGCGCGTGATGGTGTCGGCGATCAGCGCGGAGTAGGTGCCTTGCTTGTGCGAGACCGTGCCGCGCAGCTTGTAGGCGGTGAGCTGGTGCTCGATCATCGCCTCGCAACCCCAGCCCGGCGTGCAACCGGTGAGGTCGGCCTTGCCGTCGTCATCGGCATCGAACAGCGCGGCGATCTTCGGGTCCTTGAGCTGGCCGATGTGGGTGATCTTGTATTCGTCGGCGGTCTTCTTGTCGATCAGATAGCCCTGCGCCGCATTCGCTGAAAAGATGCCGCGGCGATACAGCTTGGCGTCGCCACCGGCGTTCTTGTAATAGTCGGCATGCAGCGGATTCCAGTGATCGGCCATGAAGGTGGCGTCACCATTCGCGAGCGCGATGTGCGCGGTCGGGTACTCCACTTCCTTGATCGGCTGGACGTCGTAGCCCAGCTTTTCGAGCGCCTTCATCACGAGCAAGGTCTGGAAAGTTTCTTCCGCAATCGAACTCTTGAGCGGCTGCACCTTCACGCCCTTGCCGGGCAGGTCTGCGGCGAGGGCCGATGCGCCGATCAGCGCAAAAGCCGTGGCGGCAACGCTTGCGCGCAGGAAATGGGAAAGAGGCGAAAGTGGCGAAAGAGGATTTGTGCCTTGGAACATGCGTGTTTTCTCCTTTGTTTTGATGTGAACGATCGATCAGGCCGCGCGCTTGCCGACGGCTTGTTGCAGCGTGGCTGGTTGCGGTGCGGGTTCGGCAACAGGGGCAGAGGATTTGCCGGAGCGCATCAGCTTGAGCGCGAGACCGACCGGCCCCGTCTGCCACCAGCGAGCGCTGCCGCGTTGTGTCTGGCCCAGGGCTTGGGTGATGCGATCGAGAACGATGGCGAGCAGCACAATGCCCAGACCGCCGACCGTCGCGAGACCCATGTCCAGGCGGCCAATGCCGCGCAGCACCATCTGGCCCAGACCACCGACGGCGATCATCGACGCGATCACCACCATGGACAGCGACAGCATCAGCGCCTGGTTGATGCCCGCCATGATCGACGGCATGGCAAGCGGCAACTGCACCTTCCACAGCAGTTGCATGGGCGACGCGCCGTAAGCGCGGCTGGCTTCGATCAGGTCGGGGCGCACTTGGCGAATGCCGAGATGGGTCAGGCGAATCAGCGGTGGCAGCGCGAACACGATGGTCACGATCACGCCGGGCACGTTGCCGATGCCGAACAGCATCACCACCGGAACGAGATACACGAACGCGGGCGTGGTCTGCATGGCGTCGAGGAAGGGCCGTGTGATGCGCTGCGCGCGGTCGCTCGACGCCAGCGCAATGCCGACGGGCAAGCCGATGATCACGCAGAACAGCAACGAAGTCAGTACCAGCGCCAGCGTCACCATCGCATCGGGCCAGATGCCGAGCATGGCCACAAGCAGCAGCGACACAGCCGTGCCGATGGCCAACGCGCGGCCCGCAAACTGCCATGCGACCAGCGCCATCATCACCAGCAGCACGGGCCATGGCACGGCGAGCAGTGCATCGGTGACGCCGTTCAGCGTGGCGTCGATGGGCATGCGAACGCCTTGAAAAAACGGGCGGAAATGCGCGACCGTCCAGGTCAGGCCGTCGTTGATCCAGCCTTGAACCTGCGGGCCGCCCGAGGTGATCTGGCTCCATAGATGCGTGACGCCCGCATCATCCGTGGGCAGCGGCGTGGTGCCTGCGGCGGCGTCCAGCCAGTCGGCTCCGGCCATGGGATCGGCAGCGCCGGTGTCGGGCGTGGCCCATGGATCGACCGTTGCTGCTGCATCCATGGTTGTGTCTGTTGGCGCAGCGCTGTCCGCCCAAGGGTCTACGGATGTGCTTGAGGTGCTTGCGGTGGCTGCATCGACTGGCGTGGTTTCCGTGGCGGTAGCCCACGGATCGGTCGCGCTGGGCTCGATGGTGTTCTGTGCGATGGTGGTTGGCTCACTCATGTTTTGTTCTCCTTCTTATGCGTGTGTGTGGGCGGACGCAGGCAGCTGCGTGTTCAGCGTGATCGGTGGAATTTCCTTTTGCGGTGGCGGCACGGGCGGCGTGTCGCGGTCGAGGAACTTCAGCATCGTTGTGCGGCTGACGACGCCCAGATACTTGCCGTCGTCGTCCACCACTGGCAGCGCAAACGGCTTGGCCGCGACGGGGCCGAACAGTTCGGCGACCGGCGTGCTGTGCGACAGCGGTTGCACCTCGGGCAGAAACGCGTGCTTCAGGCCCAGCATGCCCTGATGACCATGCAGCGCATCGCGCAGCGACTGCGACGACACGACGCCGAGAAAACGCTTGCGTGCATTGAGCACATAGGCGTAGTCGCGGTCGGAGTCTTCGAGCAGCCGCAGCGCGGCGCGGCAGCCACGGTCGTCATGCTCGGAGACCACGGTGAGCGCCTGGCGCGCGATGTCGGCGGCCTTGAACACGGCAGCCGCATCCACACCGCGCACGAACTCGCGAACGTAGTCGTTGGCGGGGCTGCGCAGAATCTCGTCGGGCGTGCCGACCTGCACGACATGGCCGTCCTTCATGATGGCGATGTGGTCGCCGATGCGCATGGCTTCATCCAGATCGTGCGAGATGAAGACGATGGTGCGGCGCTTGATCTGCTGAAGGCGCAGCAGCTCCGATTGCATCTCGGTGCGAATGATCGGATCGAGCGCGGAGAAGGCTTCATCCATCAGCAGAATCGACGGATCGGAAGCGAGTGCGCGTGCCAGACCGACGCGCTGCTGCATGCCGCCGGAAAGCTCATCGGGATAGCTCGCACCCCATGCGCCGAGGCCCACTTGTTCAAGCGCTTCCTGCGCAGCGCGCTGGCGCTCGGCGCGGTCGATGCCTGCGAGTTCGAGGCCGAACGCGGTGTTGTCGAGCACCGTCATGTGCGGCATCAGGGCGAAGGACTGGAACACCATCGAGATGTCCTTGCGGCGCAATGCTCGCAGGTCCCGATCGCTCAATGCATTGATGTCCTGGCCCTCGACCAGAATGCGGCCCGCCGTGGGTTCGATCAACCGGTTGAGCATGCGCACCAGCGTCGATTTGCCCGAGCCCGACAGGCCCATGACGACGAAGATCTCGCCCGCTTCGATGGTGAAGTTCGCATCGAACACGCCGATGGATTGGCCCGTGCGGGCAAGAATGTCCTGCTTGCTCAGGCCTTGCTGGACAAGGGTGAGCGCGGCTTTCGGATCTTCTCCGAATACCTTGAACACATGATCGATGATGATTTGTTTGGCCACGTTGTGGTTCCTCCCGATGGGGGCCTGCTTTCAGACGAAAGAAGGCGCATGGTTGAACTCACCCCGGTCGCGTGCTGCAACCAAGGTACGAAAGACCGAAATGACGGCAATGCCCGAACTGAAACGGCATTGCCTGAAACCGCGATTCCCTGATGCTGACGGCTGGCGGACGATGCAAACGCACCAAAGCGCGGAGCCCAAAAAGCCCCGCGCCCGCTCCAGCCTGAGAGGGGCGGACAACAACTCAAAAGAGCATGTGACCAAGATCGGCCCGAATGGCGGCGGTCAAGCGCTGCGCAAGGGCCTGTGTCGTGCGGTTGGCGATGTGCCGGACAGAACCGGCAGGGCAAAGAACTTTCTCGCCGCTCGTTCAACTCGCACGTGCGTCCGATTGCTGCGTGGCAGCGGGACGCGAAAGGGCATCAGGGCCGGAAATTCGGCCGAGGTGCCGGAAGAAGTTCACAAGGAATGCAAACGCTATCCGACAGGGAGATTCACTGCAAAAACAGCGAATTACCTGCGAGGCAGGTGGTGAAACATGCCTTAATTATAACCATTGCATATGTAGAAGTCAATAATCGGATCGCTTTGTGTCTATGGGCGGGTG
The DNA here is from genome assembly GCF_011305535.1 of Diaphorobacter sp. HDW4B. Taxonomy (GTDB): domain Bacteria; phylum Pseudomonadota; class Gammaproteobacteria; order Burkholderiales; family Burkholderiaceae_C; genus Diaphorobacter_A. The sequence goes on from NZ_CP049905.1 coordinate 4,112,685, forward strand.
CGCCACGCGTGTTCCGGGAGTCGCGCCAAGCGCGCTTTTCGCATGTGCTTATCTGGAATCCAGATGGGCGCAGGGAAAACACGGTGCTCCATCTGTTGACTCGATCAGCATGGGATTTAGAATGAAAAATATGAAATGACGTTCCAATATTTGGAATAAAACCGATTCATTCCTCAACACCCCTGAAGCCATGTCGAAACCGTTCGAGAACATCCGCATTCTGGATTTCACGCGCTTTCTGTCCGGTCCATTCGGCACGCACCAGTTCGCGCTGCAGGGCGCGGAGGTCATCAAGTTCGAGCCGCCGGCGGGCGATGATTCGCGCACCATCACCGTGAACCGCGAGTTGGCCGCAGAGAAGATGGCACCGGCCTTCATGGCGGTGAACAGCAACAAGAAAAGCGTGGTGCTCGATCTCAAGCAGCCAGCGGCCATCGAGATCATTCGGCGCATGGTGCAGGATGCGGACATCGTCTGGGAGAACTTCCGTCCTGGCGTGATGGACAAGCTGGGGCTGGGCTACGAGGCGCTCAAAGCGATCAACCCGCGTCTCATCTATTGCTCGATCTCGGGCTTTGGTCACACGGGCCCGGAGAAGAACACGCCCGCGTTCGACGGCAAGATTCAGGCCATGTCGGGGATCATGTCGATCACCGGTGATGCCGATCAGGGCCCCATGCGCGCGGGTTTTGCGCTGTGCGATGTGCTCAGCGGAATGACCTCGGCCTTCGCCGTGGCGACGGCGCTTTTTCAGCGTTCGCAGACGGGCGTGGGTCAGCATGTGGATGTGTCGATGCTGGACGCAAGCCTCAGTTTCCTGTCCACGCAGGTGGCCGATTACACCGTCACCCAAACGCCGCAGCAGCAGTTCGGCAATCTCTCGATGAGCCGCAAGCCGACGGCAGATCGCTTTCGTTGCGGCGACGGTTTCATCGTGCTGGCGGCGATGACCGAGCCGCAGTTTCAGCGACTGTTTGCGGTGCTGGGTCGCGAAGATGTGTTGGCGGACGAACGTTTCAAGGACTGGTTCACGCGCTTCGAGCATCGCCATGCGCTGCGCGACATCATCGAGTCGGCATTCGGTGACCGCTCGCCCGAGCATTGGGAGTCGCTGCTCAATCACGCCGATGTGCCGTGCGCCCGCGTGTTCCGCATCGAAGAGATCGTCGAGCATCCGCAACTGCAGTCACGTCAGGTCCTGCAGCAGGTGGATTCGCCCTGGGGCACGCACGCGATGGTCGGGCCGGGTTTTCATCTGGGCGATGAGGAAGAGGGCGGCGGCGTGATCCACAGCGCCGCGCCAAGGCTCGGCGAGCACACGCACGAGGTGCTGCGCGCGCTGGGAATTTCGGATCAGGAAATCAGGGTGTTGAGCGGCTGCACGCAGCGTGCGTGAAGCGGCTTTTTTGAACAATCGCACATTCGTTTTGTCTGCATTCACGAGCAAGGAGCGCTGGTCATGGAACATGAATTTCAGATGTCGCCGAATTTGGTTTCCCGTCGCGACATGCTTCGCACGGCGGCGCTTGCCACGCTGGGAGCGGGCCTGCTGCAGAACGTGTTTGCGCAAGGCGAGTTGGCAGGCAAGCCGGTGCGGGTGATCGTGCCGTTCACGCCGGGCAGCGGATCGGACACGGCAGCGCGCTTCTTCGGCGAACGTGCAGGCAAGTTGCTGGGCGCAAATTTTGTGGTGGAGAACAAGCCGGGCGGCAATGGGCTGATCACCATCAGCACCGTGAAAAACGCTCCAGCCGATGGCTTCACGATTCTGCTGGGCAACATTTCGCTGATGGTGGTGAATCCGGTCATGCTCAAGGACATTCCGTATGACTCGGTCAACGACTTCACGCCCGTGTCGGGGCTGTATCGCGGGCCTGCGGTGTATGCAGTGGCGCCGGATTCGCCGTTCAACACGCTCGAAGAATTGATCGCGCATTCCAAGAAGGAGTCGGTCAGCGTGGGCACTTATTCGCAGGGCTACCAGTTGGGCGTGGCTTATCTTGCGAGCCTGTCGGGCGCGAAATTCCAGGACATTCCGTACAAGGGGCAGGCTCCGTTGATGTCGGATCTGATGGGCAATCAGGTGCAGGCCGGGTTGCTGGATTGGGGTGGCGCGACTTCGGCGATCAAGGCCGGAAAGATCAAGGCTTTGGCCATCACGAGCGTGGAGCGTCATCACGCCGTGCCGCAGCTTCGAACCGTGCGCGAATGCGGCTATCCTGAATACGACCATTACAGCTGGGTGGGATTTTTCGTGCGCAAGGGCACACCCGACGCCGTGCGTCAAACTCTGACGCAGGCCGTGGACAAAATCAAGCAGACCGACGAGGCCAAGCGCTTTGCCGACGAGAGTCTGGGCGGTGAGTTGATGCTGCAGACGCCTGCGGAAATCACTGCGCAGATCCAGCAGCAGATCCAGCGTTTCAAGGCCATCGCCAAGCAGGCGGGCATGAGCCAAGTATGAATTTCAATTTGTGGAGATGACAGCAATGAACAGCACCGCCACCAAGCTGGCCAGCGTGGAAGAGGCCAACGCGGAATCCAGCGACGGCCTCGGCATGGTCCATTCCGGCGATGTGCCCGTGCCCTACATGCAACGCACGCGCGACTGGTATCTGGCGCTGGGCTACAACAATCCATACCGCTATTCGCACTACGCTCAGGTGCCGTTCACCGCGTTGAAAAAACCGCTGTCCGAATGCACGGTGGCCTTGCTCACGACCGCCGCACCGTATCAGCCGGACAAGGGCCCGCAAGGCCCCGGTGCGCCCTACAACGCGGTGGCGAAGTTCTACGAGCCCTTCACGGGCGACACCAACGTGGACCACGACCTGCGCATTTCGCATGTGGGCATCGATCGCAAGCACACGTCGATGGAAGACGGCAACGCGTGGTTTCCGCTGCCGTTGATGCGCCAATTTGTGGAGCAGGGCCGCATCGGTCGCTTGACGAAACACTTCCACGGCGTGCCGACCAATCGCAGCCAGCGGCACACGCTGGATGTGGACATCCCGCTCATCATCGAGCGCTGCAAAGCCGACGGCGCGGACGTGGCGGTGCTGGTGCCCAACTGCCCCATCTGCCACCAGACCATGTCGCTGACTGCGCGCGCGCTGGAGGCTGTAGGCATTCCGACGGTGATCATGGGTTGCGCCAAGGACATCGTTGAATACGTGGGCGTGCCGCGCTTTCTGTTCTCCGATTTTCCGCTCGGCAACGGGGCAGGAAAACCGCATGATGCGCAGTCGCAGCGCGACACGTTGGAGCTTGCGTTGCGTGTGCTGGAGACCGCGCCCGCTGCGCGCACCACGGTGCAGTCACCCCAGGTGTGGAGCGACAACTGGGAGTGGAAGCTCGACTATTCCAACCCGGAGCGCGTGAGCCCCGAAGAGATCGCCCGTCTCAAGGCCGAGAACGACAAGGCCAAGGACACGGCCAAGGCGCTGCGCGAGAAGCTGCCAGCGTCTGCCTGATCCGCAAGCACGCTGCCAGAAGCAAAAAAGCCAGACGGCGCAACCGTCTGGCTTGGGGTGTGAAGTGGTCAGCGCGGTTGGCGCGGGGTCTCAGTGGCCCTTGGCGTGCCCATTGCCGCCACTGTGGCTGCTGCTCAGCAGGCGGTCGGTCAGCGCAATCGCCAGTGCGCTCAGCAGGAAGGTGATGTGGATGGCGGTCTGCGCGATCAGCACGCGGTCGGAGTAGTTGTCCGCGTTGATGAAGGTCTTGAGCAGATGGATGGAGCTGATGCCGATGATGGCGGTGGCCAGCTTCACCTTGAGCACCGACGCGTTCACATGGCTCAGCCATTCGGGCTGGTCGGGGTGGCCTTCCAGATTCAGGCGCGACACGAAGGTCTCGTAGCCGCCCACGATCACCATGATCAGCAGGTTGGAGATCATCACCACGTCGATCAGCGCCAGCACCACCAGCATGATCACGGTCTCGTTGAGCGAGGTGATGGGCGCGGAGGTCTTGTAGCCGATGCTGGTGACCAGCTTGTCCAGCGCTGCGGTGCTGCCGAAGGCGGCTTCGACGAGGTGAACCAGTTCCACCCAGAAGTGGAAGACGTAGATGCCCTGAGCGACGATGAGGCCGAGGTACAGGGGCAGTTGGAGCCAGCGGCTCGCGAAGATCAACGCGGGGAGGGGGCGCAACGGTGCGGTGTTCATGAGGGTGTTTGGATAGAACGAAGCAAGGGGCGCTTTTGCTGGCGTGGCATTTGTTCAGGAACAGCAAAGCCGCCAGGACGGGAAGGCCGGGCGGCATGTGTTGATGTGCGTGTCAGTCAGCATCGGCTGCAATGGAGCTGCTGGCATGAAACTTGCCGCAGACTCGCATCCCGAAGTATCTCAGCCCGCGTATTTTCATGATTCATCGCAGGGGCTTTGGGACCAAAGACGGCTAGTCAACCGGACTTGTTCCAGGTGGTGCTCCAAAAAGTCACAGGGAAAACCTGAGGCATGCACCAATACCTGAGTCAGGGTCGCGTAAGAGCCACGTTCGATATTATCAACAACAAGCCAAGTAACCTAGGAGACAGAGATATGAGCGCCATTGAGTCCGTGCTGGTGGAAAACCGAGTGTTCCCACCCGCCGAAAGTTTTGTGAAGGCTGCCCGCGTGTCTGGCATGGCCGGATACCAGGCCCTTTGCGACGAAGCCGAAAAAGACTTCGAAGGCTTCTGGGCTCGACTGGCGCGCGAGAACGTTCAGTGGAGCAAACCCTTCACGCAGACGCTGGACGAGTCCAATGCGCCGTTCTTCAAGTGGTTTGCCGACGGCGAACTCAACGCAAGCGCCAACTGTCTCGACAAGCACATCGGCACCCCCACCGAAAACAAGACCGCCATCATCTTCGAAGGTGATGACGGCACCGTCACCAAAGTCACCTTCAAGGAACTGCTGGCCCGCGTGAGCCAGTTCGCCAACGCGCTCAAGGCGCACGGCATCAAGAAGGGCGACCGGGTTCTGATCTACATGCCGATGACCATCGAGGGCGTGGTCGCCATGCAGGCGTGCGCTCGCATCGGTGCCACACACAGCGTGGTGTTCGGTGGCTTCTCGGCCAAGGCGGTGAACGAGCGCATTGTGGACGTGGGCGCGGTGGCCGTGGTCACTGCCAACTACCAGCTGCGCGGTGGCAAGGAACTGCCGCTGAAAGCCATCGTCGATGAAGCCATCGACGCAGGCGGCTGCGAAGGCGTGAAGAACGTCTTCGTGTTCGAGCGCACCAAGAACGCCTGCAAGATGGTCGCCGGTCGCGACAAGACTTTCGGCGAGATGCTGGCCGGCCAGAGCACCGAATGCGCACCCGTGCCGGTGGAAGCCGAGCACCCGCTGTTCATCCTCTACACCAGCGGCTCCACTGGCAAGCCCAAGGGCGTGCAGCACGCCACAGGCGGCTATGTGCTGTGGTCCAAGGTGACGATGGACTGGACCTTCGACGCCAAGCCCGACGACGTGTTCTGGTGCACGGCCGACATCGGCTGGATCACCGGCCACACCTATGTCTGCTACGGCCCGCTGGCCGCCGGCATCACGCAGGTGGTGTTCGAAGGCATTCCCACATTCCCGCATGCCGGTCGTTTCTGGGAAATGATCCAGCGCCACAAGGTCACCACGTTCTACACCGCGCCAACCGCCATCCGCTCGCTGATCAAGGCGGCGGATTCGGACGAAAAGGTGCATCCCAAGAATTGGGATCTGTCCTCTTTGCGCATTCTGGGAAGTGTGGGCGAGCCAATCAATCCTGAAGCGTGGATGTGGTACTACCGCAATATCGGCCACGAGCGTTGCCCCATCGTTGATACCTTCTGGCAGACAGAAACCGGCGGCCATGTGATCACGCCGCTGCCTGGTGCGACGCCGCTGGTGCCGGGCTCGTGCACGCTGCCGCTGCCGGGCATCACCACCGCCATCGTCGATGAATCGGGCAACGACATGCCCAATGGTTCGGGTGGCATTCTTGTGATCAAGCGACCTTGGCCGTCCATGATCCGCAACATCTGGAATGATCCAGAGCGCTTCAAGAAGAGCTACTTCCCCGAAGAGCTCAAAGGCTACTACCTTGCGGGCGACGGCGCGGTGCGCAATGCCGACAACGGTTATTTCCGCATCACGGGCCGCATCGACGACGTGCTGAACGTCTCCGGTCACCGCATGGGCACGATGGAAATCGAATCCGCGCTGGTCGCCAAGACCGATCTGGTGGCCGAAGCCGCCGTGGTCGGCCGTCCCGACGACGTGACTGGCGAAGCGATCTGCGCGTTCGTCGTTCTGAAGCGCGGCCGTCCGACAGGCGACGAAGCCAAGGCGATTGCCACCGAACTGCGCAACTGGGTGGCCAAGGAAATCGGCCCCATCGCCAAGCCCAAGGACATCCGCTTCGGCGACAACCTGCCCAAGACCCGCAGCGGCAAGATCATGCGCCGCCTGCTGCGCTCGCTGGCCAAGGGCGAGGAGATCACGCAAGATACGAGCACGCTGGAGAACCCGGCAATTCTGGATCAATTGGCTGAAACCAATTGATCAAGAACGCGCCGAAAGGCGCGATGCGCAAGGCGCATTGCCGGATTCGGGGAACACTCCTATCGCGCAGCGATGTGATGTGTTCACCAGAGCTTTTTCTTGCAGATCAATTGGCTGAAACCAACTGATATTCGGTAGTCGAATGAAAGCCCGCAGTTTCACGACTGCGGGCTTTTCTCATTCTGAGCGCTGGTATTTGTATAGCTTTGTCAAAAATCTGTAGGACTTGGCCGTAAATCTCGGGCAATTCCACAGTCGGTGCTTGGCATCGGATACAAACAAGGTTTCCCATACCTGTTTGTCGAAACTCTGCTTCGAGGGAGTTTGCTTTCCATGAATATCAGAACCATCATTCTTTTGCTGATTTCCATCGCCATTGCGGCTCTGGCCGTTTTGAACTGGAACACGCTGATCACACCAACCACCGTCTCGCTCGGCGTGACGGACATCGAAGCGCCGCTGGGCGCGATCATGCTGGGCCTGACGATTCTGCTGAGTGTGTTCTTTCTGGCCTACGTGCTCACGCTGCACGGCTCGGTGTTGTTGGAGACGCGCCGCCACGTCAAGGACATGAACGCCCAGCGTGATCTGGCAGACAAGGCCGAGATGTCGCGCTTCACCGAACTGCGCCAGTTTCTGGAAACCCAGCAGCGCCAGTCGCAGGACCTGTTCAACGCCCGCATGGACGCGATGGAAGCCCGCGTGACGGCCCGCACCGCCGAGTCCGAGAACGTGACCGCAGCCTTCATGGGCCAGTTGGAGGACCAACTGCGTGGCCGGGCATCCTCAGCCTCCGGGGTCCAGCGGGTGGCCGATGTGGACGTGGGCGCATTCAAGCCCTCCGGCGAGCGTTTCTGACAACCGACATCACCCGGTTCCTCCCATGAAAAACGCCGCGCTGCAGAGATTGCAGCGCGGCGTTTTTGTTGGGATTTTTGAAGGAGCGATGCTTACTTCAGGGTCAGCACCCAGTCAGCCAGCTTCTTGGCATCGGCGTCGTTCACCTGGGCGTTGGCAGGCATGGGCACGGGGCCCCACACGCCGGAGCCGCCCTTGATGATCTTGCCAGCCAGCGTTTCGGATGCGCCGGCCTTGCCTGCGTACTTGGCGGCCACTTCCTTGAAAGCAGGGCCCACCAGCTTCTTGTCCACTGCGTGGCAGGCCATGCAGTTCTTCGAGGTGGCAAGAGCCTGGTCAGCGAAGGCTGGGGCTGCCACTGCGAGCGTCATTGCGAGTGTGATCAGGGAGCGCTTCATCTTCTTTTCCTATCTTCCGTGGGTTACAGTTACTGGTACTTAATGCGATTGTAGTGATCGGGGTTGACCGGAAACGATGATCCGGTTCAAGAATTTCCGGTTTGCGCGTCGGATCAGTTTTTACTTATCCGGCGCAATCCACCGCCGTCACATCGCAGCATTCGAACAATTCAACAAGGCATTTTGGAGGAATCAACCGTGTACACATTGGGTTTGGGGATTCTGCTGGTTCTGCTCAAGTATCTGGAAGTCGGCCCGGTGGCCAATTGGTCCTGGTGGGTGGTTCTTTCTCCATTTGCTGTCACGGCGATCTGGTGGACCTGGGCGGATGCATCCGGTTACAGCAAGCGCAAGGCCATGGAAAAGATGGACAAGCGCCGTCAAGACCGTATCGACCGCGCCAAGCAGGCGATTGGCCGCAGCGACCGTCGCTGAATTCCGGTTGAGCAAGGCTTTGTGCATGGGCGCATATTGCGTGCGCGCATCGTCAATGCCGATGTCGCGCACGTAAAGCCGCTGCAAACACCTGTCACTGAAATCTTTCACAGCAGAAGTCTCGCATCTCCTATGGCGAGGGTAGGGCTAAGCCCTGTCGGCTGATGAGGCGCGGGGGCTGCGGGATAATGGCGGAGTTCTGTCCGGAGCGCCGCCGCAGGAGCCCAAAAGGCTTCCCAACCCAGCGAATCGGGCACATGACCCGGTTTACCCTGCGGGCCCCCGAAGCTTTTTTGATAAATTGGCAGCCCCGCTTGGGTGACTGCCCAAAAGAGTGTTTCTGTTTCCGTTTCCTATTCAGTAACCACGATGCCCGCATACCGTTCCAAAACATCCACCGCCGGTCGCAACATGGCTGGTGCCCGCTCGCTGTGGCGCGCCACCGGCATGAAAGATGACGACTTCTCCAAGCCGATCGTCGCGGTGGTCAACTCGTTCACCCAGTTCGTGCCCGGCCACGTTCACCTGAAGGATCTGGGCCAGCTCGTCGCGCGCGAGATCGAAGCCGCTGGCGGCGTCGCCAAGGAATTCAACACCATCGCCGTGGACGACGGCATCGCCATGGGCCACGATGGCATGCTGTATTCGCTGCCCAGCCGCGAAATCATTGCCGACTCGGTCGAGTACATGGTGAACGCGCACTGCGCCGACGCGATGGTCTGCATCAGCAACTGCGACAAAATCACCCCCGGCATGCTGATGGCCGCCATGCGCCTGAACATTCCGGTCGTGTTCGTCTCGGGTGGCCCGATGGAGGCCGGCAAGGTCAAGCTGGCCGTGCCCGGTGTTGATGGCGTGAAAACCATCCAGATCAAGAAGCTCGACCTGATCGACGCCATGGTGATGGCCGCCGACGACAAGGTGAGCGATGCAGAGGTGGCCGAAGTGGAGCGCTCCGCTTGCCCGACCTGCGGTTCGTGCTCGGGCATGTTCACCGCCAACTCCATGAACTGCCTGGCCGAAGCGCTGGGCCTGGCGCTGCCGGGCAACGGCACCGTGGTGGCCACGCACTCGGACCGTGAACAGCTGTTCAAGCGCGCCGGTCGTCTGGCCGTGGAACTGTGCAAGCGCTACTACGAACAGGAAGACGCGAGCATCCTGCCGCGCTCGGTGGGCTTCAAGGCGTTCGAGAACGCCATCACGCTCGACATCGCGATGGGCGGCTCCACCAACACCATCCTGCACTTGCTGGCGATTGCGCAAGAAGCCGAAATCGACTTCGGCATGACCGACATCGACCGCCTCTCGCGCACCGTGCCGCAGCTGTGCAAGGTGGCTCCCAACACCAACAAATACCACATCGAAGACGTGCACCGCGCAGGCGGCATCATGGCCATCCTTGGTGAACTCGATCGCGCAGGCAAGCTGCACACCGATGTGCCCACCGTGCACGCCAAGACCATGAAGGACGCGCTCGCGCAGTGGGACATCACCCGCACCACTGACGAAGCCGTCAAGACCTTCTACATGGCGGGTCCTGCCGGTATCCCCACGCAAGTGGCGTTCAGCCAGAGCACCCGTTGGCCCAGCCTCGATCTGGATCGCGCCGAAGGCTGCATCCGCTCGTATGACCACGCTTTCTCCAAGGAAGGCGGCTTGGCCGTGCTCAAGGGCAATATCGCGCTCGACGGCTGCGTGGTGAAGACGGCGGGCGTGGATGACTCCATCCTCGTGTTCGAAGGCCCGGCGCACGTCGTCGAGTCGCAGGACGAAGCCGTGGAGAACATCCTGGCCGACAAGGTCAAGGCGGGCGACGTGGTCGTCGTGCGCTACGAAGGCCCCAAGGGCGGCCCCGGCATGCAGGAAATGCTGTACCCGACCAGCTACATCAAGTCCAAGGGCTTGGGCAAGGCCTGCGCGCTGCTCACCGACGGTCGTTTCTCGGGCGGCACATCGGGCCTGTCGATCGGCCACTGCTCGCCCGAAGCGGCCGCTGGCGGCAACATTGGCCTCGTGCGCAACGGCGACAAGATCCGCATCGACATCCCCAACCGTACCATCGACGTGCTGGTGAGCGACGAAGAACTCGCCCGCCGCCGCGAAGAGCAGAACGCCAAGGGCTGGAAGCCCAGCAAGCCACGCCCACGCAAGGTGTCCACCGCGCTCAAGGCCTACGCCAAGCTGGTGACCTCTGCCGACAAGGGCGCGGTGCGCGACACGTCGCTGCTGGACGATTGAGCGCGCCTCATGCCTCGATGACCAAGCCGCTCCTCGTGAGCGGCTTTTTCTTGGGCTCCGTATCCGCATTGCAGCGGCGCGTGCTGTGAGGGATGCCTCTTTCACACTCGTGGACAACACGGAATGAGCGATGTCCGGGTTTGGTCGAGTGCAATGAAAAACGCACCCCGGCAGCAAGCCATGGGTGCGTTTTTGTTGGACGGCTTTATCGCTTTATGGTTTGCGGCGACGCAAATTCCGCATGCCCCATGCCGCCATCAGCGTGACCATCAGGCCGCCAAACAAACTGCCGCCCACGGGGACTGGTGTGGGAGCTGCGGTGCTGCCGTTCACGGTAACGGTCACGTTCGCGGTTTCCTTCACTCCGCCCGCTGACACGGTATAGGTGAACTGGGCAGTGCCCGTGTAGTCCTTGTCGGGCGTGAAGATCACCGTGTTGTCCGCCTGAACCGTGACAGTGCCATTGGTTACGGTGATCGGCGTGCCGACTGTCACGGCCTGCCCATTGATTTCCGAAATGACCCGGGCGGGATTTTCGAAACTGTCGTTGGCCAGCACAGGAATCGTCACGGGCGTGTTCAGCGGCGTGGTGCGAGCGTCGTCGGTGACATCGACGACAGGCGTCACGGGGATGGGGACAGTCTGCGGTGCGGCTCCGTTGTCCGGCGTGATAGTGACCGATGCGGGGCCGTTGTAGTCCGGCGTGTTGGTGAAGGTCAAACCACTCAGGGCAGCGTTCACCTGTGCGGGTGTGCCGGTGATCGTGATGGTGCTGGTGCCGTTGCCTGTCACGGTCGCACCGCCGGTGGAGACGGTGGCAGTCCCATTCGTCACCGTGACTGTCGTGGTGACTGTCGCTCCCGCAGGCGGAATCGTGACGCCAGTGACGGGGACTGGTGTGTCTTCCGGAGTGCTGGCAGGTGCTGCCGGAACATGCGGGGTGATCGTGATGTCGAGCGTGGACGTGTCCACTCCGCCATGCCCGTCGCTGACCGTGTAGGTTGCTTGCGGAACGGCACCTGTGTAAGTGACCAAAGGCGTGAACACATAGCTGCCATCGGCATTGATCAGCAACGTTCCGACGCCCGGGAGTGTGGCCGTGTCGCCCGGGTTGTATGGCGTACCGCCAACGACGAAGCCGGTGATGCTCAACGGGTCGTTCTGTGGGTCGGTCGCATTGCTCAGCACGTTCTTGCTGATGGGAGTGCCCTGCGGCGTGGTCTCCACTTCGTTGCCATCGATGGGCGGATCGTTGTTGGCCATCGTGATGGTGAGCGTCGAGGTGTCGAGCCCGCCATTGCCATCGGTCACCGTATAGGTGGAAACCGGAACGGGACCGACGTAGTTGGCGGCAGGCGTGAACACGTAGCTGCCATCGGCGTTGATCTGCAGCGTGCCAACGCCTGCAATGTTGGCGGTTTGACCTGCAGCGTAGACCGTCGTGTCACCGGGAAGCTGGAACCAGAGAATGCTGAGAATGTCGCCCGTGTCCGGGTCGCTCGCACCGTTGAGAACACCATTGGCTGCGCTCACGGTCAACGTGGCGTTCTTGTAGGCCGTATTCGTGTCGTCGGGGTCCACGGGAGGATTGTTGACGAGGGGCTGAACCGCCAATTGCACCCCTGAGACCTGCTGAGCGTTGGTGTAGATGACGGTCTTGTGATGCACGAGCACGCCATCGACGGCTTGATTCGTGAAGACTTCGTAGGCCACCTTGGGGCCTGTGTTGTGGTTTGGTGCCGCCCCATAGATGGTGATGGTGTCGTTCGCCACGGTGGTTGTGGATCGGACGATGCGCTGAATGCCGTAGAGTGCAGACGCATTCGTCAGCGGGTCATTGGTCTGGTCCAGGTAGATGCTGGGAATGATCCAGTCAAATCCTGCTGCTGCCCCTTTGGCCGTGAAGGAGACGACTTCGGTGCCAACCTGTTTGCTGTTGACATGGGTGGGAGGTGTTGTGGGGGGGCGACGAGCGTAGACAGCCGTGCCACGGTTTTTTTGGCAAAAGCCATCTCGAAATCGAAGCTGGGGCCCAGCGGGCCGAAGGATGGGTTGGTTCCCCATTCGCCATAGTCCATCATGGAGGTTGCTGCTGCCAAGCTGGGTTGCAACCAGCCTCCGCCGGGGTTGTTGGTGCTGAGACCGCGAATCGTGACCGGCACGATGTTCACGCCGTCGATGTCCTTGGTGTACGTTCCCCCGGCCAGCGAAAGATTATTGGGCGTGGAGATGTTGACGTAATTGGCCACCCCCGCTCTTGCTTCTGCCTCGTCAATGATTCCATCCCCACTGGTGTCGGCCTTCATCGCCTGCGACGCATCGGGTGCATTGATGTCGGCTGTGCCACTGACTCTGGTGACCGGCAGCATGGTCAACCACAGGCTGGAGTTGGTCGTGTAAGGCGAGGTGTCTGTTGCGGTATAGGCAATCTCGGGGATGGGGCCGAGATAGTTGGCGGCAGGCTTGAAGGTGTAGGCACCAGTGGACGCCAGATTGAATACGCCGACGCCTGCGATGGGAAAGTCGGTGCCGACGGTACCTGCCACTCCGCCGACCGTGAACGCTGTGACCGCCAATCCGGGGCCGGGATTGAGGTCGTTGCTCAGGACGTTGCCGGAGGCGGTCTGATTTTGCGTCACTCCATTAAAGTCGTTGAGTGCCACTTTGCGTTGATTGGCAGTGGTTGCGGCAACAGAAATGCTCGCTGTGGCTGTCGCAAGCGGCGTCGCGGTGGCATCGAAAACGGCAGGCAAACCCGGATTGAAGACCTCGATTTTCAGTACGTCGCTGCCGTTGTAGTAGATGTTGGGCGTGTAGACGAGATTCGTCAGCGCAGTATTGATTGCAGCAAAAGTGCCTTGGACAGTGATGGAGTCGATATTTGTGCTGGGCCCATGATTGAGCATAGGTCCGACGGGTGCGTTCGTCGCGGCGTCAAACAAAGTCCCCCCAGCCGCCGCCAGACCCGCTGTGGTACTGAGGTACACCGCACCATGGGTCACAGAAAGTCTGACCTTGAACGTCGAAGTTGAATCGGCGGGGGATGACGCCACCAGTTGAATGAAACTGGCGAAATTCAACTGCGTTCGCGTAGCGTTGGTGAGTGCCAGATTTTCGTTGACCGTCTGTGTGCCAGCCGGGATTGAGATGGTGGGCGCAGCAAACGCTGTTGAGCAAAGCCCTGCTGCAGTCAGAAAAATCGAGCCGGAAATCAGGCGCGCAACAACATGTTGGGCAAAAGGCGGCGGCAGCATGAAGTCTCCCAAAACTTGAAAATCAGATTCGGACACAAGCGAACATGCGCCGCGTTGGAGCGCATGTCAGCCCAGAGGAATGGACAACTGAACCAGTCGAACAGGCTGCGTGACGTTGTTGTTTTTTTCGGGCTTATCTTTGCAATTCATTTTTTGCACGATAGGGAGCGTCTGGATCACAGCTATTTCTGCATCGTTGCATCGTTTTGATGAATGCAATTGTTAAAACTTGTTAATACTGATGAAAAGCCGCGAGTAATAGAGAAAAGGGCACCGAAGTGCCCTTGATATGCTCAATTGATAACTGAGTTGACTGCTTCAATTCGCCGGAGCATGCGCCGGGTCCGACGCTTCGACCAGCGCTGATGGCGCTTGGGATGCCGCCATCCGCCCAAACTCCCCACTGCGCATGTCCTCCATCGCCTGAACGATTTCGGTCTGTGTGTTCATCACGAACGGACCGTAGCCGACCACAGGCTCGTCGATCGGCTCGCCTGCGAGCCACAGCAGGGTCACGTCGTTGTTGGCCTCCAGCGTCACGGTGTCGCCTTCGCGTTCCATGCGCACGAGTTGGCCTTCGCGGACGATTTCCTCGCCGTTGACCAGCAGCGTGCCGCGCAGCACCACCAGCGCCAGCGTGTGGCCGGAGACGGTGGGCAGTTCGGCTGTGGCACCTGCGTTCAGTCGCACGTCCCATACGTTGATGGGCGTGAAGGTGCGGGCAGGGCCCTTGCCTCCATCGAAGTCACCGGCAATCACGCGCACGCGGCCTGCGCCGTTGGGCAGATCGACGCTCGGGATGTCCTTGTTCAGCAGGTTCTGATAGCCGGGCGCGGCGCTCTTGTCCTTGGCGGGCAGGTTCACCCAGAGCTGCACCATTTCCAGCATGCCGCCGGTCTGGGTGAAGGCTTCGGAGTGGAACTCTTCGTGCAGGATGCCGGACGCGGCCGTCATCCACTGCACGTCGCCGGGGCCGATGGTGCCGCCTGCGCCGGTGGAGTCGCGGTGCGCCACTTCGCCTTCGTAGACGATGGTGACGGTCTCGAATCCACGGTGCGGATGCACGCCGACGCCGCGTGGCTTGTTGGCGGGGTCAAAGCGTTGCGGACCGGCATGGTCGAGCAGCAGGAACGGGCTCAGCGAGCGGCCGTGGTCGTTGTAGCTGAACAGCGAACGCACGGGAAAGCCGTTGCCCACCCAATGGCGGGCAGGGGCTTCGTGGACACCCAGTACTTTCTTCAGCATGACGTTTCTCCTTGGCGGGGCGCTCCTGTTTGATCGGAGCACCGTTGAACATGTTCATAGTATGGGGATGAAACAATGCGCTGAGTAGTGGGCGAAATTCAGCTTCAACGTTCTGTTTCTGGAACAATGAATGAAGCATGCAGGACCACCCCACCTGCGTGGGATTGCCGGAGTCGGGGAGTGCGGTGTACTGTGGGCATATTTCTGCATCGGCATTCGGAGAAATGGCAATGGTTCGCACGGAGAACGACTCGGCAGTGAACGGGGGCTGTCCCATGGCGGGGCGCTCGGCTGCGGAGCCTGCGTCCCGTCCGCAGGGCGCTTGGCCGCCCGGTCCCAGGGTCTGGCTGACCGGCTGGGGCTTGCTGCACCAGATGTCGGGCGATCCGCTCGGGCAGTTTCGGCGCTGGCATGCACAGTTCGGCGATCTGGTGCATCTGCACATCCGGCCACAGCATCTGGTGCTGGTAATGCATCCGTCGCTGGCGCGCGAGTTGCTGGTGAATCACCATGATCAACTGACGCGCTGGGAGCGTGCGCGTTCGGTGTTTGCGCAGATGCATGGCAACAGCGTGCTGGTGGCCGAGGGCGAGGACTGGAAACGCAAACGCAAGGCGCTGAATCCGGCCTTCAGTCCTGCGGCTGTGCAGTCGCTTTTGCCGAGCATGGCGGCCGTCACGCAGGAGGCTTTGCAGCGTTGGCCCAAGGCGAATGCGGGCGAGCAGCGCTGGCCGGTGGAAGAGGAACTCACGGCGCTCACCATGGACGTCATCGCGCGGGTGATGTTCTCGTGCGCGATGGGCGAGGAGTCGCGGCAGGCCCAGCATGATCTGCGCGTGATCACCGAGGCCGCGAATCGCGAGTTCTATATTCCGTCGCGGTTTTTTCCGTCTTGGCTACCGAGCCAGATGCGCAAGCGGCAAGCGATCGGGCAGCTCAATGCCTTCATCGACAAGCACATCGAGGCGCGGCTGCGCGTGGCTGATTCGGAATGGCCCGATGACCTGCTCGCGCGTCTGCTGCATCTGCATCGTTCGGCTCCCGATGCGTGGCCGATTTCTGCGGTGCATGAGGAATGCACGACGGCGTTTCAGGCCGGACATGAAACCGTGGCGTCGACGCTCACCTGGTGGACCTGGTGCATGGCCAGCAATCCGCATTGGCAAGAGCGCATCGCGCAGGAGGTGCGCAGCATCTTGCCGGATGCGCGGTCGCTGGAAGGCTTGAAAGACGAGTCGCAATGGCAGTCGTTGTTGTCCGCGATGCCGTTGCTCGGCGCAAGCATTCAGGAAAGCATGCGCCTTTATCCCGCCGCGCCCATGCTGATGAGCCGCGTGAATCAGCAGCCGATTGCGCTGGGCGGATATGTGTTTCCGGCAGGCACGCAGTTCATGATTCCGCTGCATGTGGGGCAGAAGGATGAGCGCTGGTTTGCGCAGCCCGAAGCCTTCAATCCCGAGCGGTTTCTGTCGTCAGATGGTGAGGCGAGCGAACTGTCCAGAGCACCGCGCGGCGCGTGGATGGCTTTCGGCACCGGGCCGCGCGTCTGTCTGGGTCAGCATCTGGCGACGGCGGAGATGAGTCTGGTGGCTGCGCTGCTGCTGCAGCGTTGGCGGCTGACTGCGCCGGAGGGAATGCGCGCGCCCGTGCCGCTCCTGCATGTGACGCTGCGGCCGCAAAAGCCGCAAAAGCCGCTGGAGCTGTCGATCTCGGCGCGCGACTGAAAGCTTGAAAGCCCGAAATCAGGCGTCGGCGGACGACGAAGGCGCGGATTGAGTCTGCAGATAGTTCTGCAGGCCGATCTGGTCGATCAGGCGGATCTGCTTTTCCAGCCAGTAGGCGTGGTCCATTTCGGTGTCGCCCAGTTGCGCGAGCAGGATGTCGCGGCTGACGTAGTCGCGGTGGGTTTCGCACAGCGCCATCGCGTCCTTCAAGTTGGCGCGCACGGTGTATTCGGTGTCCAGATCCTTCTTGAGCATCTCGACCACGGTGTCGCCGGGCTCGAACGCGTGGGGGCGCATGTCGGGCTTGCCGTTCAGCATCAGAATGCGGCGCAGGATGGCGTCGGCGTGCGCGGTTTCCTCTTCCATCTCGTGGCTGATGCGCTCGTACAGACGCACAAAGCCCTGATCTTCGTAGTTGCGCGAGTGGATGAAGTACTGGTCGCGGGCGGCAAGCTCGCCGCGCAGCAGTTCCTTCAGGCTTTCGATGACTTCAGGCTGGCCTTGCATGGTCGGATTCTTTCTTTTTTGGATTTCGTATGGCCTGAAGTATCGCGCGCTTTGCCGCTCGCCTGCAAATCGAGCTGGCAATTCACAGAGCCTGCTGGGCAGCCTGATTCTTAGTCGCATTCATCGGCCTGCTCAGCCACCATGCCACCGCCAGCAGCACGACGAGCGCGAAGATGTTGATCGCCTGCCAACCCAGCGTCTGCATGAGCGCGCCGCAACTGAACGACATGATGGCCGCGACCGCGCTGTTGGTCCACTCCATCATCGGCTGCGCGGTGGAGCGTTCTTCGGCCGAATGGGCGAGCGTGAGCAGGGTCGTGCCCGCCAGCAGCATGAGATTCCAGCCCGCGCCCAGCAGCAGCGAGCTGACCAGAAACAGCGTGGCCGACAGGCCGCTCAACGCGATAGCGGAACTCGCTGCGAGCAGCAGCGCACCGATCCATGCCACCGGTCTGGCACCCCAGCGATCAACCAGCGAGCCCGCCACCAGCGACGGCAGAAACATGCCCAGCACATGCCACTGGATCACATGCGTGGAGGTACCGAGCGCATGGCCGTGATCGTGCATGGCCAGCGGCGTGGCGTTCATCACCAGAATCATCAGACCATGCCCGCAAGCCGTGATGCACAAAGCCTGACGCACAGCGGGGCGCGACCAGAGTTCTTTGCGCAGCGCTTTGCTTGAAGCGGCTTTGCCGGGCTGTGCCGATTCGCTGGACGGCAGCCAGTTCAACAGAACCAAGGCGCACAGCGACAGCACCGCGATGAAGACATAGGCTCCTGCCATCGGCGTGGCAAGCCAGTTCACGGCATGCAGTGCGGCGCTGGGGGCGAGCAGGGCAGCGGCGATTCCGCCCGCCACCACCCACGCGGCGGCGCGGCCCTTGTGCAGGGTGTCCACGCCATCGAGCGCAGCAAAGCGGTAAAAGCCCGCCGATGCCTGATAAGCGCCAAGCAGCAGCATCGATCCGCAGAACAGCCAGTAGCTTTGCGCATGCACGGCAAACGCTGCCAGCAGTCCCGCTGCAATGCCGAACACCGCGCCCCGCTGCAGTCCGCGACGTCGGCCGGATTGTTGCATCCAGCGCGCGAGCGCACCCACGGCCAGCAGATTGCCGAGCACCAGCAGGGCGAGCGGCAAGGTCGCCAGCAGCGGCGAGGGTGCAAGGCGCTGGCCGACCAGAGCCGTCAGCGCAATGCCGATGATCGAGCAGGACCAGTACAGGGCCTGCGCCGCGCTGAGCACGGCAAGTTGGGGATAGCGACGCAGCATCATGATGGAAGGACTCCTCTCGAAAACGGATGGCGCAGGAACGCCCGGCCGCTGCTCTGATGGAGCCAGCGGGCGAAGGTTGCGAATAAAAAAGTGGAAGGCCGGACTTCAGCCCGTACTTCAGCCCGTGCCGAATCGCTCGGCAAAGGCCTGCGGGCTCACGGCCAGATGCTTGTGAAAACTGCGGCGCAGGTTCTCTGGATGGCCAAAGCCGCACAGCCGCGCGACGGTCGACACGGATGCTTGCTGTTGCCCGAGCAGCGCAGAAGCCGCTTCGACGCGCACCCGCTCCACGTATTTCGCGGGCGTCGTTCCCAACTCTTTCTGGAACACGCGCGCCAATGTGCGCGGCGGCAGGCAGGCTTGTTCGGCAAGCCGGTCCACACTCAGGTCGGTACCGATCTGGCCGGGTATCCAGTCAAGCAGCGTCGCCAGACGCGGCGCATGCGTGGTCTCCGCCGCAAGCAGCGGGCTGAACTGCGCCTGTCCACCGGGTCTGCGCATGAACATCACCAATTGCCGCGCCACGGCCAGCGCAGTGGCGCGGCCCAGATCGGCCTCGACCAAAGCCAGCGCAAGGTCGATGCCCGCCGTCACGCCCGCTGAGGTGAACAGATGGCTGTAGACAGGGTGATCGGCGTCGAAGGTGTGCAGCCTGTCGCTGTCCACCACGATGTCCGGATTCATCTCGCGCAGTTGATCCACGCGGCACCAGTGCGTGGTCGCCGCGCATCCATCCAGCAACCCGGCCCGTGCGAGCACCAAGGCACCGGAACACACGGAGCCCAGACGCATCACCTGCGGCTCGATGCGCTGCAGCCACGCGCGCAGCGCTTCATCGTGCTGGACCACGTTGATGCCATCACCGCCCGGAATCAGCACCGTGCAGTTGGTGGGCAAGGTCAGATCACGCCAACCGGCTTCGGCCAGCATCTTGAGTCCGCTTGACGTGTTCACGACGCCCGCCTTTTTTGCGACCAACTGCGGCAGATACCAAGGCTTCAAGCCTTGCTTGATCCGCACATCATTGGCCGTCGCAAACACCTGCAGCGGTCCGGCGATGTCGAGGCTCATCGCATTGTCATATCCCACGCAGACCACGAGATGGCCCTCGCTGGCGCGACGTGCTTTGTTGGCGGCGGTGGAAGATTTCCTTGGCATGGATGCAAGTGTGCGCGCGTTCTGGCGTGGCAGCAAGGACATTGATCGCACAAATTCTGCCACTCTCGCAAATGATTCCATTCGAGCGCGCAAACCCGTTTGTCTCCGTGCGGACAGACGCATGCGGCAAAATGCCGCCCATCATGCTGATGTACCCGCATATCAATCCCGTCGCCCTGCAACTCGGCCCGCTCGCCATCCACTGGTATGGCATCACCTACCTGGTGGCGTTTGGCCTGTTCATGTTCCTTGGCACCCGCCGTCTCAAGCACGAGCCCTATGCGTCGATGACAGGCAACCGCGCCTGGACGCGCAAGGACGTCGAAGACATCCTGTTCCTTGGCGTCGTCGGCGTCGTTGTCGGCGGGCGACTCGGCTACTGCCTGTTCTACAAACCAGGCCACTACCTGTCGCACCCGCTGGAAATCTTTTTTGTCTGGCAAGGCGGCATGAGCTTTCACGGCGGCATGCTGGGCGTGATCGCTTCGATGATCTGGTTCGCCCATTCCCGCAAGCGTCCATGGCTGGAAGTGACCGACTTCATCGCACCCTGCGTTCCAACGGGCCTGGCGGCTGGTCGCATCGGCAACTTCATCAACGGCGAACTCTGGGGCCGTTTCTCCAGCCCCGATCTGCCATGGGGCATGGTGTTCCCCCAAAGCGGCTCCATGCTGCCGCGCCATCCATCGCAGATCTATCAGTTTCTGATGGAAGGTCTGCTGCTGTTCGTGCTGCTGTGGCTGTACGCGCGCAAGCCCCGCAAACTGGGCGAGGTGTCGGCCGCGTTCCTCGTGGGGTATGGCGTGTTCCGATTCATCGCGGAGTACTTCCGCGAGCCGGATGATTTTCTGGGCATTCTGTCCATGGGGCTGAGCATGGGGCAGTGGTTGTGTTTGCCTATGATTTTGGCGGGGGCTGCCATGTGGGGATGGGCGCATAGGCAACGTGGCGCGGTTGCTGCGCGCTGAGTGGTCTTTTTTTGCTCCTGCTGGGGGTTTGTTTACGGAGGCCGGGAGTTCCGCTCGGCGGCGGAGTAACTTTTCGCTGGCGCGCGAAAAGTCACCAAAAGCGCGCTTTTGAATACCCACGATAGCACTCACTTTGCGCCGTAGGCGCTCCGTTCGGGCAACTATCGTGAGTCAGACCAAAACTGGGGAGGGCGCTGCTGCACTCTGCGGTGCAGCAGCGGAGGCGCGAGTATCGCGACGAAATGAGTTTCTTCACCGCACCTATGCCCAGGCATCTCGCGACGTCGCGAGATGCAGCACGAGCAACGCGAAGTGCCGTGACACACCTCTTATGAAACCACTGACTCGCGGCGGTTGCCCGAACGGAGAGCCCTTCGGGGCTCGCTGTGAGTTCTGCCGCGTGCCCCCGAATTCAAAGCGATTTTTGGTGACTTTTTGGCGCAAGCAAAAAATTACTGCCCAGCCGGGGGCAGTCCCGGCACCCGTAAGAAAACCCCTGACAGGAGCAAAAAACGAACCTTACACGCCCCAAAAGGGGAAAAGGCAAGTGCCAGATAGTCACGAAACTGCCCCATATCCGTCACGAGCCTGACTCGTCAGCCCCCCAACATGCAGGCTCATGAAACGCGATGACGCCCTGCTGAACGCTTTTATCCAAACCCCTCCAGCGGAGGACGTGCCGCCCGACTTGGTCGACGACATGCTCGATGCGTCCAGACCCCCCAAGCGGTATCGAACGCTGTGGATCTCCGATCTGCATCTGGGCACGCCCGGTTGTCAGGCCAAGGCGTTGCTCGATTTTCTCAAGCACACGGAATGCGAGACGCTGTTTCTCGTGGGCGACATCATCGATGGCTGGCAATTGCGCCGTCAGTGGTACTGGCCACAGGCGCACAACGATGTCGTGCAGAAGCTGCTGCGCAAGGCGCGCAAGGGCACGCGGGTGATCTTCATTCCGGGCAACCATGACGAGTTTGCTCGGCGTTATCTGCAGCTTGATTTTGGCGGCGTGCATGTGGCCGAAGACTGGATTCACGAAACGGCGGACGGTCGCAAGCTGTGGGTGATTCATGGTGATCTGTTCGATGGCGTGATCCAGTGTGCCAAGTGGCTGGCTTATGTGGGCGACTCGCTCTATGAATTCACGCTCAAGCTCAACCGCCATCTCAACTCGATGCGCGCACGCATGGGGCTGCCTTACTGGTCGCTCTCCAAGTACCTGAAGCTCAAGGTCAAGCGTGCCGTCAACTATGTGGGTGATTTTGAAAACGCCGTCGCGCGAGAGGCCGGAAAGCGCGGTTTGCAGGGCGTTATCTGCGGCCATATTCACCATGCCGAGATGCGCGATATCGATGGCATTCTGTATGCCAACGATGGCGACTGGGTGGAGAGCCTGACGGCGCTTGCCGAGCATGCGGATGGCACGTTGGAAATCATTCAGTGGGCCGATGAAATGAAGTCTGCAACGTCGGTGCGCAAGAGCCAGACGACGACTGCGGGGGAGGTGATGAATGAAGATGAATCTGCAACAGTCTCCACGGTCTGACATGCCGGTGATCGAACTGGTGTACTTCAATGCGGGCGGGGGCCATCGTGCTTCGTCGTTGGCGCTGGAATCGGCGATTGCACGCGCAGGTTTGGATTGGCAGGTCAAGCGCACGCATCTGTTCGAGGTGCTTGATCCCAACGCGCGTTTTCGTCACTGGACGGGCATGGAGCCCGAAGATGTCTACAACAAGCGACTGGCGCGCGGTTGGACGCTGGGACTGTCGCAGGAGTTGCGGGTGCTGCAGCAGATGATCCGCTTTGGTCATCGCTCGCTGGTGCAGTCGCTTACCAGGCATTGGAGCGAAACGGCCCCGGCGATGGTTGTGTCGCTGATTCCCAATTTCAACCGCGCGATGGCGGATGCGCTCGCAGTCGCGCAACCTGCCAGTCCGTTCGTCACCGTGATGACCGATCTGGCCGATTGCCCGCCGCGCTTCTGGACCGAGCCGCAGACGCAGCAGATTCTGGTGTGCGGCTCGCCTTACGCATTGGCGCAGGCGCGTGCGTCAGGCATTGCACCGCACCGAGCCTGGGGCGTATCGGGCATGTTGTTGGGCGAGCAGTTCCATCAGGTTCAACCATTGGATCGCGACAGGGAGCGGGCGGCTTTGGGGCTCGATCCATCCAAGCCCGTGGGGCTGATTCTGTTTGGCTCCGAAGGCTCCAAGGCCATGTTGCCGATGGCCCAGCGTTTGAGCGGCACGCAGCTCATCGTCGCCTGTGGCCGCAATGCGGCGCTTGCCACGGCCATGCGTGCGATGAAGCGCAACGCGCCGACCGTGGTGCTCGATTACACACGCGAGATGGCGCGTTATATGCAGCTTGCGGATTTCTTCATCGGCAAACCGGGCAGCGGAAGTTTGAGCGAAGCCGTGCACATGGGCCTGCCGCCCATCGTGGTGCGCAATGCCTTCACCATGCCGCAGGAGCGTTATTGCACAGACTGGGTGCGCGACAACAAGCTCGGCCTGGTGCTGCCGAGCTACAAGCGCATTGACCTTGCTGTGGACAAGCTGCTGCGGCAATTGGATCAGCACAAGCGCGCCACGCTTCGTGTGCAGAGCAAGGCGGCAGAGCAGGTGCCGCAGGTGCTGGCGCAGATACTGGAAAGCAGCCAGCGCATGGGCATCGGCATGAAAAAAGCGGCTTGAACCGCAGTTCAGCCGCTTCTTTTGCAAACCCGATTTCAGCGGATCAGCGTGCCTTGCTTACTGCGATATTCCACAGCGCGACGAGCTGTTCGTATTCAGCCGAAGCGGCGTCCTGGTTCAGCGGGAAGATCTTGATCGACTTCAGATCGGGCAGCGTCGTGAGCTTGGAGACCTGGATGTCGGTGCGTGTCGGGCGGCGGAAATTCTTGGTGAGTTCGGCCTCCTGCACTTCCTTGCTCATGAGCGCGTTGTACAGCGTCTTGGCGGCGTCCATGTTCTTCGCGCCCTTCACGATGAACATGCCTTCGGGCGCGAGGTAGCTGCCTTCGCTGGGGTAGACCAGTTTGATTTCCTTTTGGCCGCCTGCCACGTATTCCTGCGCGGCGTATTCAATCGTCAGGCCCACGGCGTACTCACCCGAGGCCACGCCCTTGTAGGTGGTGCCGGACGACGAGGTGACCACCGCGTTGGCGGCGATCTTTTCCAAGCCGTCCTTGCCGAATTGCTTGAGCAGGCCGTAGACCAGCATGTAGGCCGTGGCGCTCTTGCTCGGATCGGTGATCGCGAACTTGCCCTTCCATTCGGGCTTCATCAGGTCGGACCAGGTCTTGGGCGCGGCGTTGCCCTTGAGCTGGCGCTCGTTGACCATCATGACCATGACGTGCACGTTCGTGCCGACCCACAGATCATTCGGGCCGCGGAACTCGGGCGGAATGCTTTCCAGGCCCGGGCCCTTGTAGGGCTGCAGCAGGTCCTTGTATGCGCCGAGCGTGCCGAAGCCGCCGCTCCACAGCACATCGCCGCGCGGGTTCTTGGCTTCGGCCTGAATGCGCTTCATGAGCGAGCCCGTGCCGCCGGTGACCTGCTGCACCTTGAGGTTGGGCGCGCTCTTCTTCACCACGTCGAGCGCGGTTTCGATGGTCTCGGTGTTGTTGGACGAGTACAGCACCACGGTCTGCGCGTGGGCCATGGTGGCCACGAGACCGATGGCGGCGAAGGTGGTCTGGATGAGGGCTTTTTTGAGTTTCATGGTCTCGCTCCTGGTGTGAAAAAAATAGGGCTTACTTGCTTGAAAAGAGGTTGATGCGGAAGACTTTGATCGACACAAAGATCGGCACCAGAATCACCGTGACCAGCGCTGCGCCGTAGGCCGATGCGAGGCCCAGACGACCGCCGTCCACTTGTCGGAAGATCGCGATCGGCATGGTTTCCAGACCGCCGCTGTAGACCACCACGGAGGCGGACAACTCGGAGATGGTCGTGACCCACATGAGGATGGCCGCCGAGATCAGCGAGGCTTTCATCGCGGGCAGGATCACCTTGAAGAAGGTCATCAGCGGCGACACGCCGAGGCTGATCGATGCCTCTTCGATGGACTCGGGGATGTTGAACAGCGTCGACGTCGCATTGCGCACCGCGAACGGCAGTCGGCGCACGGCGTAGGCCAGCACCATGATGCCCGAGGTGCCCGCGAGCACCAGCCAGCCGGTGTTGAAGGTCTGCACCAGTGCGATGCCGAGCACCGTGCCGGAGATGGTCAGCGGCAGCACGACGATGTAGTCGAGCAGTTGCGTGGCGGCGTTGCGCTTCTTGATGGTCAGATAGCTCACCAGCACCGCAAAGGCGACGCCGACGACGGTCGCAATCGACGAGAACTGCAGCGAGTTGATGATGGGCTCGGGCGCATGGCGAATCGCGCGCGTGAGGCTGTCGAGCGACCACGAGCCCCATTGCATGACCGGTCCGCTGGTGGCAGTGAAAGCGGCGATGAACACCACGATCAGCGGCAGCAGCGACGCCAGAATGACGATGCCGACCGTGCTGGTGAACAGCGCCGATGCCCATGATTTCACGCGCTCCGGCGCGGGTGCGCGGCCTTGCGTCATCGTGTAGATCTTGCGTTCGACGACGCGCTTTTGCACGAACAGCACGATGGCGACGATGACGATGGAGACCACCGACATCGCGCTTTGCAGGGCAGGGCTGCCGCCCATTTCGCTCACGAAGGTGTTGTACGTCATCACCGAGAGCAGCGGTACGCGGCTGCCCAGCAGCATCGACAGCGCGAAGTTGCCGACCACCAGCGTGAACACGACGAGCGCGTTCACCAGCACCGCAGGCAGCATCACCGGCACCAGCACGCGCCACTTGGTGACGAGCGGCGATGTGCCGAGACTCAGGCCTGCTTCTTCGAGCGATCCGTCAAAGCCGCGCAGGGCGGCCAGCACGCCGAGATAGATGTAGGTGTAGTACACCAGCGTCATCGAGAAGACCATGCCCGTCCAGCCGTAGAACGAGGGCAGTTCGATGCCGCGATCGGCGAAGAAATTGGTGACGATGCCGTTGTTGCCCAGCACCAGCAGCCACGATTGGCCGACGATGATTTCGGGAATCACGATGGTGAGAATCGGCAGCACAGCCACCAGATTCTTGAGCGGAAACTCGTAGCGCGCGACCATGTACGCGAACGGCACGCCGATGAGCACGGTGCACAGAGTGACGCTGAATCCGAGGATCAGCGTGTTCCAGAAAGCCTTCACGTATTCGCTGTCCTGCAGCAGTTGCACAAAGGCTTGCAGCGAGAAGCTGCCTTCGTCATTGAGCACGCTGTTGCTGAACAGCGTGGCGAGCGGATACAGCACGAAGAAGCCCAGCAGCACGAGGCAGATGAGCGTCAGAAACCCCCAGGGCCACCATTTGATTTTCATGATGCAGCTCCTGAATCAGGCCGCCACGACGCGGCAGTCGATGGGCACGAGCACCTGCACCTTGTCGCCCGCGTGGAAGTCGGCCACGGTGTTGCCCGCATGCAGTTCCACGCGGATTTCGGGGCCTGCGTCGAGCTGGATGCGGTAGGCCGTTTTGAAGCCCAGGTACTGGCGACGGATCACCTGACCGAGCACGGCGTTGGGCACATGCGGTGCGGGCGACATGAGCGAGAGATCTTCGGGGCGCGCAATCAGCACGCCCTTGGCGCCGACTTGCTGGCCGTTGTCGGTCACGCCGTCGAGCGTGCGGCCCGCGAGTTCGTAGCGCACATGCGACGGGGTGGCCGACGCCACGGTCTGCGTGCTCACCGGCAGCACGTTGGCCGAGCCGATGAAGTCCGCCACGTAGGAATTGACGGGCGTGCCGTAGAGTTCTTCCGGCGTGCCGAGCTGCGCGATGCGGCCGCGATCCATGATGGCGATGCGGTCGGACATGGCGAGCGCCTCTTCCTGATCGTGCGTGACGAAGACCGTGGTGATGCCCGCTTCGCGCACCAGATCGAGAATCACGTCGCGCATCTGCAGGCGCATCTTGGCGTCGAGGTTGGACAGCGGCTCGTCCATCAGCAGCACGCGCGGGCGAATCACCAGTGCGCGGGCAAGGGCCACGCGCTGGCGCTGGCCGCCGCTCATCTGCGCGGGGTAGCGGTCGGCGAGCTGACCGAGGCCCACTTTTTCGAGCGCCTCGGTCACGCGGCGGGTGATCTCGGGCTTGGCGACCTTGCGGGCGCGCAGGCCATAGGCCACGTTGTCGAAGGCCGTCTTGTCGGGGAAGAGGGCGTAGTCCTGGAACACCATGCCGATGTCGCGGTGGTGGGTGGACACGCGGGTCACGTCGTCCTTGTCGAACAGCAGCTTGCCCGCATCGGGTTCGTAGAAGCCCGCAATGCAGCGCAGCAGCGTGGTCTTGCCGCAGCCGCTGGGGCCGAGCAGCGTGTAGAACGCGCCGTCGGGAATATGCAGGGAAAGGTTCTGCAGCACGGTGTTGCCGCTGAACTGTTTGACGATGCCGTCGATGGTGATGGATGCCATGTGTCTAACCAACTGTTCTCGGGATGGGTCCCGCGAATCGATGATAGGAAGGCATGCCCTGATGGGCCAGCGCTAATTTTTAAGGGTTGCCGTTAGTTTTTCTTATGGCTTGGTCAACTAAGATGGTTTGATTGCAATCAAATTGTCACATTCGTGAATGGTCAAACGCACGCTGCCACCGCTCAAAGCGCTTCGAGCCTTCGAAGCGGCGGCGCGCCATGCCAATTTCACGGCGGCTGCCGATGAGTTGAGCATCACCCACAGCGCGGTGAGCCAGCAGATCCGTCTGCTGGAGGAATATCTGGACGGCCCGCTGTTCGCGCGCGAGGCGCGCGGCGTGGTGCTGCTGCCGCACGCACGCGAGTATTTTCTGGAGGTGCAGGCCTGCCTCGACCGCATCTCGACCGCCACGCAGACCGTCAAGTCGCCGCACGCGCCGCGCATTCTGCGGGTGTGCACCACGCCGTCGCTCGCGATGAAGTGGCTGATTCCGCGTCTGGCCGATTTTCAGGACTGGGCACCGCGCGTCGATGTGCAGCTTGCCACGGTGAACAGCCGCTTCATCGAACAGGCCGATGCGTCCAACGATGTGGTGGTGATGCGCTGGCCGCTACAGCGTGCCGAGCACACCTGTGTGCGTTTTCTCGATGACTATCTGCTGCCGGTGGCTTCGCCGCGCTTCATCAAGAAGCACGGGGTGAAAAAGCCTGCGGACTGCCTCGGCTTGCCGCTGTTGCAAGTGAGCGGTTGCATGGCCGACTGGCCGCACTGGTTTGGCCTCACGGGGCTGGCCGTGCCCAAGCAGTTGCCGGGGCCGGTGTTCGATCACCACTTCCTGAGCGCGCAGGCGGCGATGAACGATCTGGGCATTGCGCTTGCGCCGTGGTGTCTGGTGGAAGAAGACATTCAAAGCGGGCGCTTGCAGCCGCTGTTCGATCAGCCCCGGCTGACCGGCGCGGGGCTGTATGCGCTCTACAAGACCGAGAACCCGGTGGCCGAGACCGCGCGCCGGTTTGTCGATTGGCTGGGCAGCGCTGCGGCGCAAAAAGGTGGGCAGACGTGAGAGTTCAGAGTGATGCGCTTTGGGCGCAAGTGGCCGATGGCTTGCATGTGCGCGGCGTGAATCTGCCGCTCGCTTGGAGCGACTTTCGCGTGATCGCGTTCGACATGGATTCGACGCTGATCGCATCGGAGACCGTGAACGAACTGGCCGAACTCACCGGCAAGAAAGAGCAGATCGAAGCCATGACGCGCGCGGCCATGCAGGGCGCGAATGTCGAGTTTGCGCAGAACCTGCGTGCGCGGCTCGCGTTGCTCGAAGGCGTGCCCGAGAGCCTGCTGGCCAAGGTGCGCGACGAGCATATGCCGCTCACCGACGGCGTCGAGGCGCTGCTGGCGGCATGTCGTTCGCATGGCTTGCATGGCGTGGCGATCACGGGCGGGTTCACCTTTTTTGCGGACTCGCTGATAGCGCGATTGGGGCTCGATGAAATACACGCGAACGTGCTGGAGTTGAACGACGGCGTCTTCACCGGCAAGGTGCTGACGCAGCCTGGCAAGCCGTTTGTGGATGCCGAGGGAAAGCGTCAGCGGCTTGAGGAAGTGTGCGCGAGGCTGGGCGTTTCCATGCTGCAGGCGATTGCCGTGGGCGACGGTGCGAACGACGTGCCGATGCTCGCGGCTGCAGGGCTGGGCGTGGCGTTTGGCGGCAAGCCCGTGCTGCACGATGCGGCGAATGTGCGCATCGACAGCGGCGGGCTGGATCGGTTGCTTGAACTGTTTGCCGACTGATTGACTGACTGAGCGATCAGCTCACATCCACGCCGCGCGCCACAGCATCAACGGCGCATCCCACGGCCTGATGGTCGCACGCTGCGTGAGGCTGCCGCCGTTCTGCGCTTCCACCTTGTCGAGAATGCGCAGCCCGCCTTGCACGACCATGCGCAACTCCCAGCCGATGCGGCCCTTGAGCGTGTGGACCAGCGGCGCGCCGGACATCATCAGCGCGCGTGCGGTGGCGGCGTTGTGCATGACGAGGCGGTCGGTGTCGGCGCTGCGGTGCTGGCCCGCGATGGTCTTGCGCGTCACGTTGAAGCGCTCGCAGTCTTCGTCGGTCAGATAGTGACGGCCACGCGGCAGGTCCACGCTCAGGTCCTGCCAGAAATTGATGAGCTGCAGGGCAGAGCAGATCGCGTCGCTTTGTTCGAGCGAGCGCGCATCGTTCACGCCATACAGATGCAGCAGCAGCCGACCGACCGGGTTGGCCGAGCGGCGGCAGTAGTCCAGCAGTTCGCGCTGGTTCAAATACGTGCAGCCGTCGCGCGTGAAGACGATGTCCTGCATGAAGGCGTCGAGCAGATCGTCGAGCAACTGCACGGGCAGCTTGTGCTCGCGGATCTGCACCTGTAACGGGCCAAAGACCTTTTGCCAGCAGGGCTTTGGCGCATTTCCGGCGGCGATGTGTTGCAGTTCGGCACGGTACTCGGCCAGATCGTGCAGGCGCTGCTCGGGCAGCACGTCGCCCTCGTCGGCCAGATCGTCGGCCGTGCGGGCAAAGCCGTAGATGGCGGCAATCGGCTGGCGCAGATGGGGCGGGCACAGCCACGACGCCACGGGAAAGTTCTCGTAGTGCGTGACGGCTTCGGCCAAGGCTGGTGCAGAAGTCACCGTGGTTGCTGATGAGGAGGGAGGGTGCTGGTGCGGGTTCACCCCCCTATTGTGGAGCTTGACAGGCTGATAGCTCTTCTCATAGATTACTAACCAGTCAGTCATTAATTATTTTTGGATGCTGCCATGAGCATGTGCACCAGCGATTCCCCGGTTGGCGAGCCAAACCGGACCGATTTCACACCCCGGACACCCCTGTACGGGGTTTTTTCTTGGGTGCGTCCGCTCCCTCTGGCTATCTCGCTGATCGCTGCGACAGCGCTCGTGGGTTGCTCCCGCAAGGAGCCCGCGCCCGAGCCGATTCGTGCCGTCAAGCTGCTGACTGTCGGGGCTTCGCCGCTGCAGGCGCAGCTCGAATATTCGGCCGAGGTGCGCGCGCGTGTCGAATCGCGCATCGGCTTTCGCGTGCCGGGCAAGATCGTGCAGCGGCAGGCCGAACTGGGTCAGCATGTGAGCGCGGGCCAGGTGCTCGCGCAGCTCGATCCGCGCGACTA